>NZ_JBFAYQ010000037.1:0-66350 GCF_040681345.1 Streptomyces sp. NPDC051776 | reverse complement strand
CAGCTTTCTGCACAGCTACAACCATCACCGGTGCCACACCGCACTCGGAGGCCACCCACCGATCAGCCGCGCAAACAACGCTCCAGGTCAATACAGCTAGAGCGGTGTGGCCGGTCCGGC
Source organism: Streptomyces sp. NPDC051776 (assembly GCF_040681345.1). Lineage (NCBI taxonomy): Bacteria > Bacillati > Actinomycetota > Actinomycetes > Kitasatosporales > Streptomycetaceae > Streptomyces > Streptomyces sp. NPDC051776. The sequence goes on along the minus strand of NZ_JBFAYQ010000037.1, from coordinate 66,230 downwards.
GATGGCCGCGGGGCGCTGCTCGGTCCCCCCACCCGCGGCGCTCGGTTCCTCCGCCTCCTCCACGGCCCCGCGACGGGCCGCCTCCTCGTTCGCGCGGGCGAGTGCCAGAAGCCGTTTGAGCCGTTCGCCGGTTTCGGCGTCCGCGGGGAGATAGGTCACCAGCCGCGGGCCGTGGCGCGGACCGAGCCAGAGGTCGGTGTGCTCGAGGTGCAGCAGCCCGACGTCGGCGTTGCGGAACCGCTTGGTCCTGCTGCCCATCGTGCGGACCACCTCGTGCCTCTCCCACAGCTCCCGGAACTCGCCCGAAGCCTGCTGCAGCCGCTTGAGCATCGCCTTCCACGCCGGCTCGGCGATGTGCTCGGCCATCGAGGCGCGGAACTTGGCCGCCATCAGCCGGATCGTCTCGTCCCGGTCCACGAGCGCGGCCCGCCACTCCGGGCTGGTGAACGCCAGCCACATGCAGTTCCGGTCCTGGTACGGGAGGCTGTCGAGGTCGCAGAGCAGACGGCCGTACGTGCGGTTGTGGGCGAGGATGTCGTACCGGCTGTTCTGGACGCACGCCGGATAGGGCTCCACATGCTCCAGCATCATGCGCAGCGACGGCGGGACGGTCGCGCACTCGCTGGCGGGGTCCGGATCCGTGGCTCCGGCGAGGGCGAAGAGATGGCTGCGCTCGCTGGGGTCGAGCTGCAGAGCACGGGCGAGCGCGTCGAGGACCTGGACGGAGACGTGGATGTCCCGGGCCTGTTCGAGCCAGGTGTACCAAGTGACCCCGACCGCGGAGAGGTGAGCGACCTCCTCGCGCCGCAGCCCGGGGGTCCGGCGGCGCGGGCCGCGGGGCAGCCCGACCTGCTCCGGGGTGATCCGCTCGCGGCGGCTGCGGAGGAAGGCGGCCAGCTCGCTGCGGCGTACGGTGTCGGCACCGCGTGCCGCCTCCGCGGGGCCGGATGCCACGGTGGTGGTCGCGGCGGGGTTGCGGGAGGCCGAAGGGACGGCTGCCGAAGGGACGGCTGAGGACTGCCGCGCGGGGAGGCTCATGGCTACAGTTTGCTCCGGCGCTCAGCCGGTTGCCAGGTAGTGCGGGTACCAGGATAAAGGGACTCTGGTACCCCTCTCAGGCCCGGTGCATCGTCGGGAGCGTGACCGAACCGACGACACGAAACGACATCGCTCCCCCGCCCACCGCACCGGCTTCGCGGGCCGAGATCCTCCCGCGCGTCCGTCACCGGGGCACCGACCCGGGGACCGCACAGGCGCAGGCCCGCCCCGGCACGGGCGACAGCGCGCCCGGACGAGGAGCCCACGGCGGCGCCACGCCCGCACTGGGCCCGCTCGGGCTCGCCACGGTGCTGCTGGGCGCCTCCCTGCCGCTGATCGACTTCTTCATCGTCAATGTGGCCCTGCCGTCCATCGACCGGGAACTCGGCGCCGGCCCCGCGATGCTGGAGCTGGTGGTGGCGGGCTACGGCGTGGCGTACGCCGTCCTGCTCGTGCTCGGCGGACGGCTGGGCGACATGTTCGGCCGACGCAGGCTCTTCGTCGTCGGCATGGCGGCCTTCGGCCTGACCTCGCTCGCCTGCGGTCTCGCTCCGCACGCCGGGACGCTGGTCGCGGCCCGGGTCGCGCAGGGAGCCGCGGCGGCACTGATGCTGCCGCAGGTGCTGGCCACCGTCCACGCCACCACCACCGGCAGGCGGCGTGGCCGGGCCCTCAGCCTGTACGGGGCGACGGGCGGCCTGTCCATGGTCGCGGGGCAGATCCTGGGCGGTGCGCTGGTGTCGGCGGACATCGCCGGTACGGGCTGGCGTTCGGTCTTCCTGGTCAATGTGCCGGTGGTGCTGACGGGCCTGGCGCTCGCGAGCCGTACGGTTCCGGAGACCCGCTCCGAACGGCCCGCTCCGGTCGACGGCTCCGGCACCGCGCTGCTCGCCCTCTCGCTGGTGGCGCTGCTGATGCCGCTGACGGAGGGCCGCGCGGCGGGCTGGCCGCTGTGGACGTGGGTCTCGCTGGCCGCCTTCCCCTTCACGGCGGGCGCGTTCTGGGCAGTGGAGCGAAGGGCGGATCGGCAGGGGCGTACGCCGCTGGTTCCGCCGAGCATGTTCGCGCTGGCCGGACTGCGCCGGGGCCTGGGGATGATGCTGCCGTTCGCGTTCGGCTTCGGCGGCTTCATGTTCGTCATGGCGGTCGCGCTGCAGCAGGGGCGGCGCCTGAGCCCGGTGGACGCGGGCATGGCGCTGGCGCCGATGGCCGTGACGTTCTTCGCCGCCTCGCTGATGGGACCGCGGCTGGTGGGCCGCTACGGCAGCCGGATCGTGACGGCGGGCGGCCTGGTCCAGGCTGCCGGGCTCGCGCTGCTGGTGACGGCGGCGCTGCGGGACTGGGACGGCCTGGGCTTCTGGCAGTTGCTGCCGGGGGTGGCGCTGGCCGGCTTCGGACAGGGGCTCCAACTCCCGGTGCTGTTCCGGATCGTGCTGGCGGACGTGCCGGGCGAGCAGGCCGGGGTGGGAAGCGGCGTCATGGTCACCACACAGCAGTCCAGCCTGGCGCTTGGAGTGGCGACGCTCGGCTCGCTGTTCCTGGCCCTGATCGGCCCCCTGGGGATGCGGGACGCTCTGGCGGCCACGCTGATCGCACAGGTGGGGGCGGTGGCGCTGACCATGGTGATGAGTCTGCGGCTGCCGCGCACGGTGGCCTGAGGCAGCGCGCTCGTGCGGACATCCATGGGATGACAGATATTGAAATCTGTCATCCCATGTGTCACGCTGACAGGGCAGCGCCGCTGCCAGTCACCTGAAGCCGCACGCCCGAAGGAGTCCCCCGTGCAGAACCGCATCCTCGGAACGAACGGACCGCAGGTCTCCGCTCTCGGCCTCGGCTGCATGGGCATGTCCGCCCTCTACGGCGACGCCGACGAGAAGGAGTCGGTCGCCACCATCCATGCGGCTCTCGATGCGGGCGTCACCCTGCTCGACACCGGCGACTTCTACGGCATGGGGCACAACGAGATGCTGATCGGCCGGGCGCTCGGCAGCAGCTCCCAGGGCCGCGAACGGGCCGTGATCAGCGTGAAGTTCGGCGCTCTGCGCGACGCGGAGGGCGGCTGGTCGGGCTACGACGGCCGCCCGGCCGCCGTCAAGAACTTTCTCGCGTACTCGCTGCGGAGACTGGGCACCGACCACATCGACATCTACCGCATCGCCCGAGTCGACCCCGACGTTCCGATCGAGGAGACGGTCGGTGCCATCGCGGAGGCGGTGGAGGCCGGGCAGGTGCGCCACATCGGGCTGTCCGAAGCCGGCTCGGACACCATCCGCCGCGCCGCGGCGGTGGCGCCGGTCTCCGACCTCCAGATCGAGTACTCGCTCATCTCCCGCGGCATCGAGGACGACATCCTGCCCACCTGCCGCGAACTGGGCATCGGCGTCACGGCGTACGGCGTGCTCTCCCGCGGTCTGATCAGCGGTCACTGGAGCCGCGACCGCCGGCTGGCGCCGAACGACTTCCGCGGCATGAGTCCGCGCTTCAGCGGCGACAATCTCGACAGCAACCTGGATCTGGTGGAAGCGCTCCGCAAGGTCGCCGACGACCGCGGCGCCACGGTTGCGCAGACCGCGATCGCCTGGGTGCTCGCCCAAGGCCGGGACATCGTCCCGCTGGTGGGGGCCCGCCGCCGCGACCGGCTGGCCGAGGCACTCGGCGCGCTCGACCTCACCCTGAGCGCCGATGATCTGGCCGCCATCGAGACCGCAGTCCCCGCCGGGGCCGCCGCGGGCGAACGCTACCCTGCCTCCCAGATGGCTCACCTCGACAGCGAGACGTGACGCGATGGTGAGATCCCGACGATGGTGAAATCCCGGCAGCGGGACACCACAGGACGCCCGGGCTCCCGGGCTCGAGGACGGAAAGAGGCCGCAGGGACCCGATGGCGCCGGAGACGCTGACACCAGCCCGCATCCTCGAAGCAACCGAGGAAGTGCTCCGCCGTTACGGCCCGGCCAAGGCCACGGTCGTCGATGTCGCGCGCGCCCTGGGGGTCAGCCACGGCAGCGTCTACCGCCACTTCCCGAGCAAGGCCGCCCTTCGGGAGGCCGTCACCGAGCGCTGGCTGAACCGGACGTCCGAGGCGCTGTCCTCGACGGCAACCGGACCGGGGCCGGCGGAGACGCGGCTCGAGCACTGGCTCTGCGAACTCTTCGCCGCCAAACGGCACAAGGCGGGAGACGACCCCGAACTCTTCGCCACATACATGGCGTTGATCTGCGAGAGCAGCTCGGTCGTCGAACGCCATATCGCCGACCTGGTCGACCAGCTCGCGCGCATCCTCCAGGACGGCCACGAACAAGGCACGTTCAGAGCCCCGGACGGCGACGACTACACAACGGAGGCACGAGCGGTCTTCGACGCCACGAACCGCTTCCACGATCCGGCGTACGCCGCGGAGTGGACGTCACCCGAGATCACCACGGCGTATGAGGCGGTCACGGCCCTGGTGCTCCGCGGCCTCAGACCGTAACCGTCGGGCCGGCGGGCGATCATGCCCGCGGCCCCGTCCGGACGGTGATGGCCACCCCTGTCCGGCGACCGCAATACACCGATACCGCCCGGCCCGGGACGGCCACTGAAGACCCGGCGGCCGGAACCGAGACCAGCAGGGCCGCCCGCCCCGCGCACTGCGACGGTGGTGCCGGGCCCGCGGGCGCGGGCCCGGCACCACCGTCGCGGTGCGCGGTTCAGCAGCCGAGCAGGCGGCCGCCCAGGTACGCCTGGACCTGGTCCAGCGACACCCGCTCCTGCTTCATCGTGTCGCGCTCGCGCACCGTCACCGCGTTGTCGTCAAGGGTGTCGAAGTCGACGGTGACGCAGAACGGTGTGCCGATCTCGTCCTGGCGGCGGTAGCGGCGGCCGATCGCACCCGCGTCGTCGAACTCGATGTTCCAGTGCTTGCGCAGGTCCGCCGCCAGCCCCTTCGCCTTCGGCGAGAGCTGCGGGTTGCGGGAGAGCGGCAGCACCGCGACCTTCACCGGAGCCAGGCGCGGGTCGAGCCGCATGACGGTGCGCTTCTCCATGACGCCCTTGGCGTTCGGCGCCTCGTCTTCGGTGTAGGCGTCGAGCATGAAGGCGAGCATGGCCCGGTTGACACCGGCCGCGGGCTCGATCACATACGGGGTCCAGCGCTCGCCGGCCTCCTGGTCGAAGTACGACAGGTCCTGCCCGGACATCTTGGAGTGAGCGGTGAGGTCGAAGTCCGTACGGTTCGCGACACCCTCCAGCTCGGAGAACTCAGTGCCGCCGAAGTTGAAGCGGTACTCGATGTCAGCCGTGCGCTTCGAGTAGTGGGAGAGTTTCTCCTTCGGGTGCTCGTACCACCGGATGTTGGCCTCCTGGACACCCAGGTCGCGATACCAGTTCCAGCGCTCCTGCATCCAGTACTCGTGCCACTTCTCGTCCTCGCCCGGCTTGACGAAGAACTCCATCTCCATCTGCTCGAATTCGCGGGTACGGAAGATGAAGTTGCCCGGCGTGATCTCGTTCCGGAACGACTTGCCCATCTGCGCGATGCCGAACGGCGGCTTCTTGCGCGAAGTCTGCTGCACCGCCGCGAAGTTGGTGAAGATGCCCTGCGCCGTCTCGGGGCGCAGATAGGCGACCGAGCCCGAGTCCTGCGTCGGGCCGAGGTGCGTGGCGAGCAGGCCGGAGAACTGCTTGGGCTCGGTGAACGCGCCCTTGTTGCCGCAGTGCGGGCAGTTGACGTCCGAGAGACCGTTCGCGGGCATGTGGCCGTGCTTGGCTTCGTACGCCTCCTCGAGGTGGTCCGCACGGAACCGCTTGTGGCAGGAGGTGCATTCGGTGAGCGGGTCGGTGAAGGTGGCGACGTGGCCGGACGCCTCCCAGACCTCGCGAGCCAGGATCACGGACGAGTCGAGACCGACGACGTCGTCGCGCGAGGTGACCATGGAGCGCCACCACTGGCGCTTGATGTTCTCCTTGAGTTCGACGCCCAGCGGCCCGTAGTCCCAGGCGGCCCGCTGACCACCGTAGATCTCACTGCACGGATAGACGAAGCCACGGCGCTTGCTCAGGCTGACGATGGTGTCGATCTTGTCGGCGGCCACGGTGCTCTCTTCATACGACGAAGCGGTGATGGTGGGTTCCGCCGGGATCCTGCCCAGCGAATACCTCAGATTACCGGCGGGCGCACCCCTCACACCAAATCGGGGGGCACGGGGCTGTGCCCTCGACAGATGCGAGAAATCGCCGGGGAACCCCGGCCTCGCCCGGTTCTTGTTGACAATCGTTTCCACCTTTGTTGAAAATGACTGTCATGAACGTACGTCGCCGTCTCATCCGCACCACCGCTGCCGCGGGGGCCGTCACCATCGGCCTCGCCACCCTGGCCGGCTGCCCGCCCACGGGCTCCGCCCTCGGTCGCAGCGAGGACGGCAGGCTCGCCGTGGTGGCGTCGTTCTACCCCATGGAGTTCCTGGTGAAGACGATCGGCGGACGCCACGTCAGCGTCTCCGATCTCACCGAACCGGGCGTCGAGCCGCACGACCTCGAGATCAGCCCCCGCCAGACAGCCGAGCTCAGCGACGCCGGACTGGTCGTGTACCTGAAGGGCCTGCAGCCCGCGGTGGACGAGGCCGTCAAGGTGGCCGAGGTGAGGAACAAGGTCGACGCCGCCGCCCTCACCGAGCTGGAGAGCCACGGCACCTCGTCCGGCCACGACCACGGCGGCGAGCACAGCCACGAAGGCCACGAGCACGGCGGCGGGGACAGCCACGCGGAGGAAGGCCACGAGCACAGTGGCGAGGACGCGGCGGCCGACCCGCACATCTGGCTCGACCCGGTCAGGTACGCGGAGGTCGCAAGCGGCGTGGGCAAGGCCTTGGAGAAGGCCGATCCCGACCACGCGGCCGACTACAGCCGAAACACCGACGCCCTGGTCGCCCGCCTCGGCCGGCTGGACAAGGCGTTCAAGGACGGCCTGGCGAACCGCACCACCAACACCTTCATCACCACCCACTCCGCCTTCGGCTACCTCGCCGAGCGTTACGGCCTGCACCAGGAGGGCATCTCCGGCCTCGACCCCGAGTCCGAGCCCAGCCCGGCCCGGATGAAGGAACTGCAGACCATCGCCGAGGAGGAGAAGGTCGGCACCGTCTTCTTCGAGACGATCGCCAGCGACCGGACCGCCAGGACCCTGGCGGGCGACACCGGTCTGCACACCGATGTGCTCGATCCGGTCGAGGGCATCACCGACACGTCCCAGGGCCGCGACTACATCCAGGTCATGCAGGCCAATCTCAGGAATCTGCAGAAGGCCCTCGCGGCCACGTGACGCACGCGACGGAGGCACAACACATGGAGCAGCCGGTCATATCCCTCAGCAAGGCCACTGCCTCGCTCGGAGCCCGGCCCGTCCTGCGCGGGATCGACCTCGCCGTGGAGCACGGCGAAGTCGTCGCGTTGCTCGGCGCCAACGGCTCCGGCAAGTCCACCGCCGTACGGGCCCTGGTCGGGCAAGTGCCGCTCACCAGCGGTGATCTGGCCCTCTTCGGCACACCTCTGCGCCGCTTCCGCGACTGGGCACGCATCGGCTACGTCCCGCAGCGCACCACCGCCGCCAGCGGGGTTCCCGCGACCGTGCGCGAGGTCGTCTCCGCCGGCCGACTGTCCCGTACGAAGCTGCGCGCGCGCCGCAGGGCCGACCGGGATGCAGTGCAGCGTGCCCTGGACCTGGTGGGCATGGCCGACCGGGCCAGGGACTCCGTGAACGCGCTGTCCGGCGGACAGCACCAGCGGGTGCTCATCGCCCGCGCCCTCGCCACCGAGCCCGATCTCCTGATCATGGACGAGCCCATGGCGGGTGTGGACCACGAGAGCCAGCAGGTGCTGGCCGACACCCTGCGCGAGCAGGTCGCCGGCGGCGCCACGGTACTCCTCGTCCTCCATGAACTCGGCCCCCTGGAGCCGCTCATCGACCGCGCGGTGGTGCTGCGCGACGGCTGCGTGGTCCACGACGGACCGCCGCCGGAGGCCGTCGGCCAGCACGCGCTGCCCGGCCACGACCACGTCCACCCGCACGCGGGCGAGGCCTCCGAACCGATCAGAACGGGACTGCTGACGTGATCGATCTCCTGGACTACGCATTCATGCAGCGCGCGCTGCTGGCCGCCGTCCTCGTCGGCATCACAGCCCCCGCCGTCGGCATCTACCTGGTCCAGCGTCGGCAGGCGATCATGGGCGACGGCATCGGGCACGTCGCGCTGACCGGTGTCGCGCTCGGTTTCCTGACCGGCACGAACCCGATCTGGACCGCCATCGCCGTCACCGTGCTCGGCGCCGTCCTGATGGAGCTGATCCGCTGGTACGGCAAGGCGCGCGGCGACCTCGCCCTCGCCATGCTCTTCTACGGCGGAATGGCGGGCGGCGTCCTGCTGATCAATCTGGCGCCGAACGGCTCCAACGCCAACCTCACCACGTTCCTGTGGGGTTCGATCACCACGGTCTCGGCCGGGGACCTGACGGCGATCTGCGTCCTGGCGGCCTTCGTGGCGGCGGTCGCGCTGGGACTGCGGCGGCAGCTCTTCGCCGTCTGCCAGGACGAGGAGTTCGCACGCGTCACCGGGCTGCCGGTACGCCTGCTGAATCTGCTGCTGGCCGTCACCGCGGCACTCACCGTCACCGTGGCCATGAGGGTCGTCGGCCTGCTGCTGGTGAGCGCGCTGATGGTGGTGCCGGTCGCCGCGGCGCAGCAGGCCACCCGCGGTTTCGCCATGACGCTGGTGGCCGCGATCGGCATCGGCGTCGCCGTCAGCCTGTCCGGCACCGTGTACTCCTTTTACGTGGACGTGCCGCCCGGGGCGAGCATCGTGGTCCTGGCCATCGCCGTCTTCGCGGTGATCACCGCGCTCGCGACGCCGGTGGCGAAACGGCGGGCCCGCCGGGCAGCCGCGGCATACGAGGAACAGTGCACTCTGGAGGCAGGAGGCCCGAATCCGCCCGGGGACGACGTGAAGGTGTAGGCACTGTCGCACTCGCAGACTGGCACAATGGCCAGTCGTACGAGCGGACGGCGAGCATGAGGAGGCAACGGTGGCGACCGCGGGGAGCAGTGGAACGAGCACACCCCCGCCGGTGCGTGGCCGGTCGACCCGGCAGCGCGCGGCGGTGGCGGCGGCCCTCGACGAGGTCACCGAGTTCCGCAGCGCCCAGGAGCTGCACGACATGCTCAAGCACCGCGGCGACTCGGTCGGCCTGACCACCGTCTATCGCACGCTGCAGTCGCTCGCGGACGCGGGTGAGGTCGACGTCCTGCGCACGAGCGACGGCGAGGCCGTCTACCGCCGCTGCAGCACCGACGACCACCATCACCATCTGGTGTGCCGCAGCTGCGGCAAGGCGGTGGAGGTGGAGGGCCCCGCCGTGGAGAAGTGGGCCGACCAGATCGCGGCGGACAACGGATTCGTGGACGTGGCGCACACGATCGAGATCTTCGGCACATGCGGTGCCTGTGCGGCCAAGGCCTCCCAGGCGTAACGGGCGCCGGCCCGCGCGCGGGGATGCGGCGCCGGGACGGGCGTTCGCCCATGGGCCGAGGCGGGTTCGGCCCCGCCTGACCGCCGACCCCAGTGCCGGCCGGGGCCGCTCCGGCGCCGCAATCCTCGGCGCGGTACCGCGCGCCGGTAGCCGGGACCGCACTGCACTGCGGGACCGCATGCCCAAAGGCTGAGCACCGCAGCGGCCGGTTCCCGCCGCGGCCCGGCGATGCCCAACCAGCCTCAGTCGGAGGTCCGTTCGGCGGCCGGCCAGCGTGCGTTCGGCAGCGCCGGACTCCCCCGTACCCGCGGAGTACCGCCTCGGCGGACAAGGGTGGCTCACCACTGCCGCGGCGAACGAGGGGTTGCCGCTGCGGCGAGATCCACGCCGCGCGGCCCGGCGGTGGCCAACCAGCCTCAGCCGGAGGTCCGTTCGCCGGACGGCCGAGGCGAACTCCGCACCGCCGGGCAATGCCGTACGTGCCCGAGCGCCGAAGCGGACACCGGGCCGTGCCGCAACCGTCAGGCCGGAGCCCGGCCCGGCTGCGGCGGGGGCGTCTCGTTGGGGAGCGCGCCACCGAAGCGCCGGTCGCGCTGCGCGTACTCCAGGCACGCACGCCACAGGTCGCGCCGGTCGAAGTCCGGCCACAGCACGTCCTGGAAGACCATCTCCGCGTACGAGCTCTGCCATATCAGGTAGTTGGACGTACGCTGCTCGCCGCTCGGGCGCAGGAAGAGATCCACATCCGGCATGTCCGGGTAGTACAGGTACTTCGCGAAAGTCTTCTCGTTGACCTTGGACGCATCCAGCTTCCCGGCCTGCACATCGGCCGCCAGCTTCGCGGCCGCGTCCGCGATCTCCGCGCGGCCGCCGTAGTTGACGCAGAAGTACAGCGTCATCGCGTCATTGTGCTGCGTCTGCTCCTGGGCAACCTGGAGCTCCTGGACGACCGATTTCCACAGCTTCGGCATCCGGCCGACCCAGCGGATCCGGATGCCCATCGCGTCCATCTCGTCGCGGCGGCGGCGGATGACGTCGCGGTTGAAGTTCATCAGGAAGCGCACCTCTTCGGGCGAGCGCTTCCAGTTCTCGGTGGAGAAGGCGTACAGCGAGAGATTCTTGACCCCGATCTCCAGACAGCCCTTGAGGACGTCGAGGACGACGGACTCTCCGACCTTGTGTCCCTCGGTGCGCGGCAGGCCGCGTTCCTTCGCCCAGCGGCCGTTGCCGTCCATCACGCACGCCACGTGGTTGGGGACCAGTTCGCCGGGGATCTTCGGCGGGCGCGCACCGGAGGGGTGCGGCTCGGGAGCCAGGTATTCGCGGCGGGTACGGCCCAGAATCCCGCGTCGTGCCATGCGGTTCACGTCTCCCATGTCGATGGTTCTCGTGGATCTCGTGGATCTCGGTGTTCTCTGCCCGTCCTACGTCTTCTCCACGTACCGGAGCGACCGCAGACCCCGCTCCAAGTGCCAGAGCAGATACGCCGCCACAAGTCCGCTGCCCTCCCGTACGTGCCGCGCCTCGCACGTGTCCGCCGTCTCCCAGTCGCCGGTCAGCAGCGCGCCGAGCAGGGTCAGCGTCTCCGCAGAGGGTACGACGCTTCCCGGCACGCGGCAGTCGGCGCACACCACGCCTCCCGCGGCGACCGAGAAGAACCGGTTGGGGCCCGGTATGCCGCACCGCGCGCACGCGTCGAAGCTGGGTGCGTAGCCGCCGACCGCGAGGGAGCGCAGGAGGAAGGCGTCGAGGACGAGATGCGGGGCGTGCTCGCCCGCGGCGAGCGTCCTCAGGCCTCCGACCAGCAGCAGGTACTGCTGAACGGCGGGCTCGCCCTCGTGGTCGGTGAACCGCTCCGCGGTCTCGAGCATGGCGGTGCCAGCGGTGTAGCGGGCGTAGTCCGTGACGATACGGCCACCGTACGGAGCGATGGTCTCGCTCTGTGTGCACAGCGGCAGGCCGCGGCCGACCAGTTCGCTGCCGCGCGCGAAGAACTGCACGTCGACATGGGAGAACGGCTCCAGCCGTGCCCCGAACTTCGACTTGGTGCGCCGCACTCCGCGGGCGACCGCCCGGACGCGTCCGTGGCCGCGGGTGAGCAGCGTGATGATCCGGTCCGCCTCACCCAGCTTCTGGGTGCGCAGCACGATGCCGTCGTCGCGGAACAGACTCATGCGGCCATTGTCCCGTACGGGGAGGCCTGGACGGACCGACGGGGCGTACCGGAACCCTCGCGGGCGACGGCGGCGGAACGATACGGCAGGCCTGCGCCGTCAGAAGGGCATGCGCGCCGCGGCCGCCAGCAGCTGCTCGGTGTCCGGTTTGCCGATCAGCAGGGCGCGGCCGACGGCCGCCAGCGCTTCGCGCTCGGCGGGCTTGTACGGGCCGTCGGCGAGGGCGATACGGGCGCCTTGCAGCAGGATCCCCTCGCGACCCGCGGCGGCGAGGTGCGGGGCCAGGGGTTCGAGGGCCTCGTGGAGTTCGATGGCGAGAGCGGTGCCGCCGTCGCCGCCGTCCTCGTACCGGTCCGGGAGACGGCCGGTGTCGGCAGCCAGTGCCTCGACGAGGGTGAGGAGCTGCTCGCCCGTGCAGTCCTCGAAGCCGGCGCCGCTCACCGCGTCGACCGCCGCCTCGAGGACCGTACGGTCCTCGGCTCCGCCCGCCGCGAGGACCGCGAGGGCCACTGTGTGGACGGCGTCGCGGAGCATGGCCGAGAAGCGGTGAGTGGTGGGGTGGTCGAGCACCTCCGCACCGAACCTGGTGCGGCACGAGGAGCATTCGACGACCGGGGCGGCGGTGCCGCGCGGGAGGAGCGGCAGTCCGAGCACGGCGAGGCGGCGGCGGCCCGTACGGCGGCGGTAGTTGCGGTCGCCGCCGCAATCGGGACAGAAGAACTCGCCGTCCCCCACCGTGTGCCACGTCGTGCGCACACCCCACACGCGCTGCATAAGCGCACCTCCGGCGCGTAGGCCCAAAGAGTTCCGGAATTCCTGGTCGCAACGGACCGCTGCGACTCGGTGACTCTTCGGCAACGGCGCCGTGTTGGAGGTGATGTTAACCACATCGTTGAGGTGACGTCAGCACCTCGCGCCGAGGGATGGCGGGAAACGGTGGCCACGGCGCTCGCCCCGCGCGTGGGGCGCGGGGCAAGCGCGGCAGGTCCGGCGCGCGCCGGCTTGGTCAGGCGTGCGTGCGAGCGGTCAGGAGAACGGCCGGTCACGCGCGATCGCGGACCTGCGGCGAGCGCGACCGGCCGGGCGTGTGCGGCGTGCGCCGTCAGGCGCGGGCGGCCCGGTTGACCGCGGAGACCACGGCCTTGAGCGACGCACGCGTTGTGTTGGGGTCGATGCCGATCCCCCACAGCACCTTTCCGTCGATGGCGCACTCGATGTACGAGGCGGCCTGCGCGCTCGCGCCCTCGCTCATCGTGTGCTCCTGGTAGTCCAGGAGCCGTGCGTCGACCCCGACGTGCGCCAAGGCGTCGAAGAACGCCGAGATCGGGCCGTTGCCCGTACCGTTCAGGACGGTTTCCTCGCCACCCACGACGGCTTCGACGGTGAGGGTGTCGATGCCGTCCTTGTCGGTGGTCGTCTGCCCGGCGCGCAACTGGAGCCGGCCCCACGGGTTGTCCGGATTGGGCAGGTATTCGTCCTGGAAGACCGCCCAGATCTCCTGCGGCGTGATCTCGCCGCCCTCCGCATGGGTCTTCGCCTGGATGATCTTCGAGAACTCGATCTGCATCCGGCGCGGCAGGTCCAGCTTGTGGTCGTGCTTCAGGACGTAGGCGACACCGCCCTTGCCGGACTGCGAGTTGACGCGGATCACTGCCTCGTAACTGCGGCCGACGTCCTTCGGGTCGATCGGCAGGTACGGCACGGTCCACTCGATGTCGTCGACCGTCACGCCGTGTTCGGTCGCGGTGACGTCCATCGCTTCGAAGCCCTTCTTGATGGCGTCCTGGTGGGAGCCGGAGAAGGACGTGTAGACCAGGTCGCCCGCGTAGGGGTGGCGCGGGTGGATGGTCATCTGGTTGCAGTACTCGGCGGTGCGGCGGATCTCGTCGATCTGCGAGAAGTCGATCTGCGGGTCGACGCCCTGGGAGAAGAGGTTCATCCCCAGCGTGATCAGGTCGACGTTGCCGGTGCGCTCGCCCTGGCCGAACAGACAGCCCTCGATGCGGTCCGCGCCCGCCATGATGGCCAGTTCGGCGGCGGCGACGGCGGTGCCGCGGTCGTTGTGCGGGTGCACGGACAGGCAGACGTGCTCGCGCCGCGACAGATGGCGCGACATCCACTCGAAGCGGTCGGCGTGCGTGCTCGGTGTCGAACGCTCCACGGTGGCGGGCAGGTTGAGGATGATCTCGCGGCCCGGCTCGGGCTGCCAGACGTCCATGACGCCCTCGCAGACCTCCAGGGCGAAGTCGAGCTCGGTATCGGTGAAGATCTCCGGGCTGTACTGGTAGCCGAAGGCCGTACGGTCGTCGAGCAGCTTCTCGGCGTACTCCATCACCAGCCGGGTGCCGTCGGTGGCGATGGCCTTGACCTGCTCGCGGGTGCCGCGGAAGACGACGCGGCGGAAGGTCGGGGCGGTCGCGTTGTAGAGGTGAACGGTGGCCCGGCGCGCGCCCTTCAGGGACTCGACGGTGCGCTCGATCAGCTCTTCACGGGCCTGAGTGAGGACGGAGATCGTCACGTCCTCCGGGATCGCGTCCTCCTCGATGATCGAGCGGACGAAGTCGTAGTCCGTCTGTCCCGAAGAGGGGAAGCCGACCTCGATCTCCTTGTAGCCCATCCTGACCAGGAGGTCGAACATCGCGCGCTTGCGGGAGGGCGACATGGGGTCGATCAGGGCCTGGTTGCCGTCCCGCAGGTCGGTGGAGAGCCACCGCGGGGCCTGCGTGATACGGCGATCGGGCCAGGTGCGGTCCGGGATGTCCACGGCCTCGTACGGCCTGTACTTGTGGACCGGCATGCCGGAGGGCTTCTGGGTCACGGTCGCGGCCGTGACGGGAGTGGGGCGGCCCACGGAATTCCCGGACGCGGAATTCGGAGAGGTCGTCATGGGGGCTGGGCTCCTGTCGAATGGGCTTCGACGGCCGACGTGACGGCGGTGAGCAACACCGGACACCGCGGGGAGGGGGTCGGCCTTCGACTACAGGCCCTCGCCGCGGCAGCTAAGGAGAAGCAGCCCGAAACGCATGATGCGCAGAAGCCTAACCGAGCCTGCGCCAGGGCACCGAGTCCGTTTCAGTATGCAAGACGCGATGGGAACCGGGCAGAAGATGATCCATCGCTTCATTTCACTCGGTCCGGTTGCAACCAGTGACAGACCATGAACTCTGTGCCACATTGCGCTTCATGACCGTACACCCCGTACATCCCGTCTTCTGCACGATCGTCCCGCCGCACCTGCTCGACCGGCTCGCCCGGTCGGGCGAGGCGGCCGTCGCGGGCCCCGCCCGGCGCACCCTCGAGCGGGACGCCGCCCAGCGCACCCGCCGCCGGCTGACCACGGTCGCCGGCACACCGGCGGCCCCGTCGGGCCGACGCGGCCCCTCCGACCGCCCTCACCGCACGATCAGCGACGCCGGCCACCGCGAGCACCTGCCCGGCCGCGAGGTGCGGAGCGAGGGTGAGGACCCGGTGCGGGACGCGACCGTCAACCGCGCCTATGCCGGTCTGGGCGCGACCTTCGAGCTGTTCCTCAAGGCGTACTCCCGCAACTCCGTCGACGGCTCGGGGCTGCCCCTGGACGCGACCGTCCACTACGGAGAGGACTACGGCAACGCCTTCTGGGACGGCGAGCGGATGGTCTTCGGGGACGGTGACGGGGAGATCTTCCTCGACTTCACCATTCCGGTGGACGTGATCGGCCACGAGCTGACCCACGGCGTCACGCAGTACGCCGCCAATCTCGAGTACTTCGGCCAGTCCGGGGCGCTGAACGAGTCGATGTCCGATGTTTTCGGTTCGCTCATCAAGCAGTACGCGCTCGGCCAGACCGCGGCCGAAGCCGACTGGCTGATCGGCGCCGGGCTGCTCGCCCCGCGCGTCAGCGGCGTGGCGCTGCGCTCGATGAAGGCCCCGGGCACGGCCTACGACGACGATGTGCTGGGCAAGGACCCGCAGCCCGCCACGATGGACGACTACGTCCGCACCGGCAGCGACAACGGCGGCGTGCACATCAACTCCGGCATCCCGAACCGCGCCTTCCACCTCGCCGCCACGAGCCTGGGCGGCCACGCCTGGGAGCGGGCCGGACAGATCTGGTACGACGTGCTGACCGGCGGCGAGCTGGCCTCCGACGCCGACTTCGCCGACTTCGCCCGGCTCACCGTCGCCGCCGCCCGGGAGCGCTACGGCACGGGCGAGGAGCACGAGGCGCTGAAGAAGGCCTGGGAGGAGGTCGGTGTGGAGACGGCGGAGCGGAAGGCGGGGGATCCGTCCGGGACGTAGGCCCGGAAGGGGGTACAGATGAACCCATGCGAATTCAGGTGAAGCGCAGCGGAGGGTTCACGGGGATTCCCCGCCACGCCGAGGTGGACACCGCGGGACGGCCCGACGCCGGGGACTGGCACGACCTGGCCGAGCAGGCCCTCGCAGAGGGCCGGGACACGCCTCCCGTGGGGGTGCCCGACGGCTTCAGCTACCAGGTCACCATCGGGGAGCGCACGGTCTACTGCGCGGACCCCCGCCTCAGTGAGGCACAGCGCAAGTTGATCACGCGCGTCCTCAAGGAAGGCGTGTAGGGCGGGAGGCGCCGGCCGGTGCACGCGGACGGCCGGGCGCCTGCCCGGTGCCGCCCCGCCACGAGGGCCGCCCCCGTCCGGGTTCGCCCCGCTCGCCGTCCCGGCACGGCCGTCCGCTGCGTTGCCGGATCAGCCGAGCAGGCCCCCTGCGAGGCCGGTCCGGCGACGTGTTGTCGACCGCACCAGGGCGCCTCGCCACCGGGCAGACCTGGTGCGGTGGGTGCTGTGGCCGGGGCCGCCGTGCTCTTGGCTCGAACGAGGCAGAAGGCCTGAACGGGTCGGTGAGCGCAGTGGGCACGTCGGCGCAGGTCGACGACCGTGCCGCACGCGCCCGCACCAGGCGGGGGCGAACGATCCGGCCCGTTCACGTCGGGCTCCTCGTGGTCGTTCCGGGCCGCCGCCTGCCCGCTGGTCAACTCGCCTGAGCAATAACGCTGTTGGCCGAGCGGTAGCGAGCCGGCCCGATGGCTGGGCTCCACCGCTTTCTGCGATGCACCGCCCGTCGCGGTGTCGTGACCTTCGGCGCCAGGCCGGTACGTACGGTCGCCGTTCGGCCTTCGAGTGGCTTCCCGCGGAACGGGCCGGGGACGTGGCCGCGTTGGCCGCCGCGGAGCAGCGGTGAGGTCCTCTTCTCGGCTTCCGCGTCCACTTCGACGGCGAAGCGATGCACCTGGAGGTACGCGCTACCGGCGACGGTGCCGCGCTGCTCGGAGAGCTGTTCGGTCCCGGCCCAACTGCCTGACCACAGCGGCCTGTCCGGCCGTCCGCCGCGCGTCCGTTGTCCCCCGGCCTCGGGAACACCGGCGACCTCACCCCACAGAAGCTCGGATAAACCATGGCAACCGCCCATGAATCCGTAGAGTCGCCTCATGGGGCCGACGAGCGCAGCGAGAGAAGAGGCGGAGGCCGCAGGCAGGCGGCGGCAGGGGTGGGTGCTCGCCGCGTCGAGTCTGGCGCTGGGCATGACCTTTCTCGACGAGACGGTCGTCGGCGTGGCCCTGCCCGCGATCCGGAACGACCTCGGGATGAGCGTCGCGCTCTCCCACTGGGTCCCGAACGCGTACATCCTCGCCTTCGCCTCGTTCGCCGCGGCGGGCGGCCGGTTCGGGGATCTCTTCGGAACGCGGCGGATGTTCGTCCTGGGCACCCTGGGCTTCGCCGTGGCCTCCGTCGTCTGCGGTCTTGCGGGGAGCGGCGGGGCGCTGGTGGCGGCGCGGGCATTCCAGGGTGCCGCGGCGGCCGCCATGCTGCCCCAGACGATGGCCATCATCACGGACACCTTTCCGCCGGAGCGGCTCGGCAAGGCGATCGGGACGTATGTAGGCGCCGCGTCCGCCGCGCTCGCCGCGGGTCCTCTGCTGGGCGGTGTGCTGACCGAGTACGCGGGGTGGCGTTCCGTCTTCCTGCTCAACCTCCTTCCGGCGGTGGTGATCCTCGTGCTCGCACGGACCGCGGTCGGGCGGCGTCCGCCGCGAGCCGTGTCGGGCTCTTTCGACGGTGCAGGCCTCGTCACGTCCGTGATCGGTCTCGGCGCGGTGGTGACCGCCCTCATGCAGTCCGGCGGCCAGGGGTGGCCGGCTGTCGTCGTCGTCGCACTGCTCGGGGGCGGCCTGGCGACGCTGTGCGTGTTCGTGCGTATCGAGACGCGGCGACGGACACCACTGGTCGACGTGGGGCTCCTCGCCGAGCGGCGGTTCCTCGGCTCGGCAGTCATGGTCCTCTGCGCACAGTTCAGCTTCCTCTCCGCGGTCGTCTACGGCGCCGTCTACGTCCAGGACGCACTCCGCCTCAGTCCGATGTCAGCGGGTCTGGCCATGCTCCCTGCCATGGCGCCCACAGTCGCCCTCGCCCCGGCGACGGGTGCCCTGGCCCGGCGCTTCGGCGCCCGCGCGCTGACGGTGACGGGGGCGGCGGGCGGAGCGCTGGGCTTTGCGCTCATGGGCGTGGCCGTCGGCGGTAACAGCTACTGGCCGTTCGGCGGGGCCCTGTTGCTGTGGGGGGTGTCGGTCCCACTGATCTTCAACCCGGCCATGTCCGTGGCGATGTCGGCGCCTCCCCCGGACCGCCGGGCAGGGGCCTCCGGACTGCTGGAAACGAGCCTGCAGGTCGGCGGAACGTTCGGTATGGCGGTCGTGGGCGCGACGCTCCTCCACGCCCACCCCGGGTCGGCCCCGCTGCCGGGCGACGCATTCGCCCCCGGCTTCCGTCTGACCGCCGGCGTCCTGGCGGCCGCCGCGCTGACCCAGACGTACCTGATCGCGTCGGCGCGCAGCGGGGACGCCAACGCGTAGACGGAGAAGGCCGGTTACCGGCGGCTGTGCGCCGGAGGGCAGGGCGGAACCGGCTGGTGCAGGAGCGGAGATCAGGGGGCGCGCCGTGGCCTTGGGCACCGAGGTGACCAGCCCCACCCAGAGGCTGGACAGCCGAGGCGTGAGCACGTGGACGGGGATGTTGAGCCGCTGGGGCAGACCGGGAGGACGGCGTAGCGCTGCATCATCTCCCGTTACGTGACGACGACCGGCCCACCGGAGTCGAACGTGCGGTTCACCGCATGCGGCAGACGAGCGCACGCCACGAGCAGGCGCAGCACGTCACGGATGGCGATCGGCCGGGTGCTGGGTGCGGGTGCGGGTGCGCACCCAGCTCGGGGTGACCAAGCCTCGCGGCCTGATCAAACCGACCGCCTGTTGCAACGCCCCCTGGAAACCACCAAACCTGGGTGGGGCGGCACTAGAAGCCCAGCCTGCGAAGCTGCTTGGGGTCCCGCTGCCAGTCCTTGGCGACCTTCACATGGAGGTCGAGGAAGACCGGGGTCCCGAGCAGGGCCTCGATGTGCTTGCGCGAGGTGGTGCCCACCGCCTTCAGCCGGGCGCCCTTCGGGCCGATGACAATGCCCTTCTGGCTCGGCCGCTCGATGTAGATGTTGGCGTGGACGTCGAGCAGCGGCCGGTCCGCGGGGCGGTCCGGGCGGGGCTGCATCTCCTCGACGACGACCGCGATCGAGTGCGGCAGCTCGTCCCGTACGCCCTCCAGCGCGGCTTCGCGGATCAGCTCGGCGACCATCACCTGCTCCGGCTCGTCGGTGAGGTGGCCCTCGGGGTACAGCTCCGGGCCCTCGGGCAGCAGGGGCACCAGGAGATCGGCGAGCAGCCCGAGCTGGGACTCCGCCACGGCCGAGACCGGGACGATCTCCGCCCACTCGAGACCCAGTTCCTTGCCGAGCCGGTCGACGGCGAGGAGCTGCTCCGCAAGCCGCTCGGAGTCCACCAGATCGGTCTTGGTGACGACGGCGACCTTGGGCGTCTTCTTGATCCCGGCGAGCTCGCCGGCGATGAAGCGGTCGCCTGGGCCGATCTTCTGGTCGGCGGGGAGGCAGAAGCCGATGACGTCGACCTCGGCCCAAGTGGTCCGTACGACGTCGTTGAGGCGCTCGCCGAGCAGCGTGCGCGGCTTGTGCAGGCCGGGGGTGTCGACGAGGACGAGCTGGCCGTCGGGACGGTGCACGATGCCGCGGACGGTGTGCCGGGTGGTCTGCGGCCGGGTGGAGGTGATCGCCACCTTCGTCCCCACCAGCGCGTTGGTCAGGGTCGACTTCCCCGCGTTGGGGCGGCCGACGAAGCACGCGAAGCCCGCGCGGTGGTGGTCCTGGCCGGTGGAGGAGGGTGCAGTCATGGGGACCATTCTCCTCGATGGCGAGGGCCCGGCCGACCACGCGGGCCGCCCCCGGCCCGCGGCCTCTGCGCCCCGCCCCTCTGCCCTCTCCATGAGGGCTGAGCGGGCGACCGCCCCGTCGTCGCCACGGAGCCCGGCCGCGCGCCCGGGGGCCGCGAGGTGCGAACGGGCGCTTTCCGTCGAGGAGTTTGCCCCGGCGCCCGGGCGGGAGGGCGTGAACACCGGTGGAGACGAGATGGCGGGCGGAAGCCTCGCGGCCGACGGAAGCGGCCGTGCTCAGCCGGCGGTGACGGTGGCCCGCAGCGTGCCGTCGGGCCCCGCAAGCAGCACCGGGGTCCCGGCGCCGCCGAGGTCCCGTACGGCCGCGCGGTCCTCGTCCGGTACGGCCTCCGCGTCGGTGACCACGGCCGCCGCTTCGAGGGACGTGGCCCCGCTGGCGACCGCCATGGCCACGGCGGTCCGGAGCGCGCTGAGCGCCAGTGACGGGAGGTCGACGGTGCCGGCGACATAGGTGCGGCCGGTCTCGTCCCGTACGGCCGCCCCCTCGGGCACCGCGTTCCGCGCCCGGGCGGAACGCGCCAGCGTGATGATCTTGCGGTCCTCGGTGGTCAGGGCGTCGATGTCGCTCATGCGCCGATCATAGAGAGCGGCTTCCGGCGGGGAAGCAACGGCCCGGCCGCGGCTTCCGGCGGGGAAGCAACGGCCCGGCCCTCCCCGGCCGCGGTCCGGCTGCGGGACACGGGCGCGCCTGGCTACGCTCGCCCGTATGGCGATCCGCAGCGAAATCCGGCGTGTGACCAGGCAGGACGACGTGATGGCGGCAGGTCGTCTCCTCGACGGGCCGCCGAAGCAGGGTGCGACCGAACGCTTCCTCGCGGAATCGGGCCACCACATGCTCATCGCCTACGTGGACGGCGTCCCCGCGGGCATGGTCACCGGGGTCGAGACGACACACCCCGACAAGGGGACCGAGATGTTCCTGTACGAGCTGGCCGTGGACGAGCCGTACCGCCGCCACGGCATCGGCCGGGCGCTCACGGCCGCGCTCGCGGATCTCGCCCGGCGGCGCGGCTGTTACGGGATGTGGGTGGCCACAGAGGGCGACAACGAGCCCGCACTGGCCACGTACACCTCCGCGGGCGGCGTGTCCGAGCCCGATCAGACCGTGCTGGTCTGGACGTTCGAAGAGGACCCCGCGGACACGGTCCCCGCGGGGCCCGGACCGGACCGGACGGACCGCACGGACCCGCGCGGCTAGCCAGTGCCCGAGTCGACGTCCTCGCCCGCGACCGTGGAGCGCACCGGCTCCACCAGGACGGTGATGATCCGGTTCCTGCGTCCGGCGGCCGCCTCCGCCGTCAGCCGCAGCGCCTTCAGCTCGGGGGCGGAGGTGTCCTCCGACAGATCGACCTCCGCGGTCGCGCCCGCGATCGGCACCCGCCCCAGGGACTTGGCCAGCAGCCCGCCGACGGTCTCCACGTCCTCGTCGTCCAGCTCCAGGCCGTAGAGCTCGCCGAGATCGCCGATGTCGAGGCGCGCGGTGACGCGGTAGCGGTCCTCGCCGAGCTCCTCGACGGGCGGGAGTTCGCGGTCGTACTCGTCGGTGATCTCGCCGACGATCTCCTCGAGGATGTCCTCGATGGTGACGATGCCGGCCGTGCCGCCGTACTCGTCGATGGCGACGGCGACGTGGTTGCGCTCCTTCTGCATCTCGCGCAGCAGGTCACCCGCGTTCTTGGTGTCGGGCACGAAGGCGGCGGGCCGCATCGCGGTGGAGACCGGGTCGCTCTCGGCGTCGCGGTTGATATGCGTCTTCCGGACGAGGTCCTTCAGGTAGACGATGCCGACGATGTCGTCCTCGCTCTCGCCGGTCACCGGGATGCGGGAGAAGCCGGATCGCAGGGCGAGCGTGAGGGCCTGGCGCACGGTCTTGGCCCGTTCGATCACGATCAGGTCGGTGCGCGGCACCATCACCTCGCGGACGAGGGTGTCGCCGAGTTCGAAGACCGAGTGCACCATGCGGCGCTCCTCGTCCTCGATGAGCTGCTCGGACTCGGCGAGGTCGACCATGGCGCGCAGTTCGGCCTCCGAGGCGAAGGGGCCTTTGCGGAAGCCCTTGCCGGGGGTGAAGGCGTTGCCGAGGAGGATCAGGAGTTGCGGGACCGGTCCCATGACGCGGGCGAGCGGCAGCAGAACGTAGGCCGCGGCGGTGGCGGTGTTCAGCGGGTGCTGGCGGCCGATGGTGCGCGGTGACACACCGACGGCGACGTAGGAGACGAGGACCATCACGCCGAGCGCGACGGCCAGCGCCTCCCAGGTCTCGTCGAACTCCTGCAGGCAGACGTAGGTCACGAGGACGCCGGCGCCCATTTCGCAGGCGACGCGCACCAGCAGCGCGACGTTCAGATAGCGGGTGGGGTCGTCGGCGACAGCGAGGAGTCCCGCACTGCCGCGCCGCCCGGAGCGTACGGCCTCCTCGGCGCGGAAGCGTGTCGTGCGGGTGAGACCCGCCTCGGCGCAGGCGGCGAGCCAGGCGACCACGACCAGCAGGACGGCCACCGCGATGAACTGACCGGTCATCGTGTCGTCCGTCCCCTCATCGTGTGGTGGGGGCCGGGGAGGGACCCTCGAGACCGCGCTCGGTGCGCCAGCCGTCGATGATCGCCTTCTGCAGGCCGAACATCTCGGCCCGCTCGCCGGACTCCTCGTGGTCGTATCCGAGCAGGTGCAGCACGCCGTGGACGGTGAGGAGCTGGAGCTCCTCGTCCATGGAGTGCTGCGTCGGTGCCTCCTCGCCCTGCTTCCTGGCGACCTCGGGGCAGAGCACGATGTCGCCGAGGAGCCCCTGCGGGGGCTCCTCGTCGTCCTTCGCGGGCGGACGCAGCTCGTCCATCGGGAAGGACATGACATCGGTGGGCCCCGGCAGATCCATCCACTGGATGTGGAGCTGTTCCATGGCGGCGGCGTCGACGACGATCACCGACAGCTCGGACAGCGGGTGGATGCGCATCCGGGCGAGGGTGTAGCGGGCGACGTCCAGGATCGCCTGCTCGTCGATGTCCGTGCCGGACTCGTTGTTGACGTCGATCGACATGAGGGTGGTGTCTGGCTCTTTCGTGTCACTGCCCGTTGCGGCTGTCGTACTGCTCGTAGGCGTCGACGATACGGCCGACGAGCTTGTGGCGGACCACATCGGTGCTGTTGAGGATGGAGAAGTGCACGTCCTCCACCCCGTCGAGGATCTCCCGCACCTGGCGGAGGCCGCTCTTGGTGCCGCCCGGGAGGTCGATCTGGGTGATGTCGCCCGTGATGACGATCTTGGAGTCGAAGCCCAGCCGGGTGAGGAACATCTTCATCTGCTCGGGGTTCGTGTTCTGTGCCTCGTCGAGGATGATGAACGCGTCGTTGAGCGTCCTGCCGCGCATGTACGCCAACGGTGCCACCTCGATCGTCCCGGCCGCCATGAGCCGCGGGATGGAGTCGGGGTCCAGCATGTCGTGCAGCGCGTCGTAGAGCGGGCGCAGATACGGGTCGATCTTCTCGTAGAGCGTGCCGGGCAGGAAG
Source organism: Streptomyces sp. NPDC051776 (assembly GCF_040681345.1). Classification (NCBI taxonomy): domain Bacteria; kingdom Bacillati; phylum Actinomycetota; class Actinomycetes; order Kitasatosporales; family Streptomycetaceae; genus Streptomyces; species Streptomyces sp. NPDC051776. The sequence continues at coordinate 42,706 of NZ_JBFAYQ010000037.1, read as the reverse complement.
CCGAGCCGCTCGCCCGCCTCGACCGCGGGCCGGGTCAGGATGATCCGGTTGACCTGCTTGGACTGCAGTGCCTGGACCGCCTTGGCCATGGCCAGATATGTCTTGCCGGTGCCCGCGGGGCCGATACCGAAGACGACCGTGTGCTTGTCGATCGCGTCGACGTAGCGCTTCTGGTTGAGCGTCTTCGGCCGGATCGTGCGGCCGCGGCTGGAGAGGATGTTCTGCGTCAGCACCTCGGAGGGGGTCTCGGCCGTGCCCTCGGCGCCCTCCTCCTCGCGGAGCATCGCGATCGAGCGCTCGACCGCGTCCTCCGACATGGGCTGGCCGGTGCGGAGCACCAGCATCATCTCGTCGAACAGGCGCTGGACCAGCGCGACTTCCTTGGAGTCCCCGGTCACGCTGATCTCGTTGCCGCGCACATGGATGTCGGTCGAAGGGAACTCCTGCTCGATGACGCGCAGAAGGGAGTCCCCGGACCCCAGAACCATCACCATGGGGTGCTTGGGCGAGACGGTGAAGTGGGCGGTTGCCTGCGATCGTGTGGGTGTCTGAGTCATGGGCCGGCTCTCTGGCCTGCTGACCCCGCCTTCTGTGCTCGACGTGCCGTACGCGGTTTCCGTACGGGCTTGATAGTCCAAGCCTACGACGGAGCACCGACAACCCCCGAGCCCTTTTCACCGCCGTTCTCCGGCGCTCTCCAGCGCTCTGCGCCCCGTTTCTCCCCCGTCCCGTCCCCGTGCCCCGGGCAGCCCCGTGCGCCCGTCACGGCGCCGTTCGTGGGATCGAGCGGGCCCCCTCAGCGCCGGCGGAAGCCGACCGTGGGGACGGCGCGGCGCAGCGGCAGGGCGCGGGCGGCCGAGGGCAGCAGATCGTCGAGGAATCCGTAGTGGCGCAGGGCGGCCGCCCGGTCGTCGTGGGTCTTCACGTGCTGCCACCAGGCGGCGATCTCCACCCAGCCGGGGGCGGAGAGCGATCCGCCGAACTCCTGGACGGACAGCGCCGCGGTCAGGCCCGCGAAGGCGAGCCGGTCGGCGAGCGGCCAGCCCGCGAGCGTGCCCGTGACGAAGCCGGCGACGAAGACGTCCCCGGCGCCCGTGGTGTCGAGGGCCTCGACCCGGATGGCGGGCACGGACGCGGTCTCGCCCGTACCGCCGTCCACCGCGTACGCGCCCTCGGACCCCAGCGTCACCACGGCCAGCGGGACCTTCTCGGCGAGCGCACGTGCGGCGGCGCGGGGGCTCACCGTGCGCGTGTAGCGCATCGCCTCCTCGGCGTTGGGCAGGAAAGCCTCGCAGTGCTCGAGGTCGGCGAGCGCCGAGAGCTCCCAGCGGCCCGTGTCGTCCCAGCCGACGTCCGCGAAGATCCGGCTGCCGCGGCCGGCGGACTCCGCGATCCACTCCTCCTGGCGCCCCGGGGCCAGAGCGGCGACACAGGCGCGGGAGGGGGGCGGGCAGCCGGGGGCGGGGTCGGGCGAGGGCGCCTCGTGCCCGTGGGAGACCATCGTACGCTCGCCCTCGTACGCCATGGAGACCGTGACCGGGGAGTGCCAGTCGGCCACCCGGTGCGACGGCGTCAGGTCGATGCCCTCGCCGTTCTCCAGGCTGTCCCAGCAGTAGTCGCCGTAGACGTCGTCGCCGAAGGCGGCGGCGAGCGAGGTGTGCAGGCCGAGGCGGGCAAGGGCGGTGGCCATGTTGGCGATGCCGCCCGGGCTCGAGCCCATGCCGCGCGCCCAGGACTCGGTGCCGCGGACTGGGGCGCTGTCGAGCCCGGTGAAGATGATGTCCAGGAAGACGGTGCCGGTGAGGTAGACGTCGACGGGCGGATCGGCGGGCGTGCGGAGCGCGGCGAGGGGGTCCACCAGGTGCCCCGCCGCTGCCGGGGTGCCACCGCCCGGGTCACCGGGGGCGGCTCGGTGCGCTCCGGGTGCGGGCTCGTCCTCCGGGGCGGGCCTGGCCTGCGCACCGCACGGGCGGAGCGGCCGGTTCTCGTCGCTTCGCGTCACGCTCCACTCCTCGTCCGACGACGATCGGTGCAGGTCGCACCGCCTGACCTGAGTATGGATCCGGCTGCGGGGATCGGGCCAAGTGCGCTCCGTACGGTACGCCGTCGGTCACGCCGGGCGACCCGGATCCGGTCAGCCGGCTCGCCCGCCGGCGGATTCCGGTCAACAGGGGCGCCCCTCGACGGACGCCGGTCAACCCGGTCGCCCGCCGGCGGATGCGGTCAACGGGTCGCCCGCCGGCGGATGCCGTCAGCGGATGCCGTGCTCCCGCCAGAATGGGCCGAGTTCCCGGGCGGTGACCGCCTGCGCGGCGCGACGGAAGGAGGCGCTGGTCGACACCCCGTGCCAGTGGTCACGGGCGTAGTCCTTCATCAGCCGCGCCATGGCCGATCCGCCGATCTCCCGCTCCAGCGCGTGCAGTGCGCAGGAACCGCCCTTGTAGACAGCGGATTTCCATGCGCCCTCATGCCCGGCCCAGTGGCCCATGGAGCGGGACATGCCGGTCGCGGGCCGGCAGTCGGGGCGGCGGTCGCCGCGGAAGAGGTCCTCGGCGTAGACGGCGAAGCCCTCGTCGAGCCAGGGCGCGTCGAACTGGTCGTTGCCGACGATGCCGTACCACCACTGGTGCGCCATCTCGTGGACCGTCGCGCCGCCCGCCGCACGGGAGTTGAGGAGGACGAGCCCGGGGTACTCCATGTCGCCCGGGGTCGTCCCGAACCCCTGGTGCAGGACGAGGTCCGCCTCGCTGTAGGGATAGCGTCCGAAGCGCGCGCCGAAGTCGTCCAGGGCCTCGGCGGCGAGCCGCCTGGTCGACGACGCGACCGGGGCGGGGGTGGCGGCGGGACGGAACGTGGTGACCCGGACTCCGCCCTGGGACTCGGTCGTTGCCGTGGCGAAGGGGCCCGCGGCCCAGGCGAAGTCGCGCACCCGGTGGGCGGTGGCGGTGGTGACGGACCTGGCGCTCCCGTCCCCGTCGTTCCCGCCCTCACCGGTACCGCTCCGGCCGGCACCCGTGCCGTTCCCGCCCTCACCGGTACCGTTCCGGCCGTCACCCTGCACGGTGACGGCCGTGCCCGTGGTGGGCACCTTCAGGTCCGAGGGGTGGTAGAGGCGGACCCGGAAGCCCGCGGCCAGCGTGTAGTAGCTCTCGCCGAAGCCGACATCGCGATCGAGATGCCAGCCCTGTGCGTCGTGTACGCCCAGCACGGGCAGGGCGTTGCCCAGGTAGGTGTACGGGCCGTCCCGGCCGAAGCGTTCGGTGCGGCGGGGCGCCGTGAGCTCGACGTCGAACGCGACCGTCGTGCGCGCCCCGTGCGCGAGGGGGCCCGGCAGATCGATACGGAGAGCGGTGCAGCCGGCGGACAGGCCGCGGGACGTGCCGCCCTCGACGCGGGTGACGCGCACGGGAGTCGGCCGCTCGCAACCGTCCCAGGCGTTTCCCCACAGCCGCAGATACACCTCGCGCAGGGGCCCGCCCGTCGTGTTGGTGAACGTCACGCTCTCCCGCCCGGTCCAGCGCGCCCCGCCCTTGTCGCCGCTGAGCGAGACGTCGTAGGCGACGCGTGTGGGACCGGCGTGGGTCCGGGCCGTGGTCGCGGCGGCGACGTGCTCGGGGCGGTCCGGCTGCCCGGCGGCCCCGGCGCCGAGAACGGCGAGCAGCGCCACGAGCGCCGCGGCCGGCCTGCTGCTGCGGACGGTCGGCCTCATGGTGAACCGCGCTCCCCGCCGGTGCGGCGGCGCCCTGCAAGGCGCACATTCCCCAGCCTACGACGGCTCGTCAGACTCCGCCCGGCGGGGCTGAACGCCGTCCGGGCCCGGGACTTCGGTGGTTCCGCGTGCGACCGCTGGCCCGGCCCCGCATGCGGCAGAACGCGTCAGAGCCGCTTCGGAAACGCAATGCGGTTCAGGTCACGGGCGATGGTCAGCTCGCCGTCGAACCCGGCCGCCCGCGCCTCCCGTTCAAAGTCCGCCGGCTCCGCGTACCGCTGCGAGAAGTGCGTGAGCACCAGATGCCGTACGCCCGACTCCGCCGCCACCCGGCCCGCCTGACCCGCCGTCAAGTGGCCGTACTCCTCCGCCATGACCGCCGCCTCGTCGAGGAACGTGGACTCGATGACGAGCAGGTCACAGCCCTCGGCGAGCGCGTGCACGCTCTCGCACATCCGCGTGTCCATCACGAATGCGAAGCGCTGTCCCCGCCGCGCCTCGCTGACCTGCGCGAGGGCGACCGTGCCGCGCCCCGGGACCTCCAGGGCCCCCTCGCGCTGCAGACGTCCGATGTCGGCCCCGACGATCCCGTACGCCGCCAGGCGCTCCGGGAGCATGCGGTGGCCGTCCGGCTCGGTGAGGCGGTAGCCGTACGCCTCCACGGGGTGCGAGAGGAGTCGCGCCTCCAGGGTGAACGGTGGTCCCTCGGCGAGCACTTCGCCCTCTCCGCTGACGGGCCGCTCCACAATCCGCGCCTTCTCGTGGTACGCCGTGGAGTACCTCAGCCGCCCGAAGAAGCGCTCGCCGCTGGCCGGATAGTGCGCGGTCACCGGGTGCGGCACGCGGTCGAGATTGATGCGCTGGACGACCCCTGCCAGGCCCAGGGAGTGGTCGCCGTGGAAGTGCGTGATGCAGATCCGGTTGATGTCGTGGGCGGCGACACCCGCGAGCAGCATCTGCCGCTGGGTGCCCTCACCGGGGTCGAAGAGGATGCCCTCGCCGTCCCAGCGCAGCAGATAGCCGTTGTGGTTGCGGTGCCGGGTGGGCACCTGGCTCGCGGTGCCCAGGACGACGAGTTCGCGGGCGGACATGTCGGGTCTTCCGCCTTATCCCGGTGGCCAGTTGAAGCCGCGGCCGCCCAGGACGTGGGCGTGCGCGTGCCATACGGTCTGGCCCGCGCCGCTGCCGGTGTTGAACACGATGCGGTAGCCCGTCCCGTCCACCTTGTCCTCGGCCGCGACCTCGCCCGCCTCGCGGAGCACGTCCGCCGTCACCTGGGGGTCGGCGGCCGCCAGGGAGGGGGCGTCCCGGTAGTGGACCTTGGGGACGACGAGGACGTGCGTGGGCGCCTGGGGGTTGATGTCGCGGAACGCGAGCGTCGTGCCGGTCTCGCGCACGACGTCCGCCGGGACCTCCCCCGCGACGATCTTGCAGAACAGGCAGTCGTCCTGCCGCTCTCCGGCCATGGTCCGGGCCTCCTTCGCGCCGATCCTCGCACCGCCCCGTACGGTCGGACCGTGCCGCGGATCATCCGAGTCGATCGTTTACGGGTCGCATGCTAGTGCCGTCCCGCCGAGGTTTGCCCCGCTCACCGCCCTGGCACGGCCGTCCGCTGCGTTGCCGGACCGGCCGAGCAGGTCCACTACGAGGCCGTTCCGGCGCCTTGCATCCGACCACACCGGGACGCCTCGCCACCGGGCAAACCTTGACGGGGCGGCCGAAGCGGCCCGTACCTGCCCGGTTTCAATCCTTGGGCCTGCGCACCGCAGCGCCGCCCGGCAGCTCCAGTACGCCAGGACCACCAGCCGGACGGAGTGGGCGACGGTCGCGCCGAGGAAGGCGGCGTCGGTCCACGGCACGGTCACGATCAGCACCGACACCAGGGCCATGGGCGCGATGACGCCGGCCAGGACCGTGACGGGGACGCTGCGGCGCGGCAGCCTCGACATCCCATGTCGAGGCGCCGCCGGGGTCGCCCGGCCCTTCGGCGGCAAGCGGGCGCTCCAGGCGCCGTACGTCCTCACCTCCGCCGCTCCCCATGTCGTCGCCAGTAGCCTCTCCCGTACCGTCGCCCGTGACGGAGGACTCGACGAAGCGGGGCGGTACGACGTCGCCGACCTCGCGCTCGGCCGCCTGCCAATCGAAGCCGCCCTGTTCACCGGGGACTTGGGAATTGGGCGGCGTACCGGTAGGGGCGTCCTGGCCGGTGCGGCCGCCGGTGGCCGAGGGGGTGGACCCGCCCTCCGACAGGGGCGTGGCGCCGGGCCCGGTGGCGGACGCCGGGCCGCCGCCCATGGCGCGCGCCATCAGGGGCCCCCGCCTGCGCGTCGCCCGGGGCGCGCTGGAGGGCGGCCGCGATCTCGGCCACGGCCTTGTCCGTCCGTCCTTCGCCGAGCAGCAGCTCGGCGAGGTGCAGACGCAGAGGGACATCGTCGGGAGCGGCCTCGACGGCGGAACGCAGACTGCGGATGAGCGGTGTCTCCTCGGCCATGGCACCACCCTACGGAGGGCCTCCGGCGCCCAGAACGCCAGGTCGCCCCACCGCCCACTGGCATGCGGGGGCCGCCTGTTGATCGCGCCGGAGGCGCCCGGACTCCGCGCCTGGCGGCGCCGCTCGGAGCCGCCCCGGAAACCCGCGCCGGCAGCGGGAGGCGGCCCCGCCGGACGCCTCTCCCTGCCGCCGCCTCCCCAAGCCGCCCGGGCGTTACGGGAGTTCGGGGAGCCGCGGCGGGATCTTCGCCGGGTTCTCCGAGAGCGCCGCCAGGGCGATGCGGATCGCCTCGTCGAGCTGGGGGTCGCGGTCCGCCGCCGAGTCCTGGGGTGCGTGGACGATCTCCACGTCCGGGTCGACGCCGTGGTTCTCGACACCCCAGCCGTAACCCTCCAGCCAGAAGGCGTACTTGGGCTGGGTGACCTCCGTGCCGTCGACCAGCGAGTAGCGGCGGTCGATGCCGATGACGCCGCCCCAGGTGCGCTCCCCGACCACCGGGCCGATGCCCAGGGCCTTGACGGCCGCGTTGACGATGTCGCCGTCGGAACCGGAGAACTGGTTGGCGACGGCGACGACCGGCCCGCGCGGCGCGTCCTGCGGATAGCTCACCGGCTGCACGCCGCGCGGCAGGTCCCAGCCGACGATGCGGCGGGCCAGCTTCTCCACGACGAGCTGGGAGGTGTGGCCGCCGCGGTTCTCGCGGACGTCCACCACCAGCCCCTCGCGGGCGACTTCGACCCGCAGGTCGCGGTGGATCTGCGCCCAGCCGGGCGCCTGCATGTCGGGGACGTGCAGATAGCCGAGGCGCCCCCCGGACTGCTCGTGCACGTACGCCCGCCGCCCCGCGACCCACGCGTGGTAGCGCAGCGGCTCCTCGTCCGCGACCGGGACGACCACGACGTGCCGCGGGTCGCCCCCGCCGGACGGCGCGACGGTGAGCTCGACCGGCTTGCCCGCGGCGCCGACGAGCAGTGGCCCGGGACCGGTCACCGGGTCCACCCGGTGGCCGTCGACGGCCAGGATCGCGTCACCGGCCCGTACGGCCACGCCCGGGGCGGCCAGCGGGGAGCGGGCTCCTGGATCGGAGGTCTCGGACGGCAGGATGCGCTCGATCCGCCACACGCCTTCCTCGTCGCGTGCCAGGTCGGCGCCGAGCAACCCCTGCCGGTGCGCGGGGTCGCCCCAACCGCCGGGCGGGGTGACGTACGCGTGGGAGGTGCCCAGTTCGCCCTGGACCTCCCACAACAGGTCGACCAGGTCGTCGTGGGTGGCGACGCGGCCGAGCGCCGGACGGTAGCGGTCCAGGACGGCGTCCCAGTCCGTGCCGCCCAGGTCCGGCCGCCAGAAGTTGTCGCGCATGAGGCGCCCGGCCTCGTCGTACATCTGCCGCCACTCGGCGGCCGGGTCGACGGTCAGTCGGATCCGGGAGAGGTCGACCGTGGTGCTGCTGTCGCTGTCGTCGTCGTCCGAGGACTTGGCGTCGGCCGGTACGGCGCGCAGCTTGCCGTCGGTCGAGAGCAGCACCCGCTTGCCGTCGCCGCTGACCGCGAAGTCGTCGACGTCACCGGCGAGTTCCTCCAGTCGCCGCTGGGCGAGGTCATAGCGGACGAGCGCGGTGGTCGGCCCGTCGTCCTCCGGCGTGGCCAGGCCGGAGCCGAGGACGCCGCGCATCGGGTGGCGCAGCCACAGCACGCCGTCCTCCGCCGAGCGCAGCGTGGAGTACCGGCCCGCCTCGACCGGGAAGGGCACGATGCGGTCGGCGAGACCGTCGAGGTCGATACGGGTGACGGGCGGCGTCTGGTCCTGGTCCTGGTCGCCGCCGTCGTGGTCCGTCTTGTCGTCCTCGCGGGGGCGGCCGTGCCGCTGCGGGCCGAACGGCGACGGCGTGGCCGCGGCGAGCGTGATCAGGTGCGGACGGCACGCGCCGACGAAGGCCAGGTCGAAGACGTGTGCGTCGTAGACCGGGTCGAAGGCCCGCTCGGAGAGGAACGCCAGGTGCTTGCCGTCGGCGGTGAAGGCGGGCGAGAAGTCGTTGAAGCGCAGCGGGGTGGCTTCGGCGACCGACAGGTCCGTGGCGTTGGCGATCTTGAGCTGGCGCAGCGGTCCGGGGCCCGGGTGGGACCAGGCGAGCCAGCCGGAGTCGGGCGAGAAGACCAGGCCGTCGGCGTCGCCGAACTCACTGCGGGCGACCTCGCGCACCTCCCCCGACTCGCGCTCGACGAGCAGCACCCGTCCGTCGTGCGAGGCGACGGCCACCCGGCTGCCGTCGGGCGCCGTGGCGAGGTCGAGAACGCGGCCGAACAGCCCCGCCCCGATGCGCCGGGGCGCCGTGCCGGGTGCCGTGCCGGCGGCGGGCGCGAACTCCAGGGCGTCCTCGCCCTCGGCGTCCGTGACCCAGACGACGTGCTCCTCGCTCCCGCCGCCCGCCCGGAAGACGCGGGGCAGCCGTCCCCGTACGCCCGCCGTGGCCGCGAGCGCGCGGGCCGGGCCCTCGCGGTGGGTCACCCAGTGGATGCTGCCGCGCACCTCGACGGCGCTGCCCCGGCCCGTACGGTCGGGGCGGGCGTCGCCGAGGTAGGCAGAGGCCCGCACCGGGTGCGGCTGGAGGTCGGTGCGCTGGCCGCCGAGACGGACGGTCATGAGCCGCGGCTCGGCGCTCTCCAGGTCGTCCAGCAGCCACAGTTCGCCGCCGGAGGAGTAGATGACGCGCGTGCCGTCGGTCGCGGCATGGCGGGCGTAGAAGCCGTCGAGCGGCGTGTGGCGGCGCAGGTCCGACCCGTCGGGGTGCGAGGAGTAGAGCGCCCCTGTGCCCTCGTGGTCCGAGAGGAACGCGAGCCGGTCCCCCACCCAGAGCGGGAACTCCATGTTCCCGTCGAGGTCCGCGTGGAGCCGCTCGAACTCGCCGCTTCCGTCGCGGTCGAGCCACAACTTGCCCGCCGTGCCGCCGCGGTAGCGCTTCCAGGCCGCGGCCTCGCGGCCCATGGTGGCCGAGAGCAGCAGGACGGCACCGCGCGGGCCGTAGGCCACGTCGCCGACCGGGCCGTACGGGAGCGTGCGCGCGGGGCTGCCGTCCAGCGGGAGCGCCCGGGCCCAGGTGCGGCGCAGGGACGCCTGCCCGTACGTGCTGATCGCCAGCACCTCGCCGTCCGGCGTCCAGCCCCGTACGGCGGTCTTCCAACTGCCCCAGTGGGTCAGGCGCTTGGCGCTGCCGCCGTCGGCGGGGGCCACGTGCACTTCGGGCGCCCCGTCGCGGGCGGAGGTCCAGGCGATGTGCCCCCCGTCCGGCGAGATCCGCGGACACGAGACGGGCAGGTTGTCGGCGCTGACCCGCCAGGCGCGGCCCCCGTCCAGGGGCGCGGCCCAGACGTCGTCCTCGGCGGTGAAGGTGATCAACTCGCCGTGCAGATGCGGGTGGCGGAGGTATGAGGGTTGCGGCGAAGAAGGCGTCGAAGGCTGCGTCACGCCCGCCACACTAATGACGCAACAGAGGCCCTACCAGCACTTTCCGGTACTCGGTGACCGGAATTCGGTACCGGCGGAAGGGAGATGACGACCCTTGCCGCACCGGGCGCGCGCTCCGGCCCGGACCGGCAGGCCGCTCAGGACCGGCTGCCCCCTCCGGACCGGCGACGCGCTCAGGACCGGCTGCCCCCTCCGGACCGGCGACGCGCTCAGGACCGGCTGCCCGCTCAGGACCGGCTGCTCCCTCAGGAGCGGCGGAGCCCGCTCAGGACCGGCGACCCGCTCAGGACCAGCGGCGCCCGCTCAGGACCGGCGACCCGCTCAGGACCAGCGGCGCCCGCTCAGGACCGGCGACCCGTTCAGGACCAGCGGCCCGTACGGCCCAGCAGCAGGGCCGTCGCCGCGGTACCCGCCGTGGAGGTGCGCAGCACGGTTGGACCGAGCCGGTACGGCTTCGCCCCCGCTTCCCCGAACGCGGCCAGCTCCTCCGGCGAGACGCCGCCCTCGGGGCCGACGACGAGCACGATGTCCCCCTGGGCGGGGAGTTCGGCGGTGGCCAGCGGTTCGCCGCCCTCCTCGTGGAGCACGCCCGCGAACGCCGCGTCCGCGAGCAGCCCGGCCACCTCTCGCGTCGTCATCGGCCCGGCCACCTCGGGGAAGCGGAGACGGCGGGCCTGCTTTCCCGCCTCACGGGCAGTGGTCCGCCACTTGGTCAGCGCCTTCGTCCCGCGCTCGCCCCGCCACTGGGTGACACAACGCGCCGCCGCCCACGGCACGATCGCATCGGCGCCGGTCTCCGTCATGGTCTCGACGGCGAGCTCGCCCCGGTCGCCCTTGGGCAGCGCCTGGACGACGGTGATCCGGGGCCGCGGCTCGGGCTCCTCGCGCCACGCCGAGACCGCGACGTCCAGCCGGTCCTTGCCTTCGACCGCGGCCACGGTGCCGTACGCGCCGGTGCCCGCCCCGTCCGTCAGCACGACCTCCTCGCCGACCCGCAACCGCCGTACGGACACCGCGTGGCGGCCCTCGGGCCCCTCTAGGGCGACGGCCGTGGCGCCCTCGTGCCGGAGGCGGTGCAGCAGGTCGCGGTCGGCGAGGAAGACCGGTGCCGTCACGACCCGGCTCCGGTCACCAACGACTCGCGCGCCGACTCCAGTTCTGCCACCAGCACCTCGACCAGCTCACCGGCCGGGAGCTGGCGCGCCAGCCGGTGGCCCTGCCCCGCCCAGAGCGCCATGCCCTGCGGGTCACCCGCCGTGGCCGCGGCCTTGCGCAGCCCCGCGGTCATGTGGTGGATCTGCGGATAGGCGGCCGGGGCGTATCGCCCGTGCTCGCGGATGAACCGGTTGACCAGGCCGCGGGCCGGGCGTCCCGAGAAGGCCCGGGTCAGTTCGGTCCGCGGGAACAGCGGATCGGTCATGGCCCGCTTGTGCAGGGCGTTGGCGCCCGACTCCGCGGCGACGAGGAAGGCGGTGCCGAGCTGGGCCGCCTCCGCGCCGGCTGCCAGTGCACCCGCGATCTGGCCGCCCCGCATCACCCCGCCCGCGGCGATGATCGGCAGCTGGACGGCCTCGCCGACCTGTGCGACGAGCGTCAGCAGACCGACCCCGGACGAGGTGCCGTCGGCCTGCGGGTCGTCGTGGTGGGTGCCCTGGTGGCCACCGGCCTCGATGCCCTGGACGCAGACGGCGTCGGCACCCGCCCACTGGGCCGCCTGCGCTTCGTCGGGGCTCGTGACGGTGACGACCGTGAGCGTGCCCGTCTTGGCGAACGCGTCCAGGGCGGCCCGCGAAGGGCAGCCGAAGGTGAAGGAGACGACGGGGACGGGGTCGTCGAGCAGGATCGCGAGCTTGGCCTCGTACGCGTCGTCCATGCTGCCGTCGGTGTCGCCGAGCGGCGTCTCGTACCAGGACGCCTCGCCCGCGAGCTGCTCCCGGTAGACCTCGAGCGCACCGGCGTCCGCGAGCGAGGGCTGCGGCATGAACACATTCACCCCGAAGGGGCGCTCGGTCAGCCCGCGGAGCCGCTTGACCTCCTGGTACATCGCCTCCGGCGTCTTGTACCCGGCGGCGAGGAATCCGAGGCCGCCCGCCTCGCACACGGCTGCGGCGAGCTCGGGGCAGGAGGCCCCGCCGGCCATGGGGGCCTGCACGATCGGGTACGGCGACAGATCCGAGAACACGGAGGGCATGGCCGTATGGTGTCACGCGGTTCCGTCCCGCGGCTGATCGGGTCAGCCGGTCCCCCATCGCTGTGGGCATGCGTTCGCCGGGGCCGGGGCCCGGCGAAGTCCGGGGGGCGGCGGCCCGCAGACGGCAACGGCGGGGGCACCTCCCTGTGTTTGCCGCTCACGCGGCAAGCCCGCACCGTGCTGCGGTTCGCCGATTCTCACGTGGCCGCGAGTCGGCGGGTTCGGTGTGCCCATCCTCCCTCGGGACTTCGTCCGGGGCCCGGACGAATTCGACGCCTGCCACCGGTTGGCCTCGGCCAAGACCGGTCAGCGGCCGTTGAAGGCGTCCTTCAGGCGGGAGAACAGCCCCTGCTGCCCCGGCTGGAAGTGCCCCGAGGGCCGCTCCTCACCGCGCAGCTTCGCGAGCTGCCGCAGCAGATCCTCCTGCTGCGGATCGAGCTTCGTGGGTGTCTGGACCTCGACGTGGACCACCAGATCGCCGCGCCCGCCGCCCCGCAGGTGCGTGACGCCGCGCTGGTGGAGCGGGATCGACTGCCCCGACTGCGTGCCGGGCCGGATGTCGACCTCCTCCAGCCCGTCGAGCGTCTCCAGCGGCACCTTCGTGCCGAGCGCGGCCGCCGTCATCGGGATGGTGACAGTGCAGTGCAGGTCGTCCCCGCGCCGCTGGAACACCGGGTGCGGCATCTCGTGGATCTCGACGTACAGGTCGCCCGCGGGGCCGCCGCCCGGGCCGACCTCGCCCTCGCCGGCGAGCTGGATGCGGGTGCCGTTGTCCACGCCCGCCGGGATCTTGACGGTGAGGGTGCGCCGCGAGCGGATGCGCCCGTCGCCCGCGCACTCCGGGCAGGGGTTGGGCACGACCGTGCCGAAGCCCTGGCACTGCGGGCACGGCCGCGAGGTCATGACCTGGCCGAGGAAGGACCGCGTCACCTGCGAGACCTCGCCGCGCCCCCGGCACATGTCGCAGGTCTGCGCGGAGGTGCCGGGCGCGGCGCCCTCGCCCGAGCACGTGGTGCACACGACGGCGGTGTCGACCTGGATGTCCTTCGTGGTGCCGAAGGCCGCCTCGTCCAGCTCGATGTCGAGCCGGATCATGGCGTCCTGGCCGCGCCGTGTGCGCGACCTCGGGCCGCGCTGGGACGCGGTGCCGAAGAAGGCGTCCATGATGTCGGAGAAGTTGCCGAATCCCGCGCCGAAGCCGCCCGCGCCGCCGCCCGCGGCTGCGCCGGAGAGCGGGTCCCCGCCGAGGTCGTAGACCTGCTTCTTCTGCGGGTCGGAGAGCACCTCGTAAGCGGCGTTGATCTCCTTGAACCGCTCCTGGGTCTTCGGGTCCGGGTTGACGTCCGGGTGCAGCTCACGGGCGAGGCGACGGAACGCCTTCTTGATCTCGTCCTGCCCTGCGTCGCGGCGCACGCCGAGGACGGCGTAGTAGTCCGTGGCCACTTACGACTCCGCCAGGATCTGTCCGACGTAACGTGCCACTGCGCGTACCGCTCCCATCGTTCCGGGGTAGTCCATGCGGGTCGGTCCGACCACGCCGAGTTTGGCGACTGCCTCGTCGCCCGAACCGTAGCCGACCGCGACGACCGATGTGGAAGTCAGCCCCTCATGGGCGTTCTCATGCCCGATTCGTACGGTCATGCCCGAGTCCTTGGCCTCGCCGAGCAGCTTGAGGAGCACCACCTGCTCCTCCAGAGCCTCCAGCACCGGCCGAATGGTCAGGGGGAAGTCGTGCCCGAAGCGGGTGAGATTGGCCGTGCCGCCGATCACCAGCCGCTCCTCGGTCTCCTCCACCAGGGTCTCCAGCAGCGTCGCCACGACCGTGGAGACCGCGGGATGGTCCTCCGCCTCGAAGGAGTCCGGCAGATCCTGGACGAGCTGGGGCACATCGGCGAAACGCCTGCCTCCGACACGGCTGTTGAGCCGCGCCCGGAGGTCGGCGAGTGAGCTTTCACCGAAGGGCGCGGGCAGGTCGACCATGCGCTGCTCCACGCGGCCGGTGTCCGTGATCAGCACCAGCATCAGCCGGGCGGGGGCAAGCGACAGCAGTTCCACGTGCCGGATGGTCGATCGCGTCAGCGACGGGTACTGCACCACGGCGACCTGCCGCGTGAGCTGTGCCAGCAGCCGGACGGTACGGCCGACCACGTCGTCGAGGTCGACGGCGCCGTCCAGGAAGTTGTGGATGGCGCGGCGCTCGGCCTGGGACAGCGGCTTGACGCCCGCGAGCCTGTCGACGAAGAGGCGGTAGCCCTTGTCCGTCGGGATGCGGCCCGCGCTCGTGTGCGGCTGGGCGATGTAGCCCTCTTCCTCCAGCACCGACATGTCGTTACGGACGGTGGCCGGGGAGACACCGAGGCCGTGCCGCTCCGTGAGCGCCTTGGAGCCCACGGGTTCCTCCGTGCCCACGTAGTCCTGGACGATGGCGCGCAGCACTTCGAGTCTGCGTTCGCTGAGCATGCGCACACCTCCAGCTGTGGTCCCTCGGTCCGGGCTTGGCACTCGCTGTGTCTGAGTGCCAGCTTCCCCCCGGCCAGTGTACGGCGCAGTGGTATGACCAGGGCAAGGGCGGCCCGCTCGCCCGGGGCCCGTCCCGCGCCCGCGGCCTATGTGAACTCGGCAGCGAGCAACGCTACCTGGCTGGGACTAGCGTCGTCGTATGAACCGCACTTGGGAAGAGGCGGGCTGGGAGCAGCTCACACCGGGCGTCGCCCGTCGCCGCCTGCCGCGCTGGGACGCGACGGCCGGCCTTGTCCACGGGCCGGCCGCCGTGCTCATGGTGGATGCGGGTGCGACGCTGCTCGAGGGCGCCCAGTTGCGGCACCAGGCGGAGGAGGTACTGGGGCGCCGGGTGACGCATCTCGCACTCACGCATCCGCACTTCGACCACCTGCTGGGCTCCGCGGCGTTCGCGGGGACGCAGATCTACGGCGCGATCCGGATGGACCTGATGATGGGCGGCACGCGGGCGCGCGAGACGCTGCGCGACGACGCCGTACGGCACGGACTCGACGGCGAGGCCGCGACCGAGGCCGCCGAGTTGCTGCCGCGGCCGAATCACCTGGTCAGCGGGGAGATGACGGTCCCGCTCGGCGACGGGCGGGACGCGGTGCTCGTCAACGTCGGCCCCGGGCACAGCGGACACGACCTGGCCGTACTGGTGCCCGGGCGCGGGGGCGAGGCCAGCGTCGTCTTCTGCGGCGACCTGGTGGAGGAGTCGGGCGAGCCGCAGGCGGGCCCCGACGCGGTCCCCGCCCAGTGGCCCGCCGCGCTGGACCGGCTCTTGGCCCTCGGCGGCGAGGACGCACTGTACGTGCCCGGTCACGGAGCGGTGGTCGATGCGGCCTTCGTACGGGCGCAGCGCGACGAGCTGGCGGCCCGGTTCGGCGTGTCGTAGGCGCGCCGTACCGCGGGTCCGTAAGATCGGCCGGATGCGCAGCAGAAGTTACGGGCCGGACCTCACCCCGCCGTGGAAGAAGCAGAAGCCCGCACCCGAGGTGCCGGTGGAGGCGGACATGGTGGTCGAGGAGGTCGCGACCGGTTTCTGCGGCGCGGTGGTGCGCTGGGAGAAAACGGCCGAGGGCCCGACCGTCACCCTGGAGGACCGCTTCCTCAAGCAGCGCGTCTTTCCCATGGTGCCCCGCGGCTTCCTGCTCGAGGGCCGCGTCGTCACGCTCGTACGGCCCACGGTCGCGGCGCCGCGTCCCCCGACCCGTACGGCGTCGGGCTCGGTCGCGGTCCCGGGCGCGCGGGCGCGGGTGGCGCGCGCCGGGCGGATCTACGTCGAGGGGCGGCACGACGCCGAACTCGTCGAACGGGTCTGGGGCGACGACCTGCGCATCGAAGGGGTGGTCGTCGAGTACCTGGAGGGCGTGGACGACCTTCCGGCCATCGTCGAGAGCTTCTCGCCGGGTCCCGACGCGCGCCTCGGCGTGCTGGTCGACCATCTGGTGCCCGGGTCCAAGGAGTCCCGCATCGCCACGGAGATCACGGGCGACGACGTGCTGGTGGTGGGCCACCCGTACATCGACGTCTGGGAGGCGGTGAAACCCTCCTCGGTGGGCATCCCGGCCTGGCCCTCCGTACCACGCGGCCAGGACTGGAAGACGGGCGTGTGCCGAGCGCTCGGATGGCCGGACAACACCGGCGCCGCGTGGCAGCGCATCCTGGGATCGGTCCGCAGCTACAAGGACCTGGAACCCGTGCTGCTGGGCCGGGTCGAGAAGCTGATCGACTTCGTCACCGCTCCGTAGCGGCGGTTCCGGCGCCGGTCTCCGGCTGCTGTGCGCCGTCGTCCCCGCCCGCGACGCGTGTGCCGGGGTGGAAGCCGGAACAGATGAACGCGATGGCCAGCGCGCCGGCCATGCAGAAGAAGACGACCTGGTTCGCCTCCGCGAAGTCCATGCGGATATCGCTCAGGGCATCGCTGCCGAGGCGGGCCAGCGGGCTGTCGCCGCTCGGCGGACGGTTGTCCGCGTTGCCGGAGATCGCCTCGGCGATGTCCCGCGCGCCCGCGTGGGCCTGCTCCGGCGAGGCGCCCCGGGCTTCCAGGCTCTCCACGACGCGGTCGGTCATGGTGTGGGTCAGCACCGTGCCGAAGACCGCAAGACCGATGCTGGCCGCGTAGTTGCGCACCGTCTGCGTGATGCCCGTGACCTCGCCGTACGAAGTGCCGATCGAACGGTTGACGGCGTCGGTGGAGGCGGGGGCCAGCAGGAAGCCGATCCCGGCACCGGCCAGTGCGGCGTACGGCCACTGGTCGTGCAGGGAGAGATCGGTGAGCTTGTTGGCCCAGAGGGCGAAACCCACGGCGCCGAGTGCGGTGCCGAGCCGGAGGGCGGGCCTGGCGCCCTGCTTGTCGAGGATGCGGCCGCCCCACTGGGAGGCGATGGCGAACCCGGCGAAGAAGTAGAGCAGGAAGAGCGCGGCCTGGTTGGGGGACGAACTCAGCGACACCTGGGCGTAGATCGAGGTGAAGAAAAACACCGGGACGAACGCCATCATCGAGAAGAACAGCACGGCGACATCGGCGGAGAAGGCCCGGTCGGTGAAGACCTGCAGCTTGATGAGCGGATGGCGGGAGCGCAGCTCGTAGCCCACGAACAGCGCGAGGACCACCAGGCCGCCCAGAATGCACAGCCAGGTGATGGCGCTGCTCCACCCCCACGCACTGGCCTGCTGCAGCCCAAGGACGCTCAGCCCCATCCCGATGACCACCAGCGCTGCGCCGGCCCAGTCGATGGACTCGCGGCGCGGCTCGTTCCTGATGCGGGCGGCGAACGTCAGGGCGATGGCGATGATCGCGACCGGGATGTTGACCCAGAAGATCGCGCGCCAGGTCCAGGTGGTCAGCCAGCCGCCGAGCAGCGGGCCGATGGCGGTCAGCGCGCCGGAGATCCCGAAGAACAGCGCGAGCGCCCGGCCGCGCCGCGCCACCGGGAACACGGCGACGACCACGGCGAGCGCGGCCGGGAACATGAGCGCCGCACCGACGCCCTGAGTGGCGCGGAAGGTGACCAGCCACGCCTGCGCCCCGTCCCCGGTGGGAACCGCACCGCACAGCGCCGAGGACACGACGAAGACCAGGGTGCCGATCAGCATGAGCCGTTTGTGACCGAAGACGTCGGACAGCCGGCCACCGAGGGCGAAGAAGGCGGCGAGGGTGAGCAGATAGGCGTTGACGACCCACTGCATGCCTGAGGAGGAGAGGTCCAGCTCCTTGATGATGTCCGGCGCTGCGATGGAGACGATCGTCTGGTCGATGAAGGTCATCGCCACCGCGAACATCATGGCCGCCAGGGCCACGGACTCGCTCGGCGCCTCCGCCGCGGCGGTGCGTGCCGGTTCCGGTGGGGGTGACGGCGGTGGCTGACGGCCCGAGGAACCCTTCATGTCGCTCACAGCAAGGATTCTCCGGGCCCTCACCGGCCGCGGCATCCCGGCGTCGGCCGCGCTCCCCCGGGCGGGTGAGTCCGGGGCCGCCGGGCCGCACCACGGGGCTGGGCCGGTCTTCTGGATCAGCTCGGATCAGCCTGCGGCGTCTGGTGCGGTGGATCGCAAGGCGGCGGAGTGTCCTCGTAGTGGCCCCACTCGGTGCGCCGACAACGCAGCGAGGTGCCGTGCCAGGTGTCGCGGGCCCGAGCTGATCCAGAAGACACGGCCTAGTCGACCAGGTCGCGTACGACGGCGTCCGCGAGCAGACGTCCGTGCAGGGTCAGCACCGCCCGGCCCGACTCGTACGGGCCCGGCTCGAGCAGGCCGTCCGCCAGCGCGCGCCCGGCCGCCCGCGTGCCCGCCGGAGCGAGCAGGTCCAGCGGGCAGCCGTCCTTCAGACGGAGCTCCAGCAGGATGCGTTCGACCCTGCGGTCCTCGCCGGACAGCACCTCGCGCCCCGCTCCCGGGGAGCGGCCCTCGCTCAGGGCCTGGGCGTACGCGCCCGGGTGCTTGACGTTCCACCAGCGCACTCCGCCGACGTGGCTGTGGGCCCCGGGACCGGCGCCCCACCAGTCGGCGCCGGTCCAGTACAGCTCGTTGTGGCGGCAGCGGCCCGCCCGTGACGTGGCCCAGTTCGACACCTCGTACCAGCCGAACCCGGCGGCCGACAGGGTCTCCTCCGCTATGAGGTAGCGGTCCGCGTGCACATCGTCGTCGGTCATCGGCACCTCGCCGCGCCGGATGCGGCGGGCGAGCTGCGTGCCCTCCTCGACGATCAGCGCGTACGCGGAGACGTGGTCGGGCCCGGCGCCGATCGCGGCGTCCAGGGAGGCGCGCCAGTCCGTCTCGCTCTCCCCCGGCGTTCCGTAGATCAGGTCGAGGTTCACATGGTCGAATCCGGCGGCCCGTGCCTCCGCGACACAGGCCTCGGGGCGCCCGGGCGTGTGCGTACGGTCCAGGATCTGCAGGACGTGGCGGCGGGCGCTCTGCATCCCGAAGGAGACACGGTTGAAGCCCGCCTCCCGGAGCTGGGCGAGATAGCGCGGGTCCACGGACTCGGGGTTGGCCTCGGTGGTGATCTCGGCCCCGGCCGCCAGCGAGAACTCCTCCCGGATCGCGGCCAGCATCCGGCCCAGGTCGGCGGAGGAGAGGAGCGTCGGCGTGCCGCCACCGACGAAGACCGTCTCCACGGGGCGTGGGTCGTCGCCGAGGACCTTGCGGGCGAGCCGGATCTCCTCGGTGAGCGTCTCCGCGTAGTTGTCGCGCGAGGCCAGGACGCCGCCGGAGCCGCGCAGCTCGCTCGCGGTGTAGGTGTTGAAGTCGCAGTAGCCGCAGCGCGTCGCGCAGTACGGCACGTGCAGATAGAAGCCGAGCGGGCGGGCGGCGGCACCGTCGAGGGCGCGGCCGGGCAGTGCCCCGTCGTGGGGCACGGGCTCGCCGTCGGGCAGTGCGGAGGGCATGCCCCCCATTGTCCACTGCCGCAGGAAGACCCCGGGCCGGCCGGCAAGGGGTGGGCCTCCGGGCGGACGGGCCACGGTCGGGCAGGCACCGTACGGCGGGCCACGGTCGGGCAGGCACCGTACGGCGGGCCACGGTCGGGCAGGCACCGTACGGCGGGCCCCGAGCGCGGAGAGCGCCCGGGGCCCGGTAACGTCCGCGCGGAGGCGGCTACACCTCGCGCGTACCGTCGTACATCTCGTCGATCAGGTGCTTGAATTCTCGCTCCACGACCGGCCTCTTGAGCTTGAGGCTGGGCGTCAGCTCGCCGTGCTCGACATCGAGGTCGCGCGGCAGGATCCGGAACTTCTTGATCGTCTGCCAGCGCTGCAGGCCCTCGTTCAGGCGGCTGACGTAGCCGCCGATCATCTCCTCGACTTCCCGGGAGGTGACCACGTCCGAGTACCGCTTGCCCGCCATGCCGTGGTCGGCGGCCCAGGCCGTGATCGAGGGCTCGTCGAGCGCGATGAGCGCCGTGCAGAAGTTCCGGTCGGCGCCGTGGACCAGGATGTTGGAGACGAACGGGCAGACGGCCTTGAACTGGCCCTCGACCTCCGCGGGCGCGATGTACTTGCCGCCCGACGTCTTGATCAGATCCTTCTTGCGGTCGGTGATCCGCAAGAAGCCGTCCGAGGACAGCTCGCCGATGTCGCCGGTGTGGAACCAGCCGTCGGACTCCAGCACCTCGGCCGTCCTGTCCGGCAGACCGTGGTAGCCCTCCATGATGCCGGGGCCGCGGAGCAGGATCTCGCCGTCGTCGGCGATACGGACTTCGGTGCCGGGCAGCGGCCTGCCGACCGTCCCGGTGCGGTAGGTGTCGCCCGGGTTGATGAAGCTGGCGGCGCTGGACTCGGTGAGGCCGTAGCCCTCCAGGATGTCGATGCCGGCGCCGGAGAAGAAGTAGCCGATGTCCGGGGCCAGCGCGGCGGAGCCGGAGACGGCGGCGCGCAGCCGGCCGCCGAACGCTTCGCGCAACTTGGCGTAGACGAGCTTGTCGGCGATGGCGTGCTTGACGGTGAGACCGAGGGGCGCCGTCCTGCTGCCGGTGCGTCGCAGGTTGTCCTGGGAGATCTTCGCGTACTCGCGGGCGACGTCCGCGGCCCACATGAAGACCTTGTACTTGGCCGGGCCGCCCGCGCGGGCCTTGGCCACGACGCCGTTGTAGACCTTCTCGAAGATGCGGGGCACCGCGGCCATGTAGGTCGGCTTGACCACTGGAAGGTTCTCGATGATCTTGTCGATTCGGCCGTCGACGGCGGTGACGTGGCCGACCGCGATCTGGCCCGAGGTCAGGACCTTGCCGAAGACGTGCGCCAGCGGCAGCCACAGGTACTGGACGTCCTCGCCGGTGACCAGGCCGGTGGACTCGATGGCCCGGGCCATGTAGGCCCAGTTGTCGTGCGGCAGCCGCACGCCCTTGGGGCGCCCTGTGGTGCCGGAGGTATAGATCAGCGTGGCGAGCTGATCGGCGGTGATCGCACCGATCCGCTTGCGGACGACGTCCGGGTTCAGCTCCAGGTAGGCGGCGCCGCGCCGTTCGAGTTCGGCGAGGGAGAGCACCCAGTCCTCGGGGTCGCCCGGGGCCGTCAGCGCGTCGGTCTCGTTCATCACGACGACGTGCGCCAGATCGGGGAGCTGGTCGCGCTGCTCTCGGGCCTTGCCGAGTTGCTCGGCGTTCTCGGCGATCATGACCCGGCTGCCGGAGTCCGCCAGAATGTACGCCGTCTCCTCAGCGTTGGTGGACGGGTAGACCGTGGTGGTCGCCGCACCGGCGCAGAGCACGCCGAGGTCGGCCAGGATCCAGTCCAGACAGGTCGCGGAGGCGATGGCGACCCGCTCCTCGGGACGTACGCCGATGTCGATCAGGCCCGCGGCGATGGACAGGACGCGGTCGGCGGACTGCTTCCAGGTGAGCGAGCGCCAGTCGTCCGGGCCGTCGCCCGAGGCGGGCGGCACGGGGTAACGAAAGGCCTCCCGCTCCGGTGTGGCCTCGACCCGCTCCAGGAAGAGCGTCGCCACGGAGGGCGGCCGGTTTTCGATAAGGGTCTGCGTGTCGCTCACGACATCCTCCGTGCCCCGCGGCAAGTGCTGTGAGTGGGAGCTGTTCAATCCGTCCGCCAGTTGTTTAACTCGCGAGTAACCTCGAGCAGCCATCAGCGTAGGGCGCGTTCCGCCTTTGCGTAAGAGGGAACTGCGCACTCGTTGAAGTGCGTTTCACCCAGTGGACGGCACGAAACCGTCATCTGCCAGTCATGGATAACGAACATGGAGAAGCGGGCCCGGATTGATATGTCCGGACCCGCTCGCACGCATCGCACGCTGCCGCCTAGGGAGGGCCAGGTTCAGCGGGCCGCGGGCATGCCGCCGAACTGACCACCCTGACCCTGGCCGCCACCGAACTGACCGCCCTGGCCCTGGTTGCCGCCGAACTGACCACCCTGGCCGCCCTGACCCTGGTTGCCGCCGAACTGAACACCCTGGCCCTGGTTGCCGTCGAACTGGCCACCCTGGCCCTGGTTGCCGCCGAATTGACCACCCTGGCCCTGGTTGCCGCCGAATTGACCACCCTGGCCCTGGTTGCCGCCGAACTGAACGCCCTGACCCTGGTTGCCGCCGAAGTGACCACCCTGGCCGCCGCCGAACTGGCCACCGGTGAACTGACCATCCTGACCCTGGTTGCCGCCGAACTGGCCACCCTGGCCGCCGGTGAACTGACCACCCTGACCCTGACCGCCGCCGAACTGGCCGCCCTGACCCTGACCGCCGCCGAACTGACCACCGGTGAACTGACCATCCTGACCCTGGTTGCCGCCGAACTGACCACCCTGGCCGCCGGTGAACTGACCACCCTGACCCTGACCGCCGCCGAACTGGCCCTCCTGACCCTGACCGCCGCCGAACTGACCACCCTGGCCACCGGTGAACTGACCACCCTGACCCTGGTTGCCGGCGAACTGGCCGCCCTGGCCGCCCTGGCCACCGGTGAACTGACCACCCTGGCCCTGGCCACCGCCGAACTGGTCCCCGGCGAGCGTTCCGGTGGATGGGTTCGCGGCCGCGTCGTGGCCCTGCCCCACCTTCTCGAGGACGGTCCTGCGGATGTCGTTGTCCACCCGGCGCGGGTCCATCATCTGGCGCTGCAGTGGAGTGGTGGCGGCGGAGAGAACCTCGTTGAGCGGCTTCTCCGCCGGGGGCTTCATATCGTCCAGCGGCTGGTCCTTGAGCAGCCTCGCCCAGCCCTGCGGCGTCGTCCCGGAGGCCGCGGGCCCGTCGTGGGCAACGGCGGCGGATCCGGTTCCGAGGGCCATCACGGAACCGGCGATCATGGCGGCAGCCTTCGTGTACTTCACTCGAGCATCCCTTCCCGAGCGGTGTCTGCGCGGCACGACCGTCGTGCCCCGCCCGGGTCCGCGCTGGGGCCGCCCGGATCACCGCTGCGCAGTGCGTAACGGCACGTTTCTTCCGCGAGAAACCGGAAGGCCCGGCATTCACCCGTATGCCACACGAAGGCGCCCGCCCCCGGGTGCCTGGGGACGGGCGCCTTTACGCCGTTCTACGCCGTGGCGGCCGCTTCTCGGCTTCGGCCCCGCTTCTCAACTTTCGCCTCAGTGCTCAACTTTCGCCTCAGTGCTCGACTTTCGCGCCACCGCTCGGCTTTCGCCCTACTGCTCGGCTTTCGCGCCACCGCTCGGCTTTCGCCCTACTGCTCGGCTTTCGCGCCACTGCTCGACTTCGGCCTTACTTCCTGGCCTTGGCTTCCCCGCCCTCGGAATCCGTGGACAGCACTGCGATGAAGGCTTCCTGGGGGACCTCCACACTGCCGACCATCTTCATCCGCTTCTTGCCTTCCTTCTGCTTCTCCAGCAGCTTCCGCTTACGGGAGATGTCACCGCCGTAGCACTTGGCGAGGACGTCCTTGCGGATGGCGCGGACGGTTTCCCGGGCGATCACACGGCTGCCGATGGCGGCCTGAATGGGCACCTCGAAGTTCTGCCGCGGGATCAGCTCGCGCAGCTTGGCCACGAGCCGCACGCCGTACGCGTACGCCTTCTCCTTGTGGGTGATCGCCGAGAAGGCGTCGACCTTGTCGCCGTGCAGCAGGATGTCGACCTTGACCAGGTCGGCGGTCTGCTCGCCGGTGGGTTCGTAGTCGAGCGAGGCGTAGCCGCGGGTCTTGGACTTCAGCTGGTCGAAGAAGTCGAAGACGATCTCGGCCAGCGGGAGCGTGTAGCGCAGCTCGACGCGGTCCTCGGAGAGGTAGTCCATGCCGAGCAGCGAGCCGCGCCGGGCCTGGCACAGCTCCATGATCGCGCCGATGAACTCGCTGGGGGCCAGGAGGGTGGCGCGGACGACCGGTTCGTGCACCTCGGCGATCTTGCCGGTGGGGAACTCGCTCGGGTTGGTGACCGTGTGCTCGGTGCCGTCCTCCATGTCCACGCGGTAGACCACGTTGGGGGCGGTCGCGATCAGGTCGAGCCCGAACTCGCGCTCCAGACGCTCCCGGATGACGTCCAAGTGCAGCAGGCCGAGGAAGCCGACGCGGAAGCCGAAGCCGAGCGCGGCGGAGGTCTCCGGCTCGTAGACCAGCGCGGCATCGTTGAGCTGGAGCTTGTCCAGGGCCTCGCGGAGTTCGGGGTAGTCAGAGCCGTCCATCGGATACAGGCCCGAGAAGACCATCGGCTTCGGGTCCTTGTAGCCGCCGAGCGGCTCCTCGGCGCCCTTGTTGAGCTGGGTGATGGTGTCGCCGACCTTGGACTGGCGGACGTCCTTCACACCGGTGATCAGATAGCCCACCTCGCCGACACCGAGGCCGTCGGCCGGGGTCATCTCCGGCGAGTTGGTGCCGATCTCCAGGAGCTCGTGCGAGGCGCCGGTCGACATCATCCTGATCCGCTCGCGTTTGTTGAGCTGACCGTCGACCACCCGGACGTAGGTGACAACGCCGCGGTACGAGTCGTAGACCGAGTCGAAGATCATCGCGCGGGCCGGGGAGTCCTTCACCCCGACCGGGGCCGGGACGACGTCGACGACCTTGTCCAGCAGCTCGGGAACGCCGTCACCGGTCTTCGCTGAGACCTTCAGCACGTCCTCGGGCTCGCAGCCGATGAGGTGCGCGAGCTCCTCGGAGAACTTCTCGGGCTGCGCGGCGGGCAGATCGATCTTGTTGAGGACCGGGATGATCGCGAGGTCGTTCTCCATCGCCAGGTAGAGATTGGCAAGGGTCTGCGCCTCGATGCCCTGGGCGGCGTCCACGAGGAGGATCGTGCCCTCGCAGGCAGCGAGCGAGCGGGAGACCTCGTAGGTGAAGTCGACGTGGCCGGGGGTGTCGATCATGTTGAGGATGTGGGTGGTGCCCGCACCCTCCCCCGCGGTCGGCGCCCACGGCAGCCTTACCGCCTGGGACTTGATCGTGATGCCGCGCTCGCGCTCGATGTCCATCCGGTCGAGATACTGGGCGCGCATCAGCCGCTGCTCGACGACGCCGGTGAGCTGCAGCATGCGGTCGGCGAGTGTCGACTTGCCGTGGTCGATGTGCGCGATGATGCAGAAGTTGCGGATGCGCGCCGGGTCGGTACGGCTCGGCTCCGGCACATTAATAGGGGTCGCGGGCACGCAGGGTCCTGTTTCTTGAGGCGTCTGCCGCCTCTGGTCGGATCGATACGTAGCCTCCATAGTCCCACGCCCGCGGGGAAGCGACGGGTTTGGGAGGCCCTCGGAGCGGCTGGTAGCCTGGTCCACTGTGCCTCGTGCCCTCATCAGCCGGGGCACTGCTCAAGAATCCGGACGAACCTGCAAAGGCTCTATACGTGGCGAACATCAAGTCCCAGATCAAGCGGAACAAGACGAACGAGAAGGCGCGCCTGCGCAACAAGGCCGTCAAGTCCTCGCTCAAGACCGCGATCCGCAAGACCCGTGAGGCCGTCGCGGCCGGCGACGCCGAGAAGGCCACCGTGGCCGCCCGCGAGGCGTCCCGCAAGCTCGACAAGGCCGTCAGCAAGGGTGTGATCCACAAGAACCAGGCCGCCAACAAGAAGGCAGCTCTGGCTCAGCGGGTCGCCACCCTCCAGGGCTGACACCCGTAGCACCTGCCTCACCACACCTCAACAGTGACGTGATGTACGGGGCTCCGGCCCCAGGGCCCTCCAGGGGCCCGACCCCGCCGGCCCGGATCCAGCGGTCCCTCTCAACCGCTCCGGACGGCAACCCACGCGCCGCACGCGGCCTGCGTTCGCCACGCGGGTGCGGCGCACCCGAGTTCGTACCCGATGGCCCGATGCCTGTCCCTTCCCCAGGACGGCACCGGGCCTTCGGTGTGTCAGGGCTTTCGGTTGTACGGGCCTCTTCGGTGTGGCAGGGCCTTCGGTGGCAGGGCCTTCGGAGTACGGGCGTCGTGCCTCGGTATTCGCCGGAGGCGGGCTTGGTCAGACGTACGGAATGAGGGCTCCGGTACGGGGGAGCGGGTCGCACGGACCCCGGGCTTCTGCGCGGATGCGGTGCGGGGCGTGGATCCTGCGCGGCCGGACCGGGGCGCGGCCGGACCGGGGCGCGGCCGGACCGGGGCGCGGCCGAGCGCGGGACCGGGGCGCGGGGAGTGAAGCGCGCGCCGGTGTCGTATGCGGACAGTTCCGCTATCTTCACGGCATGTCGATACCGGGGGACCAGTCGAATCCGTATGCCGCACAACCGTACGGTGCGCAGTCTCATCCGCAGCCGCCTCAGCCACAGCATCCACAGCCGACACATGCGCACCAGCCGCAGCCGCCCGGCCAACCCGCGCTCTACGTACCGCCGCAGCCCCAGCCGGGCGGTTACGGCTTCGGGCCGCCGGTTCCGCCCGCCCCCTCCAGCGCCGGAGGCCGCGGCTTGCTGTGGGCACTCGGCGGCGCGGTCGTCGCCTCCGCCGTATGGGTCGCCGTCGTCTTCGCGACCGGAGGCTTCCCGGGCCAGGGAGGCGGAGGCCCTGACCTCGGCGGCTACACCTTCCGCAAGGACATCTGCCCTGACACCGACCTCTCGGCCGTCAAGGAGCAGTACCCGGCGGAGAAGTCGTCGCCCAAGAGCGATGCGGCCACGCACAAGGCGCTCGACGCCATGTGGTGCACGACATCGCTCGCGCCGTCGGGCGCCCAGTACTCGAGCGCGACGGTGACCGTCGAGATGTGGCTCTACAAGGCCACCGATCCGTCCGCCAACTTCGAGGCGCAGTACGAGAGTTTCGACCAGCGGGGCGACAGCGGGAACACGTTCTCGGTACGGAAGGTCCCCGGCATCGGTGACGTGGCATACCTGGTGACGCCCGAGGAACCGCGCGAGACGGGCTCGTCGGCGTATCTGGCGGTGCGCGACGGCTGGATGACGTACCAGATGAGCCTCAGCAACTACGTCTCGTCCAGCGAGACCGGAGTCTCGGAGCCCGACCTGTCGGAGATCGAGGACATGCTGAAGCAGGACACGAAGGCGACGTTGACGAAGCTCAGCGGCTGAGAACGGAGCCGACCGAGGAGAACCCCGCACGGGGGCCGAGGACAACCCTGCATGGGCCCGAGGAGAACACCGCGCGTGCCCGGACAGCGAACGTGCGGGGTTCTGCCCGGGGCAAGTGGCCGGTCCGGCAGCGAAGTCGGACGGGCGACGACCCGCACACGTCACGTCGCGACGCAACCGACGGGCCCGAACGGGGCAGGAAGAGTGGTTCGGCCCAGGTTCAGCTGCAGCTCGTCGAGTGCGGGTCAGCGCGGGCGAGAAGGTCGCGCCGCGCGCGCGATGGTCACCACGGCCTTCTCCAGGGCGAATTCGGGGTCGTCCCCGCCGCCCTTGACCGCGCCGTCCGCCTCTGCCACCGCCCTCAGCGCGACCGAGACGCCGTCGGCCGACCATCCCCGCATCTGCTGGCGCACGCGGTCGACCTTCCAGGGCGGCATGCCGAGCTCGCGGGCCAGGTCGACGGGGCGCATACCGCGGGGCGCGGAGGCGAGTTTTCCGATGGCCCTGACGCCCTGGGCGAGCGCGCTGGTGATCAGAACGGGCGCGACACCGGTGGACAGTGACCAGCGGAGCGCCTCCAGCGCCTCGGCGGTCCTGCCCTCCACCGCCCGGTCGGCGACGGTGAAGCTGGATGCCTCTGCGCGACCCGTGTAGTACCGGGCGACGACGGCCTCGTCGATGGTCCCCTCGACGTCGGCGGCCAACTGCGAACAGGCGCTGGCGAGTTCGCGCAGGTCACTGCCGATCGCATCGGCCAGTGCCTGGCATGCCTCGGGCGTCGCGGAACGTCCACCGGCACGGAACTCACCCCGCACAAAGGCCAGCCGGTCCGCGGGCTTGGTCATCTTCGGGCAGGCGACCTCGCGGGCTCCCGCCTTGCGCGCGGCGTCCAGGAGCCCCTTGCCTTTGGCACCGCCCGCGTGCAGCAGGACGAGGGTGATCTCCTCGGCCGGAGCGGCGAGGTAGCTCTTCACGTCCTTGATCGCGTCCGCTGAGACGTCCTGGGCATCGCGCACGACGACGACCTTGCGCTCGGCGAACAGCGACGGACTCGTCAGCTCGGCGAGCGTGCCCGGTCGCAGCGCGTCGGGCATGAGCTCGCGCACATCGGTGTCGGTGTCGGCCGCGCGTGCGGCCGCGACGACCTGCTGCACGGCGCGGTCGAGGAGCAGGTCCTCCTGGCCCACGGCGAGCGTGACGGGGGCGAGAAGGTCGTCGTTCTGGGTCGCAGTCTTCCTGGCCATCGCGACCAGCATCCCACGGGCCACCGACAGCAACGTCCCGGGCGGACTGCGAGGTGCGCCCGACCGCTCCGGAGAGCCGCCCGCCCGGAGAACCGTCTGCGGACGGAACCACCTGGGCACCGCGGGCCGGGGCAACATCCGGAACAGCGGCCGCCTGCCTGGAGAGGTCACCGTCACGGAGAGGGACGCCCCTGGCCACGAGGGCAGCCGCCCGCAGGAGGACGCCGCAGGCCCGGGGCCAACGCCCGCTGACAGGGGCGTAGCGGGCAGGGGCCATGCGGACAGGGCCTGGCGGACAGGGGCGTGGCGGACAGGGCTATGCGGACAGGGGCCGTGCAGCAGGGGCCGTCACGCACAATGGGCGGATGAGCAGCGCCGCGTCCCTTCCGCCCGAAACGGATCAGTCCCCCGGTTCCGACGCCCCCGTAGCCCTGCACCACGTCCTTGTGTTCCCCGACCGCGAGTCGGCGGAGGATGCCGCAGAGGAAGTGGTCGACCGGTTCGCACCCGGCAGCATGCCTCAGCTCGTGCGGGACGCGCTTGCTGGTGAGGACGACGCCGAGGACGCGCAGTGGCTGGTGGTCATCGACGACCCGGCGGAACGACTGGACGCCGCGGAGCTGGCCGCCCTCTCGGAGGAGTACGAGGGCTGGCTCGAGGAGGAGTGACCCCCTACCGCCCGGAGACCTCGCTCAGCGGAGCCAACACCTCCGGTACATGGCGGAGTTCGATGCCGAAATGGGAGCGGTAGGCGGACAGGACGTCGTGGTCGGTCTTCAGTTCCTCCTCCCGGCGACCGCCCGCCGTCGTGGTGACCAGCTTGCGGCCGCTGAGCGTGATCCGGCCGCCGTTCTCCAAGAGCCGGGAGCAGACGAGGGAACGGGTGAAGCGGGACTTCGGTGAAGTGCGGTGCCACCAGCAGGTCGCCTCGAAGTCGCCCAGTTGGCGGGGGCGCGTGTCGAGGCGGAACTGCGGCTCACCGTCCTTGAAAACGTCCAGGTCGCCAGCCGGGGCCTCGACGATGCGGAAGGTTCCGCGAGGGTCGGCCTGGGCCTCGCCGTCGGCGAACCGGAGCGGGTGGTGGCTGTGGTCGCCGAACCCGACGTCCGCGAGCCAGGGTTCACCTCCGTCCGGGCTCTCGACGCGCAGCGCCATGTGATCGTAGGGCGGACCGACACGTCCGGGCCCGGTGAAGACCCGGGCTGCCAGCAGTGACACCGACCAGCCGAGGGAGGTGAGCAGTGCCGCGAAGGCGCCGTTCAGCTCGTAACAGAACCCTCCGCGCCGTGCCCCGACGACCTTGTCGACGAGTGGGGTCTCCTCGAGGACGATCTCCTCACCGAGGTGGATGGAGAGGTTCTCGAACGGGACGGAGCACAGGTGGCGCAGTTGCAGGTCACGCAGCGCTGCCTCATCGGCCCGGGCGGGGCGCGTCGCGCCGATCCGCCGGAGGTACGCGTCGGTCTGTGCGGAATCCATGTCCCCTTTATCGCGCAGGAGGCGTGCGCGTGCCATCGGTCCTCGACTCTCGGCCTGCCGGGCACACCGCGTGACACAACACCCCGACGGCATCGGCGTCGGCATCGGCGGGACAGGACTGGTGAGCCGCGTCGGCGGGGCAGGCTCCCGGGCGCCCGGGGACCGGCGTACCCGCGTACGGCTCCGGCACGGGTGCCCCTCACCACGGCGGCGAGGCGGGACGAGGGCCCACCGGTGACGGCGATCGCGCCGACGGTGTCGGTGCTGAGCACCATGGCACCGTGATTCCGGAGCGCGGCAACGGTACGAGGAGACGGGTGCCCGTACGGGTTGTCCCGTCCGGCCGAGATCACCGCGATGCGGGGGCTGACCCGGCGCAGTAGCCGGAGGTCCTGGTAGGCGGAACCATGGTGGGCGACCTTGAGGACATCGACGGACGGCAGATCGGGAACGGCAGCCAGCAGCCCTTGTTGGGCGGGGGGTTCGAGGTCGCCGAGCAGGAGCAGGGTCAGCCCTGCGGTGCGGACCAGAAGCGTCACGCTCGCGTCGTTCGGACCGTGCAGCGGGGGCGCCGGAAACGTCGGCGAGGGCCGCGCGGCCGTCCCGCCGGGGTCCGGGGGCGGGCCGGCCGGTGGCCACAGGACACGCCAGCGCAGCGGGCCGAGACGCCGCTCCCCCGGTGCCGTGCGGACCATCGGGACACGGGCCTCGGCCGCCACACGCCGCACGAACCCAGCCTGGTCCACGGGCTCCGCCAATGTGGTGGTCTCGATGGCTCCGACGGCGCGGCCCCGTAAGACCCCGGGCAGGCCGGCCACGTGATCGGCGTGGAAGTGCGTCAGCACGACCAGCGGGATCTTGGTGACGGCCAGGGCACGGAGGCAGCGGTCGGCGAGACGGGGGTCGGGTCCGGCGTCGACGACTACGGCGGTTCCCTGGCCCGCGGCCAGGACCAGTGCATCGCCCTGGCCGACGTCGCACGCCGCGAAACGCCAGCCGGACGGCGGCCAGCCGGTGATCAAGCGCGGGAGCGGCGCCGGGCGTGCGATGGCCAGCAGCAGGACGAGCGCGCAGGCCCCGGAGAGCCACGGGTGACGCAGCAGCCGGGGCGCGGCGAGCACGAGGACGATCGTGACGACGGCGAGCAGCAGCCCGCCCGCCCAGCCGCCCGGCCAGTCCAGTTCGGCGCCGGGCAGTGCGGCACCCGTACGCGCCACCGCGGCGATCCACTCCGCCGGCCAACCGCCCAGCCACGCCAGGCCCTTGGCGAGCGGCAACGCGACGGGCGCGAGGGCCAGCGCGGCGAAGCCGAGGACGGTGGCGGGCGCCACGGCCATCTCGGCCAGGAGGTTGCACGGCACGGCCACGATGCTGACGCGTGCCGCCAGCATGGCGGCCACCGGAGCGCAGACCGCCTGTGCTGCTGCGGCGGCCGCCAGCACCTCGGCGAGCCCGGGCGGTACCCGGCCCCGCTGGAGTGCCACGCTCCAGCGGGGCGCGATCGTCAGCAACGCGCCCGTGGCCAGGACCGAGAAGAGAAAACCGTAGGAGAGGGCGAGCCACGGGTCGTAGAGGACGAGGAGCAGAACCGCCGCGGCCAGTGCGGGCAGCAGCGATCGGCGGCGGCCGGTGGCGATCGCCAACAGCGCCACAAGCCCGCAGGCGGCAGCCCGCAGGACGCTCGGCTCGGGTCGGCAGACCACCACGAACGCGAGGGTGAGCAGTCCGCCGAGGAACGCCGTGGTGCGCAGGCAGGCACCGAACCGTGGCGCCAGGCCGCGGCGTTCGGCACGGATCGCGAGGTGTGGAGGGCCGATGAGCAGGGCGAGGAGAATGGAGAAGTTCGCCCCGCTGACGGCGGTCAAATGCACCAAGTCCGTTGCATGGAAGGCTTCTTCGAGGTCGGCGGGCATCCGGCTGGTGTCACCGATGACCAGTCCGGGCAGCAGGGCCCGGGCGTCCGCCGAGAGCCCGTCGGTCGCCTCCCGCAGCCCGCCGCGCAGTTCCCCGGCGACGCGCTGCATAGTGCTCGGTCCGTCGATCACCTGCGGTGCCGCGCGTTCGCCCTCGGCCACCCGCAGGACGGCAGCGACGGGCTCCCCTCCTCCGCCCGGCAGCGGTGTCGCCGCCTTGGCCCGGACCCGGAGTCGCGTCGAAGGAAGCAACCCAAGCCAACGCGCCCGCGGAGAGGCTCCTCGTGACTG
This sequence comes from Streptomyces sp. NPDC051776, assembly GCF_040681345.1. Lineage (NCBI taxonomy): Bacteria > Bacillati > Actinomycetota > Actinomycetes > Kitasatosporales > Streptomycetaceae > Streptomyces > Streptomyces sp. NPDC051776. The sequence goes on along the minus strand of NZ_JBFAYQ010000037.1, from coordinate 11,010 downwards.
CTCGAGTACGCCGGGTGGGGCAGCCGGACCGCCCCCGGAAGCGGTGATGGCCGTCTGGGCTCCGTCGGCCGCCACGGCATGCGGCGGAGCCCATCCTGTCCTGGTCGCACCACTCCTGCTGCCGTCGCGGCCGGATACGGGACCGGGGGGACCTGTAGCGCCGGGCGCCGCGCGCAGACCAACCGCGCTGCCGCTGGGGCGTGATGGAGAAAGGGAGCCCGGTGGATGGACGATGACCAGCACCGGCGTGCGAGTCGTCGTGACCGAGCCGTCCGGGGCGGTGACACGCTCTGCGTCGGCCCTCAGGACGACCGCGCCGGGGGCACGTTGCGCTCCGTGCACCCGCGGGCGGGTCAGCCGGGGATCGCCGGTCAGGGTCACCTCGGCCGTGACGTATGCGCTTTCCCGAGCGAGGAACGGCAGCGGACCCTGCCGGAGATCCGCCGCGTGCAAGGTTCCGGATGCCGCTGCCGCAGCAGCACAGAGCAGCGCCGCCGCGGCCACGGGCCGGGCGCGAACGCCACCGCGGACGCGGGTCCTGCGGACCGCCGCCCCGCCGAGCAACAAACCCAGCGCCACTGCCACGCAGGCCGTAAACCCGGCGACGGCCCAGCCCGTGGGCGCGGTGACCGCGAACGCGGCTGCGGCCCAGGCGGCAAGCGCCGGCGGGAAGAGGCGGAGGTCGGCCGGTCCCTCCTGAGGCGGGGCGGACTGGACCGAGCGGTGTCCCGGGTCCATGCGCGCCCCTGTTCGCGTGGTCGTCATGGCTGGACAAGGGGCTGAAGGTCGGCGAAGCGAGAGTCCCCGATACCGTTCACCTCTCGGAGTTGGGCGACGGAGGTGAAGCCGCCGTTCTGCTCGCGGTATTCGAGGATGTGCCGGGCCAGCACAGGACCCACACCGGGCAGCGCGTCGAGCTGCTCCGCGGTGGCGGAGTTCAAACTGACCGGGCCGGCACCGCTGCCTCCGGAACCTGGGGCACCGGCAGGGCCCGCGGCGGAGGTCCCCGGCCCGGTTCCGCCCACACCGGGCGCTCCGCCGACCACGATCTGCTCGCCGTCGTTGAGAACACGCGCCCGGTTCAGGGCGCGGGTGTCCGTGCCCGGGCGTACTCCGCCGGCCGCATCGAGGGCATCGGCGACCCGCGAACCGGCAGGCAGACGAAAGATGCCGGGGTTGCGGACCTTGCCTGCGACATCGATCACGACACGGCGGGCGCCGCCCGCACCCGAAGCCGCGGGCGAAGGTCCGGGCGCGATGGCACCAGGGGCCGACGCGTGGGGCTGCGGGGGCTCGGCCGCAGGTGCCCGTACCGTCTGGGGTCGCCCGGTCCAGTAGTGATACGCGGCCAGGCCGCCCGCCAGTACGAGGACGACAGCGAGCGCTGCCAGCGTCCGCGGTTCGATGCCGACCCTCAACTGCAGCCACAGCGGCAACCGTTCGCGCAGGGCCAGGTGCCACCGCAGGCGCCGGGGCTGCGGGGCTGTGGACGGAACGCCCGGTGCTCCGAGGCCCGCCGACCCGATCGGGGCCTGTGGCTCAGGCTCGGGTTCGGGGTCCGGCGTCCAGGGTGGCTGCCCGAGCGCTGCCGGGTGGAGCCGCTCCCGCCGCGAGGACCTCGGCCCGACGGACGGACTTCCCTGTCGCCACGCCCGGACGGCGTCACGCTGCCCCACCGACGACCACGGCCGTGTCTGCTCGACACCCGCCGCCCGCGTCACGTCCGGGGCCGGCCCCGGCGCCCGGTTGAGCATCAGCTCGACCGTGGGGGCCTCCGACTGACCGGGCTTCCTCGGCCCCCTCCTCGCCCGGCTGGGCTGCGGGAACTGGGTTTCTGCCGGATCCGGCTCTGCGGGCGCGGGTTCGGCCGAGCGGAAGGTCCCGGTCCCCGTTCCGGGCTGTCCCCCCTTCGGGGGCCGCGGAGCGCTCCGTTCCGCCGTCACGCCGTCCCACCCGATGTTCCGCCCGCTTGGCACAGCATCGAGAACTGCCGTCGCCGGCTCGTCCAACTCCGCGTGGGCCGGGGTCGCTCGGGCCGGGGTCGCTCGGGCCGAAGACGCATGGGCCGAGGTCATCGCGCAGGCCTTTCCCACTCGTACGGATGCCGACACCCGTGACGCGGACCAGCTCGGGACCCACGGCCCAGCAGTCGGCCCGACGGCTTCCGGCGCGATCCGGCCCTTCCGCGAGACGTCCGGACGCTCGGGGGGACCCCCCGCCTTCCCCGCCGGAGCGACATCGGGCGGCTCCGTGACTGCTCGGCTCGCACCGGACTGCCGTACAGCCGCCGCGGACTGCCGTACAGCCGCCTCGGCCCCCCGTACAGCCGCCCCGGACTGCCATACAACGGGCCCGGGTTTCCGTACAGCCGCCCCGGACTGCCGTACAACGGGCCCGGCTTTCCGTACAGCGGGCCCGGACAGCACTGGGGCCGCATCGGCACCAGGTCCGACCCCCGGCCCGGTTCCCGGCACTTCGGGCACTTCCCGTTCGGCCCGCTCAGTCGCCTCAGTCGGTTTCCGACGATCGGAGCGCGAGGCATCGGACGTCTCGCGCCGCCTCTCCATCTCCTGCGGCGCATCCATGCCGAGGAACGGAGGATCCGCCTCCCACCCGGTTCCATCAGAGACTTGCCGCTCCGGTCCCCGCTGCGCCCCGTACGCGCCCTGCGGTCCGGCTTCCCGCTCCTCCCCTGCCGAGACCCCCTCTTCCGCTCGCTGTCGCGCCCAGCTCGGCACCCGGCGACGCGACACCCGCTCCGAGGGCGAGGGAGCGGCTTCGCCGACGCCGTCTCCGCTCGCCGGACCGGCCACCGCCCGTCCCGCATACGACGGGGCCGATTGCGGCCTCAACTGCACCGCGCCGCGCGGGAGAACCAGCGCGTCCGGATGAGCGGACAGCGTCGGCATGACATCCGGCCCGGGGCGTTCGCCAGGAAGGCTCGTGGCATGCGGCGAAGACGTGGTGGCACTGCCCAGTGGGCCGAGGAGCGCCTCCGCGCGGGCACGCAGAGCGGCAGGGCCCGGCGACCCGGGTGTTGCGGCCGGTCTCCCGCCCGCGACCGCACGGCGCCACCCACGCTGCGCCACGGCGCCGTCGACGCGGTGTGTCCCCCCGCGATCGGCCCGGTGTGCGCCTGCACGGCGCGCACCGGGATTGCGGCCGCCCAAGCCGCGCGAACCGTGACGACGCGCCCCATGGCGCCGTCGGGCGCGCTGATCGGAGTCCGGTGCCCGGCCAGGTCCACTCGTTACGCTGCGTGCTCGCATCTCCATGGCGACCGACCGTAGGCGCGAACCCCGACATCCGCTCAGCAGCGCCAATTTCCGTGGACAGCCGACGAGTTGTGGACAACCTCACCACCCGCACGAGTGACCTCGGCAGACGTCGGCGGGGCCGAAGCACCCGGCGCCCGCCGTCCTCGCGCGCCCCGTTCAGCCCTTCGGCGAGAGCACGGCGCCGAGCAGCCCGGGACCGGTGTGTGCCCCGATCACCGCGCCCACCTCACTGACGTGCAGCTCCTCCAGACCGGGCACGCGGGCGCGGAGCCGGGAGGCGAGCTGGTCGGCGCGTTCGGCCGCGGCGAGGTGGTGCACCGCGATGTCCACGGGCGTACTGCCGGCCCGTTCGACGACGAGTTCCTCGAGACGCGCGATGGCCTTCGATGCCGTGCGCACCTTCTCCAGCAACTCGATCCGCCCGCCGTCGAGCTGAAGCAGCGGCTTCACCGCCAGGGCCGAGCCCAGCAGGGCCTGTGCCGCGCCGATCCGCCCGCCCCGCCGAAGGTAGTCGAGCGTGTCGACGTAGAAGTACGCGGAAGTCCCCTCGGCACGCTTCTCGGCCGCAGCCACCGCCTCGTCCAACGCGCCGCCCGCCTCAGCGGCCTCCGCCGCGGCCAGGGCGCAGAAACCGAGGGCCATCGCCACCATGCCGGTGTCCACAACGCGCACGGGTACGGGCGCGTCCTTCGCCGCGAGCACGGCCGCGTCGTACGTTCCGGAGATCTCCGCCGACAGGTGCAGCGACACGATCCCTTCCGCGCCCGCATCCGCGGCGGCCCGGTAGGCCGCGGCGAACGTCGCCGGGCTCGGCCGGGACGTCGTCACCGGGGTACGGCGCTGCAGGGCCTGAGCCACGGAGCGGGCGGAGACCTCGGTGCCCTCCTCCAGCGCCCGGTTGCCGAGCACCACCGTCAGCGGCACTGCCATGATGCCGTGCCGCTCCATCGCCTGCGGGGGCAGGTACGCCGTGGAATCAGTGACGATAGCGACAAGCCGGGACATGACTGGGAGGTTATCCGGGCAGGCCGGTGGCCGACAGTCCGGGACCGCGTCACCGTCCACTCTCACGCCCCCGGTCGACTCGCCCACTGCTGTGCCGCCTGCTCAACTCCCGGTTCTCCTCAGCTGTCGGTTCACCCGGCCGGGAGATCCGTTCACGTCGTGCTCTCCGGCCGGCGGACGGCCTTCTTCTCCCAGGGATACCGGGCCCGCTGCTCCCGGGGGTCCTGCGCGGTGATGGCGGGAGGCGGCTCCTGCGACGCGACTCCCGGCTGCGAGACATCCGGCCAGGCGGGCGTGGGATGCGAACCGGAAGCCGAGGACGGGGCAGACCCGGAGGACTCGTACGCCGCGGCCCCGGACGGCGCGGAGGGCGCCGAGGACGCCGAGGACGCGGAGGACGCCGAGGACCCGCAGGACGCGGAGGGCTTTGAGGCCGTCGCGTTCGCCGACGGCGCGGGCTTCCAGTGCCGCAGCGCCCCCGATTCGATGTCGATCTGGGTGCCGAGTGTCGTCAGGTCGTCGTCGGCGAAGCGCCGCGCTCGGTCCTGCGCCGCCCAACGCAGGGAGTCCGCGTGACGGGTGATCTGCTGCGTCCGCTCGCGCAGATCCGGCAGCCGGGCTGCCAGCGCGGCCCTGTCCGGCTCCCGCTCCAGCCGCTTGAGCTCGTCGTCCAGTTCGCGCCCGTGTGCGCTGAGCCGCTCGAAGAGGCCCTGGGCCTCGGACAGCGACTCGTCCTCGCGGCGCCCGGCGTGCAGGACGTCCTGGGTGGCCCGCATCGACGTGCGCAGCGAGAGGCGCAGTTCGGCGAGCTGCCCCTGCGGGCCGGGCTGGGCGATCTGACGCGCTCTGAGGGTCGTGTCCTCCACCGTGCGGCGCGCCTGGGCGACCGTGCGGTCGACACCCCGCTTCGCCGCCCCCACGGCCTTCACCGTCGCGTAGGCCCCGAGCACCACGAAGGCGAGGAACAGCAGCGCGAGGATGAGGATCGCGGCTTCCATGGGCGGTCGCTCCTTCGCGGTGACGGTGCCGGGCGGGCGCTACCGGACGGTCCGGCCGGGCACGGACCCCGAGTGCGCGGGGGCCAGCCGGTCGTGGCCGTGACGACATCGTGTCTCCAGCCTAAACGGCCCGGGCCGGTCGAGGGTTCCGGCGGAACCCCCAACCGGCCCGTAGGGGAATGCCCTCAGCCAGGCGCCGGCCGCGCTCCGCCGGCCCGGGCACAGGGCCGGACGCAGAGCCTGCCGCACCGGGTCCTGCCGTACCTGCCTGTCGCACCGGGTCCTGCCGTCTGCTGGCGTGCCTGGCCTGCCGCACCGGGTCCTGCCGTCTGCTGGCGTGCCTGGCCGGGACCCATCAGGAATCAACCCGGGGCCCATCGGGGACCCGGGACCCGTCCAGGGAGCCGCCCGGTTCCCCATCCGGGATCAACCCGGCCCGGGGACCCGGCCAGGGAGGACGGTCGCGTCCGGCCACAGGCACCCGCCAGGTTGCCGGGCACGCTCCGAGCCACCGCTCCGCTTCACGCGAGCCACCGTCCCGCTTCACACAGGGACGATATTCACCAGCTTCGGCGCCCTGACGATCACCTTGCGGATGCCCGCGCCGTCCAGCGCCGACTGCACCGCCGCGTCGCCCAGCGCCAGCTTCTCCAGCTCCTCGTCGCCGATCGACGGCGACACCTCCAGCCGTGCCCTGACCTTGCCCTTGATCTGCACCACGCAGGTCACGGTCTCGTCCACGACGTAGGCCGGGTCGGCGACGGGCATGGGCTCGTACACGACCGACGACTCGTGGCCCAGCCGGTGCCACAGCTCCTCGGCGATGTGCGGCGCCAGCGGCGCGGCCAGCAGCACCAGCTTCTCCGCGACCTCGCGCGGTACCGGGCCGCCCGCCTTCGTCAGGTGGTTGTTCAGCTCGGTCACCTTGGCGATGGCGGTGTTGAAGCGCAGGCTCTCCATGTCCTGCCGCACACCGTCGATCGCCTTGTGCAGGGCGCGCAGCGTGCCCTCGTCCGGTTCCGTGTCGGCGACGGTGACCTCGCCCGTGTTCTCGTCCACGACGTTGCGCCACAGCCGCTGCAGCAGCCGGTACTGGCCGACCACCGCGCGGGTGTCCCAGGGCCGGGAGACGTCCAGCGGACCCATGGCCAACTCGTACAGGCGCAGGGTGTCCGCCCCGTACTCGGCGCAGATCTCGTCCGGAGTCACCGCGTTCTTCAGGGACTTGCCCATCTTGCCCAGCAGCCGGGAGACCCGCTCGCCCTGGTAGAAGTACGCGCCGTCCCGCTCCTCCACCTCGACCGCCGGGACGGCGACACCGCGGCTGTCCCGGTAGACGTAGGCCTGGATCATGCCCTGGTTGAACAGCTTGTGGAACGGCTCGAACGAGGAGATGTGGCCCAGGTCGTACAGCACCTTGTGCCAGAAGCGGGCGTACAGCAGGTGCAGAACGGCGTGCTCCGCACCGCCCACGTACAGGTCGACGCCGCCTGCGGGCCGGTCCTCGTTCGAGCCCATCCAGTACGCCTCGACGGCCGGGTCGACGACCTGCTCGCCGTTCCGGGGGTCCAGGTAGCGCAGCTCGTACCAGCACGAACCGGCCCAGTTGGGCATGGTGTTGGTCTCGCGGCGGTACATCTTCGGTCCGTCGCCCAGGTCCAGCTCCACGTTGACCCAGTCCTCGTTGCGGGACAGCGGGGTCTCGGGGGAGGTGTCGGCGTCGTCCGGGTCGAAGGTGCGCGGCGCGTAGTCGTCGACCTCGGGCAGCTCGACCGGCAGCATCGAGTCGGGCAGGGCGTGGGCCGTGCCGACCTCGTCGTAGACGATGGGGAAGGGCTCGCCCCAGTAGCGCTGGCGGCTGAACAGCCAGTCGCGCAGCCGGAAATTGACCATGCCCTCGCCGATGCCCTGCGCCGACAGCCACTCGGTCATCTTCGCCTTGGCGTCGACGACTCCCAGGCCGTCCAGCGAGGTACCCGGACCGGTCGAGTTCACGATCTTCGCGTCGTACGAGGCGAACGCCTCGTCCCAGGTCGACGGGTCGGTGCCCCGGTCGTCCGGGGGCTCGACGACGCAGCGCATGGGCAGTTCGAAGGAGCGGGCGAAGGCGAAGTCCCGGGCGTCGTGCGCCGGGACGGCCATGATCGCGCCGGTGCCGTAGCCCATCAGAACGTAGTCGGCGATGAAGACCGGGATCCGCTCCCCGCTGACCGGGTTGGTCGCGTACGCACCGGTGAAGACCCCGGTCTTGTCCTTGACCTCGGCCTGCCGCTCGACGTCGGACTTGGCCGCGGCCTGCTTGCGGTACTCGGCGACGGCTTCGGCCGGGGTCGCGTGCCCGCCGGTCCACACACCGTGGGTGCCCTGGGGCCAGGCCCCGGGGACGATCGCGTCCACCAGGTCGTGTTCGGGCGCCAGCACCATGTACGTGGCGCCGAACAGGGTGTCCTGACGGGTCGTGAAGACCGTGATCGCACCCTTGTCGCCCACGGGGAAGTCGATACGGGCTCCCTCGGAGCGGCCGATCCAGTTGCGCTGCTGCAGCTTGATGGCCTCCGGCCAGTCCAGCGCGTCCAGGTCGTCCAGCAGCCGGTCCGCGTACGCGGTGATGCGCATGTTCCACTGGCGCAGCTTGGCCTTGAACACGGGGAAGTTGCCGCGCTCGGAGCGGCCTTCGGCCGTGACCTCCTCGTTGGCCAGCACGGTGCCCAGCCCGGGGCACCAGTTGACGGGCGCGTCGGAGGCGTATGCCAGGCGGTACTCGCCCAGGACGTCGGCTCGCTCGGCGGCGGTCAGCTCGCTCCAGGGGCGGCGGTCCGGTGTCGCGCGGCGGCCCGACGCGAACTGCTCGACCAGGGTCTCGATGGGCCGCGCCTTCTTCTCCTCCTCGTCGTACCAGGAGTTGAAGATCTGCAGGAAGATCCACTGGGTCCACTTGTAGTAGTCCGGGTCGATCGTCGCGAACGACCGGCGCTTGTCGTGGCCCAGGCCCAGCCGGCGGAGCTGGGCCTTCATGTTCTCCATGTTGGCCTCGGTGGAGACCCGGGGATGCGTGCCGGTCTGCACCGCGTACTGCTCGGCGGGCAGGCCGAAGGCGTCGAAGCCCAGGGTGTGCAGGACGTTGTGGCCGGTCATCCGGTTGAAGCGGGCGTAGACGTCGGTGGCGATGTAGCCCAGGGGGTGACCGACGTGCAGCCCCGCACCCGAGGGGTACGGGAACATGTCCATGACGTACTTCTTGGGCAGCGCGGCGCGCTCCGCGGCGCCCGACAGGTCACCACTGGGGTTCGGCGTCTCGTACGTGCCCTCGGCGTCCCAGAAGTCCTGCCAGCGTGCTTCGATCTCGGCGGCCATGGCGGCCGTGTAGCGGTACGGCGCGACCACCTCGGCGGGGGCACCTCCCGCGCCCGGGGCAGGGGAGGAATTCGTCTCGCTCATGATCCTTAAGGCTCCATCGATCGTCTCTGCCAGCTGGTTCGGAAACGAAAAATCCCCTCGCACAGGAGGGGACGCCGCGCCGATTCCGGCCGGGATGTCCACCGGCCGGGACTGATCAGCGCGGCCCGCTAAGCAGAAGGCGTACGGCACGCATGGGCTCAGGGTACCGCAGGGGTCACTCGGACCGCACAGAGCCACTGTCCACTTGCGGACAGCAACCGTTCCCGTCACCGGCCCGCTCGGCCCGGTCGGCGGCTGCACGGAAGGCACCACCGGGCCCCCGGACGGGGCGAATCAAAACGAGATCCACGTCACATCGAGCGCCCACCGGAGGGGGCCGCCGCTTTGCATTCGAAGGGCCACGGGTCATCACAGTTTTCTCACAGACTGTCCGATTCCGCCTGCACGAATAGTCACCAAATAGCGCCGTTTACAGGGTTCCTGAGCATCCCTCGGGACCACGGTCCGTCTGCAATTGACATTCGAGCAAATAACGAAAGGGCTACGACGACGTTCCCGTACGGAATTAGCATGCGTTGCCGGGACCCCTCTCCCCGCACCACTGGAGTCGTCCGCATGAACCCACATCGCAAGATCCGACCACCGACGAACGTGCCACGGCCGGTCCTGCTCACAGGATCCGTCTCGGTCATCGTTCTCATCCCCGTGCTTGCACTTGCGACCGGTGACGTGTTCCGTGCCGCGATGGACTTCATCAGTGGCGTCCTCACGCTGGTGTCACTGACCTCCGCCGTCATCTGGGGGCTCATCGCCACCGACCGTGTCCTGCTGGAGCCCCGGCAGCGACTGCTCGCCCAGGCCATCCACCGTGTACTCGCGGTCTCTTCGCTGGCGTTCCTGCTCGTGCACATCGCGACCAAGGTGGCCGTGGGTCACGTCGGCATGCTCGGTGCCCTGGTCCCGTTCGGACTGGGTATGCACGGCCCGGGTGTCCTGATCGGTCTCGGTTCCCTCGCGGCGTACCTCATGGTGATCGCCGGCGCCACGGGCGCGGCCCGCAGCGCCTTCGCCAACCCCGGGCAGGCGGCGGGGCGGTGGAGGTCGTTCCACGCCCTGGCCTACCCGGCGTGGGGCGCGGCTCTGGTGCACGGGCTCCAGGCGGGGCGACCGGCCGCGGGCTGGGTTCTCACCATGTACTCCTTGATGCTGATCGCCGTTGGCGTCGCCCTGACCGTCCGCTTGCTGCCGCAGGCCCAGCGCCGGCGCATCGCCCGGCTGCTGATGACGTACACCCGCCCGGAAGCCCTGTCCGGCATTGACGTGCCCCCGCCCGCGCGGGACCCCGGGATCGCCCCGCTTCCGGGAGCGCGCAGGGTACCGGGCCAGCGGACCGATCCCACGGTCGGCCAGCCGCCGCTGCGCCTGGACTCGACGCGCCCCCCGCCGATATCCGCGAGTCGGGGTACCGGCATATCCGCGGCATACCGCGCGGTCTCCTCCACGCCCCCGCCCACGGACCCGTTCGCGGCACCGCCGACGCGGCCTCTGCCCTCCCTGCCCCCGCCCCCGCTGCCGGGCTTCTCCGATGCGCCCACGACGGTGTCGGGGCCCCTTTTCGACACCGGACAGCTGTCGCCGGTGCCGGAGCCGCGGCCTTCGGACACGGGATCGTTTCCGCGGCCAGCGGATACGGGCTCCTTCCCCAGGCCCGCCGATACGGGCGGCTTCCCCAGGCCCGCCGATACGGGCGGCTACCCGAGGGTCGCGGACACCGGAGGCTTCCCCGGGGTTTCCGATACCGGGAGCTTCCCCGGGGTTTCCGATACCGGGCGCTTCCCCGGGGTTTCCGATACCGGGCGCTTCCCCGGGGTTTCCGGCACCGGAAGCTCCCCCGGGGGCTCAGGCACCGGAAGCTTCCCTAGGATCTCGGACACCGGGAGCTTCCCCACCCCCACGCCGCTGGCGGGCCCGTTCGAGCCGCCCTCGCTCCACCAGCAGGACTCGTTCTACGAGCCCGGCCCCGCCCCGCTGACGGATCCGCTGCCCACCATGGGCTCGTACGCGACGCCCAGCCAGCCCCGGCCGTTCCCGTTCGACGACTCCTCGGAGCGTTGGCCCGGGACCCCCGCGCCCCAGCCGCAGGCGGACCGATGGCCGGCGCCTTCCCCGCCCCCGCCCGCGGAACACATCAGGCCCCAAGCCGAACCGGACCCGGTCTCCCGGCGCCGGACAGGCCCCCCCTACCCCCCACCACCCGGCGAGCCGTGGAATGAGCACGCAGGAGACCGGCCATGAACGCACCCCTGCCCGACGTACCGGATGTCCGGGTC
>NZ_JBFAYQ010000036.1:0-67344 GCF_040681345.1 Streptomyces sp. NPDC051776 | reverse complement strand
CAACCATGGCCCGGAAACGGGGTATCAACATATCTGGCGTTGACTTTTGGCACGCTGTTGAGTTCTCAAGGAACGGACGCTTCCTTCGAAACCATCTCACCGGTTTCTCCGGGCGCTTCCCTTCGGTGTTCCCAACCGTACCAGCCTTTTTCCGGCCTCCCGACCACGCATCTGCGGGCATGCAGAAGCGGATCCGGAATTAGGATCGGGAATGGATGGGTTGCTGCTCGCACCTCGTGCGCGGGGAAACCGCGCTGTCTCGGTTGTGAGCAGAGGTACGACAGTACAGCGCGGTCCGTGGGCGAAGCAAACCGATTACCCGGCTGCGGCCGCGCCGATCGCTTCCGTCCTATGACTTACGCTTCTGATCAGTACGTCGTCCGGGACACATGTGGTGACGGCGCTCGATGAATCTCCATCCCCTGGGAGGCTCCCATGACCACCGTGACGTCCCCGATCGCAGGGCGTGCCATCGGACTTGCGGCAGTGCCCGACCCCGTGTTCTCGGGAGCGATGGTGGGACCGGGTACGGCGATCGATCCCGTGCGGGAGCCTCACACGGCCGTCTCTCCGGTCGACGGCATCGTCGTCTCCCTTCATGCCCACGCCTTCGTCGTCGTCGACGGTGAAGGGCACGGGGTGCTGACCCACCTGGGCATCGACACGGTCCAGCTCAACGGCGAGGGGTTCGAGCTGCTCGTCAGCAAGGGGGACACGGTCCGCCGCGGGGACGCCATCGTGCGGTGGGACCCGTCCTCGGTCGAGGCGGCCGGGAAGTCCGCCGTGTGCCCGGTTGTGGCTCTTGAGGCCACCGCGGACACCCTCTCGGAGGTCGCCGAGGACGCCGACCTGAAGCCGGGCGACACCCTCTTCGTCTGGAGCTGAACTCCGCCGCGCTGCCGGCGAGTACGACCATCCATCACGGCGGAGGCGATCCGCTGTATGAACCGGAGACGGTGACATGGAAACAACGCTGCTGGGTGTCGGCGTGAGCCACGGCGTGGCGATCGGAGAAGTGCGGCACATGGGTACGGCGGTGCTGGAGCCGCCGGCGAAGCAGATCCCCAAGGACGATGCCCCGCGCGAGCAGGGCCGCGCGCGCCAGGCCGTGGAAGCCGTCGCCGCCGACCTGATGGCCCGGGGAAACCTCGCGGGCGGCGAGGCACAGGCCGTTCTCGAGGCGCAGGCCCTGATGGCGCAGGACCCGGAGCTGATGGCCGATGTCGAGCGCCGGGTCGCCGTTGGGAGTACGGCCGAGCGGGCCGTGTACGACGCCTTCGCCTCGTACCGGGCGCTGCTGGCCGGCGCCGGTGAGTATCTTGCGGGCCGGGTCGCCGACCTGGACGACGTACGGAACCGCATCGTTGCCCGTCTGCTGGGTGTGCCGATGCCGGGCGTGCCGGACAGCGACGAGCCGTATGTTCTGATCGCGCGCGATCTGGCGCCCGCCGACACGGCGTTGCTCGACCCGACGCTGGTACTGGGCTTCGTGACCGAGGAGGGCGGGCCGACGAGCCACAGCGCCATCCTTGCGCGGGCGCTGGGCGTGCCCGCGGTCGTCGCGCTGCCGGGCGCCTGTGAGCTGGCCGAGGGCACGGTGATCGCCGTGGACGGCAGCACCGGTGAGATCTTCGTGGAGCCGAGTGCGAAGAAACGGGCCGTTCTGGAGGCGGAGGCCGCGGAGCGCAAGGCGGCGCTCGCCGCGTCCACGGGTCCGGGCGCGACATCCGACGGGCACAAGGTGCCGCTGCTCGCGAATGTCGGCGGGCCGGGGGATGTCCCGGCGGCGGTCGAGGCGGGTGCCGAGGGAGTCGGCCTGTTCCGTACGGAGTTCCTCTTCCTCGACGACAGCAAGAACGCTCCGCCGGAAGAGAAGCAGGTCCAAGCCTACCGCCAGGTGCTGGAGGCGTTTCCCGAGGGCCGTGTGGTCGTACGCGTGCTGGACGCGGGTGCCGACAAGCCGCTGGAGTTCCTGACCCCGGCCGACGAGCCCAATCCGGCACTGGGCGTGCGGGGGCTGCGCACGCTGCTGGACCACCCGGAGGTGCTGCGCACCCAGCTCACCGCGCTGGCCAGGGCTGCCGAGGGGCTGCCGGTCTATCTCGAGGTCATGGCGCCGATGGTGGCGGACCGTGCGGACGCCAGGGCGTTCGCGGACGCGTGCCGCGCGGCCGGTTTGCAGGCGAAGTTCGGCGCGATGGTGGAGATTCCGTCGGCGGCGCTGCGGGCGCGCTCGATCCTGCAGGAGGTCGAGTTCCTGTCGCTGGGCACCAACGACCTGGCGCAGTACACCTTCGCTGCCGATCGGCAGGTCGGTGCGGTGTCGCGGCTTCAGGACCCCTGGCAGCCCGCGCTGCTGGATCTGGTGGCGGTCTCGGCGGAGGCGGCGAAGGCGGAGGGCAAGAGCTGTGGTGTCTGCGGGGAGGCCGCGTCGGACCCGCTGCTCGCCTGTGTCCTGACGGGTCTGGGCGTGACGAGCCTGTCGATGGGCGCCGCGTCCATCCCCTACGTCCGGGCGACGCTCTCCAAGCACACCTTCGCCCAGTGCGAGCGCGCGGCCGCTGCGGCGCGGGCCGCCGACAGCGCGGACGAGGCGCGCCGTGCCGCTCAGGCGGTGCTCTCGGGCGAGTGAGGCCGGGGCGGGTGATGCCCCCGGTCCCGGTCCCGGTCCCGGCCTCCACGGTGGGCCGCCCCGCACGGTGCGGGGCGGCCGCCATCGTTTCCGCGGCCACCGCTCTTTGCCGCGGACGCGCCGTTTCCGCGGCCATTGACGTCAGCGGCGCTGCCGGATCAGCGGACCTGCCCCAGGCGCTGGTGTCACCACTTTCCTTCCGGGAGGGGCAGTTCGATGCCCGGACGGTGGTCGACGCCGTGCTCGGGCGGTACGGGATCCCCGGTGTCGACGTCGGTGCAGTACGCGGCGAACACTTCCGCTTCGCTCAGGGGCCGGGGCCAGCCGTCGCGCAGCGCCCAGCCCCGTACGACATCGGGCCCCGCGGTCTCCTGTCCGCCCGGACCGTCCGCGCCGCCCCTGGGGAAGGGTGTGCTGCGGACGACGATGCCGCCTCGGCTTCCGGTGGCGATGCCCGCACCCAGGACCGAGCAGAACACCAGTGCCTCCGACTCCCGGAGATGGACGAGCCCGTCCTCACCGCAGGCGGCGTGGAGCACCGCGACGAGGGACGAGCCGTCCACGGGAACGCTGCACACCACATGGTGCGTGCCCGGGCCGGATGCCTCGACGAGCTGGATCAGTGCCTGTGAGGCGCGGACATACGCCGCCCGCCCCCGGTCCTCTCCGGTGTCCGGGTCCCTGCCCGCCGCCGCCAGCAGTTCGGTGGCGCGGTCGAGCGCCGCGTGCCGCTCGGCCTCGCCGAGCAACTCGGGCACCAGCAAGTCGATCGGCTGCCCCGCATACGGCAGCGTGGCGCCGAGGCCCGCCACGTCCGCCGTGTACCGCGAGCGGCTGTCGGGCCGGTCCGGATCGAGACGGACCTCGGTGCAGAACTCCGCGTACTCATCGGGGTCGAAGAGCGCGACCGTGGTGTGCACGCCCTGTGACGACAGAGCCCTCAGCAGACCTTCCATCTCCCGGAGGTAGACGGCGTGGTCGTGGAAGGCGAACGTCGTGTAGCGCCGCATGGCCGCGAAGTCCTTCTCGGCCGCCAGCAGGGCGACCGTACTGGGAACTTCGCGGCGCAGTGCCTGCCGGAGGCCCTGCCGGGCCCCATCCTCCCCACCGTTGTCGTGTGCGCCGGTTCCGGTGCGGTCCATGACTCCCCCTCGGTGCATGAGCTTCACGTGCTCACTCACCGTAATCGGGGGGTCTGACAACGCAGGGTGACGAACGCCTTCAGGCCTCGGCGGCGGGGCGGGCGCGGGCGACGCGCTCGTAGAACCGCAGTAGTTCGAGGTTGTCCACGGATCCGGGGTTCACGGCCGCCTCGAGCGGGGTGCCCTGGAGGAGCCGCTTGACGGGGACCTCGATACGCTTGCCGGTCAGGGTGTGCGGGACGCCGGGCGCTTCGATGATGTCGTCGGGGACGTGGCGGGGCGAGAGCTGCTCGCGGATGGTCCGCTTGATGCGGTCGCGGAGGGCGTCGTCGAGGGTGGCGCCTTCCGCGAGGTGGACGAAGAGGGGCATCCAGTAGCCGCCGTCGGCCTGTTCGAGGCCGATGACGAGGGACTCGCGGATCTCGGGTAGGCGTTCGACGGCCTCGTAGATGTCGGCCGACCCCATGCGGACGCCTTGGCGGTTGAGGGTGGAGTCCGACCGGCCGTGGATGACGACGGTGCCGCGCGAGGTCAGGGTGATCCAGTCGCCGTGGCGCCAGGCGCCGGGGAACATCTCGAAGTAGCTGTCCCGGTAGCGGATGCCGTCCGGGTCGTTCCAGAAGTGGATCGGCATGGAGGGCATGGGATTGGTGACGATCAGTTCGCCGACCTCGTCGGTGACGGGCTTTCCGTGCGGGTCCCAGGCCTGGAGGTCCGTGCCGAGGCAGGCCGCCTGGAGTTCGCCGATGTAGACGGGGAGGGTGGGCACGGCGCCGGCGAAGCAACTGCACACATCGGTGCCGCCACTGACGGAGGCGATCCACATGTCTTCGGCGACCTCGTCGTGGATCCAGCGGAAGCCGTCGGGCGGCAGGGGCGATCCGGTGGTGGCGACGCACCGTACGCGGGAGAGGTCGAAGTCGCGGCCCGGGTACACCTCGGCCTTGCGGCAGGCCATGACGTAGGCGGCGGATGTGCCGTAGAAGGTGGCGCCGGTGCGCTCGGCCACGCGCCACTGGGCGGCCGTGTCGGGGTATCCGGGGCTGCCGTCGTAGAGGATCACGGTGGATCCGACGAGGAGACCGGAGACGAGGAAGTTCCACATCATCCAGCCGGTGGAGGTGTACCAGAAGAACCGGTCTCCAGGGCCGAGGTCGGTGTGGAGGGCGAGCTGTTTGAGGTGCTCGAGGAGGATGCCGCCCTGGGACTGGACGATCGCCTTGGGCAGCCCAGTGGTGCCGGAGGAGTAGAGCACCCAGAGGGGGTGATCGAACGGCACCTGCTCGAAGATCGGTTCGGCATCGGAAGCGACCAGTTCGGACCATTCCAGGGCGTCCTCGGGGGCGGCGCTGCCCAGCAAGGGGACGTGTACAAAGGCCCGTACGGTGGGCAGTTCGCGGCGCAGCTCGGCGACGATGTCCGTCCGGTCGTGCTCCTTGCCGCCGTAGCGGTAGCCGTCGACGGCGAAGAGGACGACCGGCTCGACCTGCTGGAAGCGGTCGAGGACGCTGCGGGCGCCGAAGTCGGGGGCGCAGGAGGTCCAGACCGCACCGACGGCGGCGGTGGCCAGCAGGGCGACGACCGCCTCGGGGACATTGGGCAGATAGCCGCTGACGCGGTCGCCCGGCCGGACGCCCAGGCGGCGCAGTTCGGAGGCGAGCGAGCCGACCTGGCGGCGCAGCTCGGCCCAGCTGACGGGCCGCGGCTCATGGGTCTCGTCGACGTGCAGGAGTGCGGCCTCGTCCGCGCGGGCCGGGTCCTCACCGCCGCGCAGCGCATGCTCGGCGTAGTTGAGGGTGGCGCCGGGGAACCAGCGGGCGCCGGGCATCGCGGGGTCGCCGAGCACACGCTCGTACGGGGTGGCGAAGCGGACCGCGAACCAGTCGGCGGTGGCCTCCCAGAAGCGCTCCGGTTCGTCGACCGACCAGCGGTGCAGTGCGGCGTAGCTCGCGACGGGGTCGCCCGGCACCGCCCGGGGCGCGCCGTACCGCTCGGCGGCCCACTCCTGGAAGCGGGTGACTTGCGCTCCGGCGATGCGGTCGGCGGAGGGCTTCCAGAGGGGTTGCGGTCCGGCGGGCGTCGGTGCGGTGTTCGCTGCGGTCATGACTTCGGCTCCCGGGCTGTACGCGTCGTCTTCGTCGCGTCGTGGTCGTCGCGTGGTGGTGCTGCTGGTGTGCTGCTCGTGTGGTGCTCGTGTGGTGCCTGGCGCGTCGCGTGATGTGCGTCGCATCTCCGGTTCGGGCAGGGGTGTGCCCGCGGACGGGGACTGAGCAGGACGATGCCATGTGATCGACTCCCGCACCAGGGCGGCCCCTCCATGACGCGGGTCCTGGTCATGTGGTCGCGCCACGGGTGAACGGCAGTTGAACGCGCCTCGTACGCTCCGCCGCCAGTGGCAGGCTGAACAGCATGGATGCGCGTGAACTGGTGCGGTCGGTGAAGGTCCTCGGTACGGCACGGGGCTGGCGCAGGGTGCGTGCCGCCTGGCGCAGACAGCGCGCCGACGCCACCGCCCTGCCCCGCCGCGGGCGGGAGCGCGCGCGTGTCCCCGGGCATGCCCAGGGGGCGGAGGAGCGCCCGGGGGGCGGCGTGGTGCGGTTCGCCCGTTCGTCGCTGCGCGTCCGCGTGTCCGTGGGGGGTGTCGTCTTCTGCGGCTGGGACGGCGCGGAGCCGGAGCCCTCGTACGCGCTGGACCGCGGCTGCCCGGGAGCGGACCCCCGCGCCGTCCTCGAACCGGACAAGGACGGCGGCTGGCGGGTCGTCTCCGAGCGGGTGACGGTGGCGGTGTCCCGGCACGGAGCGGTCGAGATCCGTACGCCCGGCGGGCTGGTGCTGCGGAGAGACCTGCCGCCGCGCTGGTGGGACCCGGTGGACGGGGCGGACGCCGGCCCGCGCTGGGTGCAGCGCTCGGAGGTGGCGGCGGATGCGCGCTTCTTCGGGCTGGGCGGACGGGCCGCGGGCCCGCGGCTGCGCGGCGGCTCGTACCGGCTCTGGAACACCGACCCCAAGGCCGGGTTCGAACCGGGCGACGATCCGCTCTACCTCTGCATGCCGGTGCTCATGGTCGTCGCCGACGCGGGCACGCACCTCGTCTTCCACGACAACTCCTGGGACGGGCGGGTGCGGCTGACGGAGGGCGAGGAGGGCCGGGGTTCGGGGCACGACCGGCGGGGCGGCTGCGAACTGCGCATGGACGGCGGCCCGCTGCGCTCCTGGACCGTGGTCGGCACCCCCGCCCGCGTCCTGCGCGGCTGGGCGTCCCTGACGGGTGCGCCAGCGGTGCCACCGCGCTGGGCGCTGGGGCACCACCACGCGCGCTGGGGCTTCGGCAGTTCGGAGGAGGTGCGCCGGATCGCCGCCGGGTACAAGCAGCGGGGGCTGCCGCTGTCCGCGCTGCACCTGGACATCGACCATCTGGACGGCCACCGGGTCTTCACGGTGGACACCGCCCGCTTCCCCGATCTGCCCGAGCTGGCCGAGGAGTTGCGCGAGGACGGGGTTCGGCTGGTGTCGATCGTCGATCCCGCGGTGAAGGCGGAGCCGGGGAACTCGGTGTACGACAGCGGGACGGCGGCCGACGCCTTCGTGCGGGACGCGCGCGGGCGCGAGGTGCGCGGCGAGGTGTGGCCGGGCGAGTCCGTGTACCCGGACTTCACCGACCCGCGGGTCCGCAAGTGGTGGGGCGGACTGTACGCGGAGCGGCTCGCCCAGGGCTTCTCGGGCATGTGGCACGACATGAACGAGCCGGTGTCCTTCGCGGCCTTCGGCGATCCGACCCTGCCGCGCTCGGCCCGGCACGCCCTGGAGGGCCGGGGAGGCGACCACCGGGAGGCTCACAACGTCTACGCCCTCGCCATGGGCAGGGCCGGGTACGAGGGTCTGGCCGAACTGCGCCCGGAAGAGCGGCCGTTCCTCTTCTCCCGCTCGGGTTGGGCGGGGATGCAGCGGTACGGCGGCTCGTGGTCGGGCGATGTGGCCTCCAGTTGGCCCGGGCTGCGGGCGTCGCTGGCGCTGGTGCTGGGGCTCGGGCTGAGCGGGGTGCCGTACTCCGGCCCGGACGTCGGCGGATTCACCGGCTCGCCCTCGCCCGAGCTGTATGTGCGCTGGTTCCAACTGGGCGCGTGGCTCCCGCTGTTCCGTACGCATTCGGCGAACTTCGCGGGCCGGCGGGAGCCGTGGGAGTTCGGCCCCGAGGCACTGGAGCATGCGCGCGCGGCGCTGGCCGGCCGGGAGCGGCTCCTGCCGTACTTCGTCACGCTGGCGTACGTGGCCCACCGGACGGGGGCGCCGTATGTGCGCCCGGTGTGGTGGAGTTCCCCGGAGGACCGGGCGCTGCGCGACTGCGAGGACGCCTTCCTGCTCGGTGAAGGGCTGCTGGTGGCTCCGGTGCTGGAGCCGGGCGTGACGCGGCGGACCGTACGGTTGCCGCGCGGGCTGTGGTACGACACGGCGAGCGGCGCGGCGTACCGGGGTCCGGGGCAGGTGACGGTCGACGCGCCGCTCTCGCGGATTCCGGTGCTCGCGCGGGCAGGGGCGGTGCTGCCGGTGACAGGCGAGGACGGGGGCGTGGAGCTGGAGGTGTGGACCCCGGTAGCGGGACGCAGGGGCAGCGGCCTCGTGGCGGCCGGTACGGGCGACGGCTGGGAGCGGGGGCGGCTGGAGCGGTTCACCTCGCGGATGGTGGACGGGCGGGTGGTCGTGGAGCGGGACGGCGGCGGGGAGCCGGGGTACGGCGTACGGGTGCGGGGGGACGCCGGTTGAGCGGTCCGGTGGCCGGAGCCCGTGAGCCGCTGGCCTGCGTCAGCCTTGGCGTCCCTCAGCCGCGGGCGGGCGCAGCGGCGGAGGTCCATCAGCCAGGCAACCTTCAGCCGCGCACGTCCACCAGCCCAGCCACCTCTCAGCCGCGCACGTCCACCAGCCCAGCCACCTCTCAGCCGCGCACGTCCACCAGCCCAGCCACCTCTCAGCCGCGCACGTCCATCAGCCGTGGCGTCCGGCGAACCACGCGCCCGCTGCCGCCGTGTGGAGCGGGAAGGCAAGCTCCGTGGGTGCGTGAAGCGTCTCCCAGCCGTCGGTCTCGTCCGTGGGGGCGGAGGGCGGCAGTTCGTCGGCCCGGCCCTCCGGCAGGAGTCCGAAGACCAGGAGATGGCCACCCGGCGAGCTGAGCACATCGGCCAGGCGGACCTCCGATGCGTCCGCCACGATCCGGGTCTCCTCACGCAGTTCGCGGACGACGGCGTCACGCCAGTCCTCGCCGTGGTCGATGAAGCCGCCGGGCAGGGCGAGTCGTCCGCGCTGCGGCTCGATCGTGCGGCGGACGACGACCAGGCCCGGGCCGCCGTCGCCGCCGACGGGCTGCAGGGCGACGGCGACGGGCAGGGGGTTGCGGTAGACGACGCCGCCGCAGGCAGGGCACTGCCGCGGCCATCCGGCGCCGGGCGGGTAGGGAGAGCCGCAGGACGAACAGTGCGAGTGAGGTCGTGGTTCGGGCACGCGCGGACTGTATCCAACTCCTCGTCAGTTGTGCGGCTTTGCGATACGGACGAGGGCTCGTCGGCTCCGACTCGCCGACGTGGCTCATCGGTGACGAGAACTCACTGGAGTCGGGAGCCCGCCCCGCGCGCCCTCACGGGCACTTCCCCGCGGACGATCCGGGTGGTAGATCCCAGTTCCATGCCACGCACCCTCGCCTTGCCGCGCGCCGCCGCCCTCTCCGCCGCCGCCCTGGCCTTCGTCACCGCCACTCCCCCGGCGGCACAGGCTCGGCCCGAACCGAAGGCCCGCGAGGCCTTCGTGGCGCTGCAGGATATCGACCCGACGATCCTGGAGGAGATCCGCTACTTCACGCCCCACACCTTCGTCGGCGAGCGGATCGACGGCTACCGCAAACCCCTGTGCATCCTCACATCACCCGCCGCCGAAGCGCTGCACCTGGCGCAGCGGAACCTCCTGAGGCAGGGCTACTCGCTGAAGGTGTACGACTGTTACCGGCCGCAGCGCGCCGTCGATCACTTCGTCGCATGGGCGAAGGATCTCGACGACCAGTCCATGAAGGCGGAGTTCTATCCCCGGGTCGACAAGTCCCGTTTGTTCGAGGACGGTTATATCGCGGAAAAGTCGGGCCACAGCCGCGGCAGCACGCTGGATGTGACCATCGTGAAGCTCCCGGCCGGACCAACCCGCCCCTATGTGCCGGGCGAGCCTCTTGTCCCCTGCTACGCGCCGCGGGACGAGCGCTTCCCCGACAACTCCGTCGACATGGGCACCGGCTTCGACTGCTTCGACACCCTCTCGCACACCATGGACCCCCGCATCAAGGGTGAGCAGCGTGCGAACCGCATGCTGCTCAAGAAAACCCTGGAGAAGGTGGGCTTCGTCAATCTGCCGGAGGAGTGGTGGCACTTCACCCACAAACCGGAGCTCTTCCCTGACACCTACTTCGATTTCCCCGTGTCACGAGGGCCCCTCCAGCACCACTGAAACGTATGTATGACATGCAGGACATGCACGACATGAGCCTCTGCCGTCACTGTTGTCCATCAGCGGCCGTGTCCATCGTGACGACACCCATCGTGACGACACCCATCGTGACGGTGTCCATCCGCGACCAGGACGCCGGAGTTCCCGGCACCACAAAGGCCCTTCGCTCCTCGAAGCAGCGAAGGGCCGTTCCCATGTGGGGCCGGAACACATGCAGTCCCCGGTAGTCCTTCCCGATTCCATCGGCCTCGGTCGTCACCGAGAACTCCGGGATCGAGAGGATCTGCCGGGGGCCTAGCCAGAGCCGTCAAGCGGGTCACTCGAACCGGGGACGTCTCCACCGGCGGTGCGGCTCTCTTCCGGTTTTCTGGTGTATTGAGAATTTTCCTCCATATTCGCCGCGAGTCAAGGGCCTGATTCCCTCGGGCGGCACGGGCCCGGCAAATCCGGCCGACCGTTCCCGTACGTCACCCGTTTTCGCAGGTGGAATCCCCCGTGCCGTATCCCGGCGCACAGCGTGGCCGGTCGATGGGCCGCCTCTCGTCGGACCCCCTTCCCTGCACTACGGTGCGGACATGACACAGCGGACGTTCGATTCGTACGAGCACTTCTGGCCGTACTACGTCGCCATGCACTCCAAGGCCGCCACGCGCTGGCTTCATCTCGCCGGCACGCTCTCGGGCCTCACCGTGAGCGCCTACGGCTTGCTCTCCGGGCGCAGGCGCTATCTGCTCGGGCTTCCCGTGATCGGCTACGGCACGGCCTGGCCCGCGCACTTCCTCATCGAGAAGAACAACCCGGCCACCTTCGGCCACCCCGGCTGGTCGCTGCGCGGCGACGCGCAGATGATCCGGATGATGCTCGCCGGGCGGGACGACGAGCTCGCGGAGATCGCGGCCAAATGGCTCGCCGAGAACGCCGGCTGAGCGCGCACGGGCCTGCGGCCGTTCCAACGGGCGGGAACCTTCGCGGCGCCCCCGGTATGCCGTCGCACCGTACGCCCTGCCCCGCCCCCCGGTCACTGCCCACGGCCCTCGCCGTCCGCGCGGCCTACCGCGCCCCCGCGCGCCGTACCCGCCTCCCCCGTGCGGCGCGGGATTCCTCTCCCCGGCTCCGCATGGCACACTTCTGACGCGCCGTCAGAAAGCAGCTCCCGGGGAGGTCTCGTGGCACGCGCTCGTTCGCCCGTCGTGACTGGCTGGTTCAGGGAGGACGACGACGGCTTCCGGCTGCTCGGCACCCGCTGCACCGCGTGCACCGCCGTCTTCTTCCCCCGTGAGGACGACTTCTGCCGCAACCCCGCCTGTGCGGGCACCGAGTTGGCCGAGGTGGCACTGTCCCCTCGCGGCAGGGTCTGGTCGTACAGCGATGGCCGCTACCGGCCGCCCGCGCCGTACGTCTCCGATCCCGGCCGGGAATGGGAGCCCTACACGCTCGTCGCGGTCGAGCTGGAGGCCGAGCGCATGATTGTGCTGGGGCAGGCCGCGCCGGGTGTCACCGTGGCCGATCTGGCGGTGGGCATGGAGGTCGAAGTCGTGCCCGGTGTCCTCGACGAGGACGAGGACCACGTCCGGACAACCTGGCACTGGCGGCCGGTACCGGACAACGGGCGGTCGGGGCCCGTACCGGGTCGCGAGCGGGAGAAGCGCTCGTGACCGGCGACGTGGCGGTGCTCGGTGCCGGAATGCACCCGTGGGGCAAGTGGGGCCGCAGCTTCGTCAGTTACGGAACGGCGGCCGCCCGTGCCGCTCTCGCCGACGCCGGAATCGGCTGGGGCGATGTGCAGTCGGTGGTCGGTGCGGACACGGTGCGCGGCGGATATCCCGGCTATGTCGCAGGCGCCACGTTCGCGCAGGCGCTCGGCTGGCAGGGGTCGCGGGTGACCAGCGTGTACGCCGCCTGCGCATCCGGCGCCCAGGCGATCTCCACTGCCCGCGCGCAGATTCTCTCCGGGATGGCCGATGTCGTCCTGGTCGTCGGCGCGGACGCGGCGCCCAAGGGCTTCTTCGCCCCGGCCGGCGGCGACCGGCCCGACGACCCGGACTGGCTGCGCTTCCGCCTCCTCGGCGCCACGAACCCGACCTACTTCGCGCTCTACGCCCGCCGCCGTATGG
Organism: Streptomyces sp. NPDC051776; assembly: GCF_040681345.1. NCBI lineage: Bacteria > Bacillati > Actinomycetota > Actinomycetes > Kitasatosporales > Streptomycetaceae > Streptomyces > Streptomyces sp. NPDC051776. The sequence continues at coordinate 54,976 of NZ_JBFAYQ010000036.1, read as the reverse complement.
CACTGTACGGCGAGACGCCCGAGGACTTCGCCCGGGTCAAGGTGAAGAACGCCGCCGCGGGCGTCCTCAACCCCAACGCCCGCTACCGCAGAGCCGTCAGCGCCGACGACGTCGCCGCCTCCGCCGTGGTCGCCGACCCCCTCCGGCTGCTGGACATCTGCGCGACCTCGGACGGCGGGGCGGCCCTGGTGCTCAGCGGTATGGACTTCGCGCGGCGCCACGGGGCCGCGAACCCGGTCCGCGTCCGGGCCGTCTCCACGGTGTCACCCACCTACCCGAGGACCGTGCCGGATCTCCCCGACATCGCCACCGACTCCGCGGCCGCCGTGGCACCGGCGCCCGTCGGCTTCCGGGAGTCGATCGCGCGGGCCGCGTACGAGGAGTCGGGCCTCGGTCCCGAGGACCTGTCGCTCGCGGAGGTCTACGACCTGTCCACGGCGCTGGAGTTGGAGTGGTACGAGGATCTGGGGCTGTGCGCCGCGGGCGGGGCCGCCGGTCTGCTGCACGACGGTGTGACGGCGCTCGGCGGCCGCGTGCCCGTCAATCCGAGCGGTGGACTCGCCTCGTTCGGCGAGGCGGTCCCGGCCCAGGCCATCGCACAGGTCTGCGAGCTCACCTGGCAGTTGCGCGGTACGGCGGGGGACCGCCAGGTGCCGGGTGCGCGCGTGGGAATCACCGCGAACCAGGGGCTGTTCGGGCACGGCTCGTCGGTCGTCGCCGTCCGCTGAACCGACCGTCACCATGTCGCGGCCACCGTGGTATGTGCCGCGGGGCGCGTGGCCGGGACATCAGCGGGCCGCGGCCTGGCCGGCATTCAAGCAGACGGCCAAGGCGCTGCTCGGGGGAAGTCGGGTGCCCGGCCCGCCGGTCGCGGTACGAGCTGCGGCGGGGAGTGGACCCGCTCCTCCCCGGGCACGGATGGCAACCGTCGTCACACATGGCAACCGTCGTCACACATGGCAACCGTCGTCACACATGGCAACCGTCGTCACACCCTGTGTCCCGGCCGGAGGCCGATCCCTGCCGTACTCCAACGCCCTTGCATGCGAGGGGAGTTGACGCTCGTACGCGGAGCGCATGCCGTACGGGCGGGCGCGTTCGCGCCGGAGCGCGCACGTACCACGCGGGTGCTGTCGGCCACCTTGACGCCCCTACAGCGCCGGTGAACACTTCCGGATGTCAGTCGGCATCGCCGTACGCCGGCCGCCGGCTCCGGTGGCAGCCGGGCCCTTGTCCATGGGCGATTCCGCTGTGTTGGCACGCTCGTCGCGGACGCCGGGCGGGGCTGGGGTTCCCCCGCCGCAGGCTCTCCGCCGGCACGGGAGAACACACCCGCACGGAGGACCGGGGCGCCACACGCCCCGGGCGAGGACTGGGAGCCGCAATGGAATTCTCTAACGGAGACATATTCGTCGGTGAGCTCATCGGCACCGCGATCCTGATCCTGTTCGGCGCAGGCGTCTGCGCCGCCGTCACGCTCAACCACTCGAAGGCCAAGGCCTCCGGGTGGATCGTCATCGCCTTCGGCTGGGGCTTCGGCGTCATGGCCGGTGCCTACACCGCGGCTCCGCTCTCGGGAGCCCATCTCAACCCGGCGGTGACGGTCGGCATCGCCACCGACACCGGCGAGTGGGACAAGGTGCCGCTCTACATCCTCGGCCAGATTCTCGGCGCGGCCCTCGGGGCGGCGCTCACCTGGCTCACGTACATGGCGCAGTTCCGCGCCAACGACCAGCCCACGCTGGGGATCTTCTCCACCATCCCGGAGATCCGGAACCCGGTGGCCAACCTCCTGACCGAGATCATCGCGACCATAGGCCTGGTGCTGCCGCTCCTGGCCTTCGGCCTCACCAAGGGCCTGGGCGAATCCGGAACCACGATCCTCATCGTGTCCTTCCTCGTCGTCGGCATCGGGCTCTCCCTCGGCGGGCCCACGGGCTACGCCATCAACCCGGCGCGCGACCTCGGCCCCCGCATCGTCCACGCGGTGCTGCCCATCCCACGGAAGGGCACCTCCGACTGGGGGTACGCGTGGGTGCCGGTGGCAGGCCCGCTGATCGGCGCGCTGCTGTCCGGCCTGATCTTCAACGTGGCGTTCTGAGCCCCGAATCGCGCTCCGCTCCGCCCGTGGGCGGGCCACGAGCGCCCGCGGGCAGGCCGTGTGCCGCCGTCCGGCCGGCCGCGCGCCGTATCCGAACAGCCTTCCCAGCCTCCCAGTCAGGAGACGTTCATGACGGACACGTACGTCGCCGCCATCGACCAGGGCACCACGTCCAGTCGCTGCATCATCTTCGATCAGGGCGGCGCGATCGTCGCCGTCGACCAGCGCGAGCACCGGCAGATCTTCCCGAAGCCCGGCTGGGTCGAGCACGACGCGACCGAGATCTGGTCGAAGGTGCAAGCGGTGGTCGCAGGCGCACTCGCCAACGCGGGCCTGCGCGCGGACCAGTTGAGCGCGCTGGGCATCACCAACCAGCGCGAGACCACCGTGCTGTGGGACCGGAAGACCGGGAAACCGGTGCACAACGCGATCGTCTGGCAGGACACCAGGACGGCCGCGCTGTGCAACGAACTCGGCGGCACGGACGGCCAGGACCGCTTCCGCGACGCCACCGGTCTGCCGCTCGCCAGCTACTTCTCGGGCCCGAAGGCCGCCTGGCTGCTGGACAACGTCCCCGGTCTGCGCGCCCGCGCGGAGAACGGCGACATCGCGTTCGGGACGATCGACTCCTGGCTCATCTGGAACCTCACGGGCGGCACGGACGGCGGGGTGCATGTCACCGACGTGACCAACGCGGGCCGCACGATGCTGATGAATCTGGAGACGCTGCAGTGGGATCCGGCCATCCTCGCGGCGATTAACGTCCCCGAGGCGGTCCTGCCGGAGATCCGCTCCTCGGCCGAGGTCTACGGCACCGCCATCGGCCAGCTCGCGGGCGTCCCGGTGGCCTCCGCGCTCGGCGACCAGCAGGCAGCCGTCTTCGGCCAGACCTGCTACGGCGTCGGCGAGGCCAAGAACACCTACGGCACGGGCAGTTTCCTGCTCCTCAACACCGGCAACCGGCCCGTACCGTCCAAGAGCGGGCTGCTGACGACGATGGGATACCAACTCGGCGGCGAGCAGCCGGTGTACTGCCTCGAGGGTGCCATCGCGATCACGGGCGCCCTGGTGCAGTGGTTCCGCGATCAGCTCGGCATCATCGGCTCCGCGGACGAGATCGAGACCCTGGCGGCGAGCGTCGAGGACAACGGCGGCGCGTACATCGTCCCGGCCTTCTCCGGCCTGTTCGCGCCCTATTGGCGCTCCGACGCCCGGGGTGTGGTCACGGGCTTGACGCGGTACGTGACGAAGGCGCATCTGGCACGGGCCGTGCTGGAGGCGACGAGCTGGCAGACGCGCGAGGTGGTGGACGCGATGTACCAGGACTCGGGCGTGCAGATCACGACGTTGAAGGTGGACGGCGGCATGACCGCCAACATCTTGCTGATGCAGCATCAGTCGGACGTGCTCGGGGTGCCGGTCATCCGGCCGGTGATCTCCGAGACGACGTGTCTGGGCGCCGCGTACGCGGCCGGACTCGCCACGGGCGTCTGGCAGGACCTGGACGAGCTCAGGACGCACTGGAAGCGCGACCAGCAGTGGGAGCCGCGCATGGAGCCGCAGACGCGCGAGCGCGAATACGCCAACTGGCGCAAGGCCGTTGAGCGCAGCTTCGGCTGGCTGGAGGAGGATGGGGCGTAGGCCCTCTCCGAGTGGCCGCAAGACTCCGACATACCGGCGGAAGTGCGGGCGGCCCGCCGGAGTCCGGCGGAAGTGCGGGCGGCCCGCCGGAGTCCGGCGGAAGTGCGGGGGCCCGCCGGAGTCCGGCGGAAGTGCGGGGGCCCATCGGAGTCCGGCGGAAGTGCGGGGGCCCATCGGAGTCCTGCAGTCCGCGGCCCGAGGGGCGTCGGAGCCCTGCCCGCGCCCGCGCGGTTCGAGGCCCGACGGAGTCCTGCAGTTCGCGGCCCGCGTCCGTCAAGTGGCCGCGGGCTGTGGGTGGCCCGCGCCGGTCTCCAGTGCGTGCTGGACGACCGAGATCAGCACGTCCTTCGCCGACTCCCGCTCCCGGGCGTCGCACAGGACGAGGGGCACACGGGAGTCCAGGGCGAGCGCGTCCCGCACGGTCTCCGGCGCGTAGCGCTGCGCCCCGTCGAAGCAGTTGACGGCGACCGTGAAGGGGATGCCGCGACGCTCGAAGTAGTCGACGGCGGCGAAGGAGTCGCCGAGGCGGCGGGTGTCCGCGAGCACGACGGCGCCCAGCGCCCCCCGCGCCAACTCGTCCCACAGGAACCAGAAGCGGTCCTGTCCGGGCGTGCCGAAGAGGTACAGCACCAGGTCGTCGCGGAGGGAGATCCGGCCGAAGTCCATCGCCACGGTGGTCGTGGACTTGGACTCCACGCCGTCGAGCGAGTCGACGGGACGGCCCGCCTCGGTGAGCAGTTCCTCGGTGCGCAGCGGTTTGATCTCGCTGACCGCACCGACCAGGGTCGTCTTGCCGACGCCGAAGCCGCCCGCCACCAGGATCTTGAGGGTCACCGGTTCGGCAGGAGACGTGCGGCGCCGCTCGGAGCGCCCGAAGACCATGGCTCTCTCACTTCGCTGTACGGAGATCCTTCGGGGAGGACTGTAGCGGCGGCGTGTCCGTGCGGGCTTCCCAGGTCCGCGAAGCGACCGGATCCTTCACGCGCCCGACATCGTGCACGCAAACTCATGACCGCCGGTCGCGTCGCACCGGGGCGCCACGGCACGTGTCGCCGGGCGAACCGCTGGCGCTCTGCCGTTCCGCAGCACGCTGCACATCGCACATCGCACGCCGCAGCGCCCGACGTACCGTATACAGGCGGAGCACACTCCGTAGCCGAATCCCCGGATTCCCGTGGCGCGGGCCGGGGAATCCAGCAGTAATTTGTGCCCAATGCCCTATTCCGTGCAGTCTGGTCTCAGCACCACGTGGGGGTTCGCGGAACAGGAGGGCGTCATGCGGCAAGCGGAAGAATACGAACTTGTGTTCGAGCATTCCGATGTCTCGGCGCCCTCGGCCGAAACCGGCGAGGATGTCGTGCTGGTGCACCGGACCGACCGCAGCGGCCCCGGCGGACACCCGGTCTACGCCGACGACACGGGGATCGTCCGGGCGGAGATCAGCGACCGCGCCGAGGTCCGCATGATCGCCACTGGCGGCCACCAGGAACTGCGCTCGGCGGTCGAGGCCCGGCCCGTAGCATGAACGGAGCCGCGGGTCTCGACGACCGGGCGCCGCGGATCGCAGGGGCGGCGCCGCTGCCCCGCGCCGCAGGCCGTGTCACAGCGCCCGCAGACCGTCGATCACCTCGCGCAGAATGCTCTCGTCCGGCAGCTCGGCAGGCGGGACCGGCCGCGAGACATGGACGAGGTCCTCGTCCAGCAGATCGCCGATGAGCACGCGGACGACGCCGACCGGGAGGTCGAGGTCGGTCGCGAGCTCCGCCACCGATTGCGGCACCTCCCGGCAGCGGTCGACGATGTCCAGGTGCTCGGGAGACAGCGCGTGGTCCGCGGCGTCCTGGGCGTCGTCCACACCGCTCCGCGACTCGGCGACGACGACCGCGATGAGGTCGAGTCGGTCCTCGGCCGCGCTGCGGGTCCTGCCTCGCGTCATGGCGTACGGCCGTACGACCGGGCCCGCCGCGTCGTCGAACCAGTGAGCCGTGCTACGCCCCTCCTCCCGGCCGCCCTTCCCCGGGCCGCCGTCGTGTCCGTTTCCCCCGTGTTCCGCCATGGCGCCTCGTCACCCCCCGGCGGCGTACCCGGGTCCGCTCCTCGGAGCGGTGCCCAGGTGAATGCCGACCCGCTTGACCATGAGCGTCATCTCGTACGCGATCTGGCCGACGTCGGAGTCCGCGTCGGCGAGCACCGCGAGACAGCTTCCGTCGCCGGCCGCTGTGACGAACAGGAACGCGTCGTCCAGCTCGACGACCGTCTGCCGCACGTCACCGGCGGCGAAGTGGCGCCCCACGCCCTTGGCGAGGCTGTGGAAGCCCGACGCGACAGCGGCCAGGTGCTCGCCGTCCTCCCGGGTCAGGTCCTTCGAGGTGCCCTTGGCCAGCCCGTCGCCGGACAGCACGAGCGCCTTGCGGATGCTGCCCACCCGGTCGACCAGCTCGTCGAGGAGCCAATTGAGCTGACCCGCCACTCCCGTCGCGGCGTTGTGTGCCGGTGCTGTCATCGACCGTCCCCCTCGGGTGTCGTTCCTGGTGCCGTGTCCCGGCCGGATCCATTGTCCCGTCCGGGGTGGGCCCGACCGGACCCGGTGTCCTCGCCGTTGTAGGCCCGGCCGCGCTGCCAGCCACGCTGGAGCGAGGCCATGCGAGCCCTCACCTCCTCGGCATCGCGCTCGGGTCCGCTCTCCGCGGGCCGGGACTGCCGCTTGCCGATGTGCTGTGCGGGATCGGTCTTGAGCTGTGGAGCGAGGCTGGCCTGCCGTACGCGACGGGGCAGCCCTCCCACGGTCGTCGAGGTGGGCTCCGCGGGTTCCGACGGCGATTCCCGGGTCCCCTCGCGCGACACCTCGGTCCTGCCGCGCGAAGGGGACGCGGCGGCGCGGGGGTCCCTCGCGTCCACCGGCCGGCCGTGGTCGGAGACCAGGACGGGCGGGGTACGGCGGGGCAGCGGCATCTGGCCGCCCGGGCGCGTCACTTCGGGACCGTCGTTGTCGGGGACCTGCTCGTGCCCGCTGGCGTCGCGGGTCTCCTCGCCGACGGCCCGGCCGGCCCCCTCGTCGCCGCGCCACGCGTGGCGCTCCCCCGAGCGCCCGGCGGGAACGCCGCCCCGGCGGAGCCGCCGTCCGCGCCATGCCTCGCGCTCGGCGGAGCGACCGCGGAAGATGAGGCCCTCGTCGTCGTCATCGTCCAGGGCGGATACGGGGGCCTCGAGTTCCACGGGGCCGTCGAGCACGGGTTCCGTACTCGGCGTCCCGGCCATCGGGAGGGGGACCTGGGCCAGCGTCGTGAGCGGGTCGCGCGGCGGCTCGTGCTCGCCGGCCGCCTCCTCGGGCTCCCGGTCGTCCGGCGACTCGTCGCCCGGGGCGTCGGTGAGCAGCGCCGCCGGGATGAAGACGACCGCGGTGGTGCCGCCGTACGGAGAGGTCTGCAGCGAGACGCGGACGCCCTGGCGGCGGGCGAGCCGGCTGACGACGAAAAGGCCGAGCCTGTCGGTGTCGGAGAGTTCGAACTCGGGAGTCTCGGCGAGCCTGAGGTTCGCGTCGAGGAGGGCGTCGGGGGCCATGCCCAGTCCGCGGTCGTGGATTTCGAGCGTGAAGCCGTTGGCGACGCGTTCACCGAGGACCTGGACCGCGGTGTGCGGAGGCGAGAACACCGTGGCGTTCTCCAGGAGTTCGGCGATGAGGTGCGTGACATCCGCGACGGCGGGACCGGTCACCGCCATCCGCGGCAGGCGCCGTACCTCGACGCGCTCGTAGTCCTCGACCTCGGCCACGGCTGCGCGTACGACGTCCATGAGCTGGATCGGCTTGCGCCACTGCCGGGAGGGGGCGGCGCCGGAGAGGATCACCAGGCCCTCGGCGTGGCGGCGCATACGCGTGGTGAGGTGGTCGAGGCGGAACAGGTCCGCCAGCTCCTCGGTGTCCTCGGTCCGCCGCTCCATCGCGTCGAGGAGGGTGAGCTGGCGGTGCAGAAGGACCTGGCTGCGGCGGGCGAGGTTGACGAAGACCTCGGAGACACCGCGCCGCATGTCAGCCTGGCGGACGGCGGCCTCCAGGGCGGCGCGCTGCAGGGTGTTGAGGGCCTTGCCCACCTGTCCCATCTCGTCCTGGCCGTACTCCAGGCGCGGCGCCTCGGTCTCGACGTCGACCTGCTCCCCCGCGGCCAGGCGGCGCATCACGCTGGGCAGCCGTACGCCCGAGACCTCGTGGGCCTCCTTGCGCAGCCTGGACAGGTCGCGGACCAGGCCGCGGCCGATGCGGACGGAGACGATGACCGAGACGAGCACGGCGGCGAAGCCCAGGACACCGGCGACAGCCGCCTGGATCAGAACGCCGACGGCGACGGGCTGCACACGGTCCTGGTAGTCGCGGCCCGCGTCGGCGCCCATGCGGTCCAGCGCGTCCAGAACGGTGCTGGAAGCGGCCTGCCAGCGCTCGGCGTTGATGCCGTCGAGGGCGTCATCGGGAGGAGCGTTGATCACCCGCTCCTCGTCGCCCCGCAGGTCGACGGTGTCGGGGCCGTTCCAGTACTTCTCGAAGACGGCGGCCTCCTCGGCAGGGAGCACCGGGAGGTCGGTGGCGTAGATGAGCTTGCGGTTGGCCACGAGGTCGGAGAAGGCCCGCTGGTCGCGCTGGCTCATCCGGCCCGCGGCGAGCGCCGAGGCGAGCAGGGCGTCCTCACGGGAGAGCTCCTCGCGGGCGCGGGTGATCCCGACGATCGCTCTGCCCTGCTTGTCCATCTCGGCGTCATCGAGGGCGTGCAGGGCGTTCAGGAACTCGAAGGCCGGGTCGATGAGCGCGTTGTACGCGGCGAAGGCGTACGGGCGGGAAACCGTGCCTTCCTCTACCTTGGCGCGCAGGGTCTCCAGCCCCTCGAGCCCGTCGAGCAGATTGTTCAGCCGCAGGTCGACGTCGTCGCCCATGCCGGCGCGGACGTCGCTGTCACGGGCGTTGCCGCGCAGCCGGTCCACGACCCTGTCGGTGGCCGCCTCATGGCGGTGCAGCCGGGAGAGCCCGTCCGATCTCCGGGGGTCGGCGAGATGTACCAGGGTCTGCCTGCGCTCCTGCTGGAGCATCTGTACGGTGTCCTCGGCCGGGAAGCCCAGCTCGTCCACGACCTGGGCGGTGTCGAGGAGTTGCTTGGCCTCACGGCCCGTGATCACCGTGGCGAACGCCCAGATGGAGGTCAAGGACACCAGCGGCACCAGAAGCAGCCCCACGATCTTCCTGCGGATGGACTTCCCGCGAAAGCGCATGGCCTCCCCTACGTCGACCCCGGCACGCGGGGCGGTGTTCCGGCTCGGATTCCGTTTCCACAAGCGGCGCGAGCCTACTACTGCCTCCCGGTCATCTCGAAGACCCGTCCGGACGTTCACCTATGTCATCGGAGGCTCTCATCCGTCGTTGTCGGGCCATGGCGGGACATCCGTCCCTTGGGCACGGGTCGTACCGACCGGCCCGGACTCGGCGGTTGGAACCACAGGTTCGCGGAAAGACGCCTTCAACGGGAACCTCAGGTCTCCCCCCGTTCGTGATCCTGGTTGAGGGGAGTGAGCCGGATGATGACGGAACCGGACATGGTGGACGGCGTTGGCGCCGAGGAGAGCGGCTTCGGAGGCGGGGGGCGCCGTTCGCTGTGGACCGTCGAGCCGGCCGTACGGCCACGGATGCCAGATCCTGTCCGCTCGGCCGCGGTGCGGGCCTGGATCATCACCTCCCTCACCCTGGTTCAGGCCATGGTCGCCGTCCTCTGTACGTTCGCGGGCTCGTGGTTCGCGTTTCCGGCCGTGCTGGGCGCGGTCGCGAGCACGGTGGTCGCCACCTGGAGCGTGCTGGACGTCTGGGTGACCCGGCAGGTGTGGAACCAGCGGCACGGTGTGGTCTCGGAGCCGAGCAGTACGGCGCGGGCGTTGCGGCGCGAGAGGCGCAGGGCGCGGCGCGAGGCCCGCAGGGCGGAGCGCGCCCGACCGTCGTCGGGCCGGCGGCTGTCGCGGGCCTGATGGGGCGCTGCTCCTTCGCCGGCCCTGGTCAGAAGGCGAGCGGGCCCGTGTACTCCGTCGCCGCGTCCAGCAGCCAGTCGCCCAGATAGCCCGCGAACGACGAGCGCACCAGCACCCAGAAGCCGGGCTTGTGCGCATCGCGCGCGGCGAGCACGACCTGCGTGCGGGCCAGGATCGTGCTCGCGCAGCGCCCCGCGCCGAACGACCGGGGGTGCAGATCGAGCGAACAGCCGCGCTCCAGCATATCGCGCGACCGCGCACCGCCCACGAGCAGCGTGGTGCGCTGGGCGGAGACGTCCACGACGGAGGCTGCCGGGCACTCCGAGGCCGCCCGCAGCCGCTCCCGCAGGTCGTCCCCGGCTCCGGGCGGTCCGACGACGAGCCATTCGTCCGGGCCCATCCGGAGGACGGCCGATTCCCCGCCCCGGACGAGGGTGTTGGGCTCCAGGGGAAGCTCTACGCCCAGAGCCGGTCCGACCGTGTCGCCCGCAGGCCCCTTGGGATCCAGGCGCACCGAGAACTGTGTGAGGAAGGGGAACTCCGCCAGGCGGACCGCGCCTCCGGACGCGCGAGTGGCGGCAGCGAACCGGGCGTGATGCCGGTCCAGCGGGCTGCGGCGGGTGGTGGTTCCGGTCGGGTTGATCCCGGCCGTCGTCGTCTCAACCGTCACGGCGTGCCCCCTCGGGGTCGTAGAGAACGGGACCGGTGACCGTGACCGGGACCAGCGCGTCCCCGACGGGTGCGAACAGCCGGTCGCCGATGCGCTCCCGGCCGCCCTTGACGAGCGCGAGCGCGAAGGTGCGGCCGAGAGCGGCGCTGCGGTAGCTGGAGGTGACGTGTCCGAGCGTGGGCACGGGCGGCTCCGGAAGCGTGTCGTGCGCCACCAGGTGGGTGCCTTCGGGCAGCAGCGTGCCGGAGTCGTCCGGCAGAAGGCCCACGAGGTGTTTGCGGTCGGGCCTGCTGGTGTCGGCACGTGCGTAGGAGCGTTTGCCGATGAAGTCGCGTTTCTTCCGCGACACCACCCACCCCATCCCGAGGTCCTGCGGGGTGACGGTTCCGTCGGTGTCCTGACCGACGATGGGATAGCCCTTCTCGGCGCGCAGAACGTGCATGGTCTCGGTGCCGTACGGCGTGATGCCGAGCGGTTGCCCGGCGTCCTCGAGTGCCTCCCACAGTGCAAGGGCGTCCCACGGCAGGACATTGATCTCGTAGGCGAGTTCGCCGGAGAAGCTGATCCTGCACACGCGCGCGGGGATGCCGGCGACGACTGCGTCCCGCCATGCCATGAAGGGGAAGCTCGCGGCGTCGACGGCCGGGCCGGTAGCGAGGGCGGCGAGCACGTCGCGCGAGCGGGGTCCGACGAGGGCGACGGTGGCCCACTGCTCGGTGACGGAGGTGCAGTGCACCCGTAGATACGGCCACTCGGTCTGGAGCCACTCCTCCATCCAGTCCAGGACGGCGGCGGCGTTGCCGGTGGTGGTCGAGGTCAGGAAGTGGTCCTCGGCGAGACGGATGACGGTGCCGTCGTCGAAGACCATGCCGTCGGGGCGGCACAGTACGCCGTAGCGGATCATGCCGGTCTTCAGCGTGCTCATCATGTTGGTGTAGAGCCGGTCCAGGAAGATGCCCGAGTCCGGGCCGTGGACGTCGATCTTGCCGAGGGTGGAGACGTCCATGAACGCGACACCCTCGCGGGCCGCGCGGCACTCGCGCCCGACCGCCACCGCCATGTCCTCGCCGGCGCGCGGGTAGTACCACGGCCGCTTCCACTGTCCGACGTTCTCGAACAGGGCGCCTTGCGCGACATGCCACTCGTGCAGGGCCGTGACGCGTACGGGGTCGTGCAGGGCACCGCGGTCGCGCCCGGCGAGCGCGGCGAAGGAGACCGGGGTGTACGGGGCGCGGAAGGTGGTCGTGCCGAGGGCGGCGGCATCGGTGCCGAGGAGCTGCGCGACGACGCCGCTCGCCAGCACGCCCGAGGTCTTGCCCTGGTCGTGCGCCGTGCCGGCCGTGGTGTAGCGCTTGATGTGCTCCATGGACCGCAGGCCAGCGCCGGTCGCGCGGGCGAGATCGGCGACGGTGACGTCGCGTTGCAGATCGACGAAGCTGAGGACGGGATCGGCGCCCGGGACGTGCCACAGGTGCGCGGCGGGCGACACGGGTTCGTCACGGACTTCGGCGGTCGGCACCGGTACGCCACCGGCTCCGGGTCCTGACCGTGTGCCGGCCGCCGTGAACCCCTCGGCCCCGACAGCACTGGCGCCGGCTTCCGCGCCGTCCGCCAGGGCCGCGCCGAGACCGAGGACGCCACGGGCCGCACCGGCGACGCGTACGGCCTGGCGGCAGCTGCCGGGGACGAACGCGCCGAGCACGTCGTCGTATCGCAGGCTCCCGCCCGCCTGGCTGAAGAGGTGCACGACGGGGTTCCAGCCGCCGGAGACGAGGAGCAGGTCGGCGGTGAACTCCCGTGCCGGCGCCGGGTTTTCGCCCAGGGGCCGGGCGGTCACCGACGTCACGTGTGGATCGCCGGTCGCCGCGGTGACGGCGTATCCGTGCAGCACCTCGATGCCGGCCTCGGCCGCACGCGCGGCGGCGGGGCCCGGTGCCGGGCGGGAGTCGATGATCGCGGCGATCTCGACGCCCGCCGCGGCCAGGGCGAGCGCGGCGTCGTACGCGCTGTCGTTGGTGGTGCAGACGACGGCCCGGCGCCCTGGGAGGACGCCGTAGCGGACCGCATACGTGCGGGCCGAGGCGGCTAGCATGACGCCGGGCCTGTCGTTGCCCTCGAACGCGATCGAGCGCTCGTGGGCGCCCGTCGCGAGGACCACGCGCCGCGCACGGATCCGCCAGACGCGCTCGCGCGAGACGTGGGCGGGCGCGCGGTCGCCGAGGTGGTGGGTGCGGCGCTCTACGGCGAGGAGGTAGTTGTCGTCGTAGTAGCCGAAGACGGTGGTGCGACGCAGTACGCGGACCTCCGGTGCCGCGTCGAGTTCTCCCTCGACGGCGGCCACCCAGTCGAGCAACCCGGCCCCCTCGGGCGAGGCTTCACGGCCGCCGTCACGGGCTCCGGCGTCGACGGACCCGAGCAGGCTTCCGCCCGGCTCGTGCTGATCGTCGGCGAGGATGACGCGGGCCCCGCTGTGTGCGGCGGCCGCCGCCGCGGCGAGGCCGGCCGGGCCCGCACCGACGACCAGCAGGTCGCAGTGGGCGTGCACAGTGTCGTACCGCGCCGGGTCGGATTCCGTTGCGAGGCGTCCTCGACCGGGAAGGCTCCTCGCCTGGAGCCCGTCGTACAGCTCGATCGTCGTGGCGGGCAGCATCGGCTCGGGGAAGGGGGCCTCGATCTGGACGACTGCGTTGGGTTCTTCACTGCCCGCCGCGAAGATCCCGCGCGGGCGACCGAGCCGCACACTGGTGCCGGTGATGCGGACGCCGCCCGCCAGAAGGGCGGAGGCGAGCGTGTCGCCGCGGAAGCCCTCGTACTCGACGCCGTCGAAGCGGAAGCGCAGGGGCTGTTCGCGCGCGATCCGGCCCCCCGCGGGCCGCCGTTGTGCTTGCGAGGTCATCGGATCACCGGCCTCGGTTCGCCGACGCGGTGGACGGCGAGGATCTCGTGCGTGGCCGTATCGCGTACGGCGTTGAACCAGCGGCGGCAGCCGGCCGCGTGGCTCCAGCGCTCCGGGAACGGCCCCTTGGGGTTGTCACGGAAGAAGAGGTAGCGGGCCCACTCCTCGTCGGTGAGGGCCGCCGGGTCGTCGGGGTAGGGCACGTGGGCCTGGCCGCCGTAGTGGAACTCGGCTTCGTCGCGGGGCCCGCACCAGGGGCATGGGATCAGCAGCATCGGCAGGTCCTCGGTCCTCAGTGGGCGACGGCGGCTGCGCCGTGCTCGTCGACGAGCGCGCCGGTGGTGAAACGCATCAGCGAGAAGGGGGCGTTCAAGGGGTGCGGCTCGTCGTGGGCGATGGTGTGCGCCAGGACCCAGCCGGCTCCGGGCGTGGCCTTGAAACCCCCGGTCCCCCAGCCGCAGTTGAGGTACAGGTGGTCCACAGGGGTGAGCCCGAGGATGGGCGAGGCGTCGGGGCTGACGTCGACGATGCCTCCCCAGGTGCGCAGCACGTGCGCACGGGCGAAGACCGGGAACAGCTCCAGCGCCGCGGCCATCTGGCGTTCGATGATGTGGAAGGCGCCGCGCTGGGTGTAGGCGTTGTACGCGTCGATGCCCGCTCCCATGACGAGTTCGCCCTTGTGCGCCTGGCTGACGTAGACGTGCACGGCGTTGGACATGACGACCGTGGGGTGCACGGGCTCCAGCAATTCGGAGACCAGCGCCTGCAGCGGGTGGCTCTGGATGGGCAGGTCGATCCCGGCCATTCCGGCCAGGACGGAGGAGTGCCCTGCCGCGCAGAGTGCCACTTTGCCCGCGGCGATCGGGCCGAGTGAGGTGCGGACACCGGTCACCCGGCCCCCGCGTACGTCGATTCCGGTGACCTCGCAGTTCTGGATGATGTCGACCCCAGCGGCGTCGGCGGACCGGGCCAGGCCCCAAGCCACGTGGTCGTGCTTGGCGATCCCGGCCCGGGGCTGGTAGGTGGCGCCGAGGACCGGATAGCGCACATCGGGCGAGATGTTGACGATCGGGCAGACGTCCTTGACCCCTTGGGGATCGAGCCATTCGGCATCGACGCCGCCGAGCCGGTTGGCCTCGACGCGGCGCCTGCTGTCCCGTACGTCCTGCAGGCTGTGCGCGAGGTTGAGCACGCCGCGCTGGGAGAACAGGAGGGGGTGGTCGAGTTCCTCCTCCAGGCCCTCCCACAGCTTGAGGGCGTGCTCGTAGAGGGCGGCGCTCTCGTCCCAGAGGTAGTTGGAGCGGATGATGGTGGTGTTGCGGGCCATGTTGCCGCCCGCGAGCCAGCCCCGTTCCAGGACGGCGACATCGGTGATCCCGTGGTTCCTGGCGAGGTAGTGGGCGGTGGCCAGGCCGTGTCCGCCGCCGCCCACGATGAGGACGTCATAGGCGCGCTTGGGCTCGGGGGTGCGCCACAGCGCGTCGGGGTGCTCGGGGAGGTCGGCACCGGGGGTGCGCGGGCTCAGCGGGCTCATCGGAGATCTCCTGCTTCGGTGAGCGGTGGCTGTCGGATACGGCTGCCGGAACGGGCTGCCGGAAACGGCTGTCCGGGGCTGCCGGAACGGGACGGTCGGAACGGGGCTGTCGGATACGGCTGTACGGGACGGTCGGAACGGGACTGCCGGAACGGGGCTGTCGGCGTGCGTCGGTCAGCCGCGCAGCCGTGACATCGACGGGTCGAACAACGGCTCCTCGGAGACGACGGCCGGAACGCGACGCTCGAAGTACCCGATCTGCAGGGTGCGTCCGGGCGCGGCAGCCCCGATGGGCAGCCAGGCGTAGGCAATGCCCTTGCCGATCGTGTAGCCGTACGCGGCGCTGGTGACGTATCCGACGCAGGCCGCCCCGTCGTAGACGGGTTCCTTGCCCATGACCACACCGCGCGGATCGTCGATGGTGAGACAGGTCAGTCGGCGGCGTACCGCCGTCATCCGCTCCTCCAGCGCGGCTCGGCCGATGAAGTCGCCTTGGTCGAGCTTGACGGCGAAGGCCAGGCCCGCTTCGTACGGGTCGTGTTCGTAGGTCATGTCGGTGCCGAAGGCGCGGTACCCCTTCTCCAGGCGCAAGCTGTTGAAGGCTCCGCGCCCAGCGGCGATGCCGTCGTACGGGCGCATCGCCTCCCACAGTGTGTCCCACAGCTTCAGCCCCATGTCGGCGTCTGTGTACAGCTCCCAGCCGAGTTCGCCGACATAGCTCAGGCGCATCGCGGTGACGGGGACCGAGCCGATGTGGGCCCGCTTGGCGCGGAAGTAGCGAAGGCCCCGGTTCGAGAAGTCGCTGTCGGCGAGCGGCTGGAGGACCTCGCGGGCCTTGGGGCCCCACAGGCCGATGCAGCAGGTGCCGGAGGTGATGTCGCGGACGGACACGGAGCCGTCGCGGGGCAGGTGGCGGGTGAGCCAGTCGAGGTCGAGCGGGCCGTTGGCGCCGATCTGGAACCGGTCCCGGCCCAGGCGCGCCACGGTGATGTCGCTGCGGATACCGCCGTCCTGGTCGAGCATCAGGGAGTAGGTGACCGAGCCGACGGACTTGGCGACGTCGGCCGTGGTCATGGATTGCAGGAACGACGCCGCGCCACGGCCGGTCACCTCCAGCCGCTTGAGCGCGGTCATGTCGTACATCGCCACGCTCTCGCGGGTCGCCAGAGCCTCGGCGCCGACGACCGGTGACCACATGCGGGCCGCCCAGTCGCCCGGAGCGGGGACGTCCCAGCGGGCCAGGAGGGGTTCGTTGGCGGAGTACCACTGCGGCCGCTCCCAGCCGGACGCCTCCAGGAAGTACGCGTTGAGCTCCCGCTGCCGTGCGTGGAAGGGGCTGGTGCGCAGGGGCCGGAGGTCGCCGGGGGGCTGGAGCGGGTGGATGATGTCGTAGACCTCTTCGAAGTTCCGGCAGCCCCGGGCCAGCACGTAGTCGGGGGCGAGCTGGTGCGCTTCGAAGCGGTTGACGTCGCACTCGTGCAGGTCGAACGAGCTGCAGTGGCCGTCGACGAGCCATTCGGCCATGGCGCGTCCGACCCCCGCGGAGTGGGTGACCCATACGGCTTCGGCGACCCAGAAGCCCTTGACGTCGGGAGACTCACCGAGCAGGGGCATGCCGTCGGTGGTGAACGAGAAGAGCCCGTTGATGCCTTCCTCGATCTTGGCCTCGCGCGTCGCCGGCAGCAGCGCCTGAGTCTCCGTCCACGCGTCGGCGAAGTCGTCCTCGGTGAAGCGCAGGACGGAGGGCATCCGCTCGGCGGCGTCGACGGGGGCGATGTCGTCCGGGGACACGGGCATGGGGCGGTGGCCGTAGTATCCGATGCCGAGCCGGTCGTGACGGTCGCGGTAGTACAGATCGGCGTCCTGGTGGCGCAGGATCGGGCGGACCGCCTCCTGCTTCTGACCGGCGAGGACGGGGACCGGGCCCGTCCAGGCGAGTTGGTGCGCGAGCGGAGTCAGGGGCAGTTCCATCCCCGCCATGCGGGCCACCTTGGGGCCCCAGATCCCGGCGCAGCACACGACGGTGTCGGCGGGGATCTCGCCGTGATCGGTGACGACGGCACGGACGCGATCGGTGCCGTCCTCGTCGGTCTCGGTGCGGATGTCGAGGACCTCGTGACGGGCGAGGCACCGGACGCCGCGGCCGGAGGCGGCCCGGAGCTGGGCGTCGACAGCGAGGACCGCCTTGGCCAGGCCGTCGGTGGGGATCAGCAGCCCGCCGAGCACCCGCCGGCGATCGAGCAGCGGGTGCAGTTCCACGCAGGCGTCGGGGCCCAGCAGCCGGGCCTCGATGCCCCAGGCGGTGACCCAGCCGTGGCGCCGGTGCAGTTCGGCGAGGCGCTCGGGGGTGGTGGCCACTTCGAGGCCGCCCACCTGGAGGAAGCAGGGCTCTCCGTCGACGGAGAGGGAGCTGAGCTTCTCCACGGTGTACCGGGCCAGCTCGGTCATGGTCTTCGACGGGTTGGTCTGGAAGACCAGGCCCGGCGCGTGGGACGACGAACCGCCGGTGACGGGCAAGGGCCCCTGGTCGACGACTGTCACCTCGGTCCAGCCCCGGGAGGACAGTTCATCGGCCAGGGCCGCTCCCACGACGCCGGCGCCGATGATGACCACTCGCGGTCCCGCCATCGCGACCCCTCCAACACCCAACGACGGATGGTTGCTGTGTGCGCAACGTGCATCAGGTTGCGCAACTCACAGTGCCGCTCGCCCAAAGGCGGTGTCAAGGGGGTGTCGGGCCCCGGAAAAAAGGGACCCGCCGAGGGCCTGAAACAGCGGTGCCCGGCGGCTGCCGAAAGCAGCCGCCGGGTACCTGTGCGCTGTTACGGAATTCCCGGCCGGGTCAGTCCTTGCCAAGCCAGGCGTCGACCTTGCCCTGGTTGTCCTCCACCCACTTCTCCGCCGCCTTCTCGGGCGACATCTTGTCCTGGGCGATGTATTGGGCCACGACGTTCTGGTCCTCGTTCGTCCAGTTGAACTTCTTCACCAAGTCGTAGGCAGGGCTGCCGGATTCGGCGAACTTCTTGCTCACGATCTTGTCGAGAGCGTATTCGGGATAGTCGCACGCGACCTTCTCGGTGTCCGCGTCGCAACCCTGCTTGTACGGCGGAAGGTCGACCTTGACGAGCTTCATCTCCGAGAAGAGCCACTGCGGTTCGTAGAAATAGCCGAGCACGGGCTTCTTCTCCGCCTCCCCCTTGCGGAAGGCCTGGATGAGCGCGGCCTCGCTGCCCGCGTAGACCACTTTGTAGTTCAGCTTCAGATTCTTCACCAGGGCCCCGTCGTTGGTGACGAACGACGGGTCGCCGTCGAGCAACTGGCCCTTGCTCCCGGATTCGGAGGTCTTGAAGAGACCGGCGTATTTGTTGAGGTTCTTCCAGTCGGTGATGTCCGGGTACTTCTTCGCCATCCACGGCGGCACGTACCAGCCGATGACGCCCTTGTTCCCGGTCTCGCCGGCCGAAACGGCGGTCTTCTGGTTCTCGATGTACTTCTTCTTCAGGTCGGGGTGGCCCCAGTTCTCGACCACCGCGTCGACCTCACCCGTACCGAATCCTTGCCAGGCAACCTCTTCCTTGAGGTCCTTCTTGTTGACCGTACAGCCGAGTTCCTTCTCCGCGACATGGGCGATGACGGCGGCATTCGCCTCGTAGCCGACCCACGGGTTGATGGCGAGATTGAACTCGCCGCACTTCCCGTCGCTGCCCTTGTCCCCGGACTCGCCGACCTTCGCTCCACCGCAGCCGCTGAGTACCAGGGCAAGCGCCGCCAGTCCTGCCAGTCCGCCGCGCCGGATGGTCGGCGCGTGTCTTGTCATGACGTTCTTCACCACGTGTCCTGCCCTTCTGCATCAACGCCCTTGGGGCGCTCTTCCGGCCCGGCGCGCCGCCGCCTGCGTGATGCGGTCGAACATGACACCGAGCAGCACAATGGCCAGGCCCGCCGCCAGGCCCTTGCCGAACAACTCCCCCTGCGTGAACCCGGCGACGACGTCGTAGCCGAGTGCACCCGCGCCGACGAGGCCGCCGACCACGACCATCGACAGCACGTAGATCAGTCCCTGGTTGGTCGCGAGCGTCAGGGAGGCGCGGGACATCGGCAGCTGCACCTTGGTGATGATCTGCCAGCTGTTGGAGCCGGCGGCGGTCGCAGCCTCCACGGTGGTCGGCGGGACGGCCCGCACCCCATCCGCGATGATCTTGATGGCCACCGGGGCCGCGTAGACGATCGCGGCGACGATCGCCGTGAACCGCGTCGCGTCGAACAGAGCGAGGAACGGCACCAGATAGACGAACGGCGGCATGGTCTGTGCCGCGTCGAGCCCCGGCCGGATCAGCCGGTCGGCCAGCGCGCTGCGCCCCATCCACACCCCCACGACCACACCGAGCACCAGCACGATCACGGTGGCCACGAGGCTGGCGGCGAGCGTCGTCATGGCGTCCCGCCACAAGCCCGAGGCGACGATCAGCCCGGTGCAGGCAGCCGCCGTGGCGCCGGCACGCCATCCGCCCAGCAGGGTGCCCACGACCACCAGCACGGCACCGACGAGCCAGAACGGCGAGCCGGTCAGCAGCGCCTCGAACGGGTCGATCAGCACCGTGGTGACCAGGTCCCGCAGTCCGCCCGTCAGCCCTGCGAGGTTGTCCCGGGTCCAGGCGGTGACGGAGTCCGTGGTACGGGCGATGGCACTGCCGAGGTCGATGTCGTTCGGGAACTCCGAGGCCCACACATAGGTGTGCGAGAGGAAGACACAGACCGCGGTGGCGACACCGCCGCCCAGCAGCAGCGGTTTGCGCCACGCACGGAACCGGGCTCCCGTACGACGGGTCACTTCGACCCGTACGCTCGCGGCCGTGGTCACGCGGTCGAGCAGGATGGCCATGACGACGATGGCCAGACCGGAGTTGAAGGCCGTGCCCACGTCCAGGGTTTCGAGGGCCTTGATGACGGTCTTCCCCAGCCCCGGAGCGTCGATGAGCGCGGCGACGGTGACCATGGACAGCGCGGCCATGATGGTCTGGTTCACGCCGAGGACGATGGTCCGCTTCGACATCGGCAGCAGCACCTTGAACAGGGTCTGCCGCCGCGTCGAGCCCATCGACCGGGATGCCTCCACCGTCTCCCCGGGCACCTCGCGGATGGCGTGCGCGGTGATACGGACAGCGGGCGGGGCCGCGTAGATGCACGTGGCGATCGTGGCGGACGCCGGGCCGATGAGGAAGAACAGCGTCAGCGGGGCCAGATAGACGAAGGGCGGCATCGTCTGCATGAAGTCGAGGACCGGCGTGACGAGGCGGTTGACCCGGTCCGAAAGGCCGGCCCAGATGCCCAGCGGGATGCCGATGAGCAGGGAGACGAAGACCGCCGCCAGGGTGAGGGCCAGGGTGTCCATGCTCTCCTGCCAGAGCCCCTGCAGGCCGAAGAAGACGAACCCGGCGACCGCCAGCAGGGCGACCCGCACATTGCCGAACGCCCACGAGACATAGCCCGCGACGGCGACGACGCCCAGCCAGCCGATGGCCGGCACGGGCAGCCCGAACGCGGGCTGGGAGACCAGTCCCTGAACAAAGGTGACGAGGCTGTCGATGACCAGCCGGATCTCGTTGAAGAAGTAGAGGAACAGCGGATTGCTGTTGCGATCGGCACCGATGGCGTCGTTGAACTCGTTGAACTCACGGTGCAGGGGCGTGAGTTCCGCGGTCTCCAGGGCCAGGGTATGGGTGCCGCGGAGCACCAGCCACAGCACCACCCATGCCGCGACGACACCGGCCACGGCGAGTCGCCGGCCTCCTCTCAGCGGGGACGCCACCCGTGCGGCCGTCTCGGTGAGGGCCGCCATCACTCACCGCCCTCCGCACCGGCGACGATCTCCAGGATCTCCTCGTCACCGACGACGCCCAGCAGCTTGCCGTCCTCGACGACCTTGACCGGTCCGGAGGACGCGAGCACCGCGCGAGTGGCGTCACGGACGACGGCGTCCGGCCCGAACTCGGGCCCGTCGAGCGCTTCGTCCTTCTCCGCCGGGCGCATGATCCAGCGGAGGGTGAGCACCTCCGAGCGGGGTACGTCGGCGACGAAGTCCCGTACGTAGTCGTCGGCCGGTGCGCCGACCAGTTCGTCGCCCGTACCGCACTGGACCATCCGGCCGTCACGCATGATGAGGATGCGGTCGCCGAGCTTCAGCGCCTCGGAGAGATCGTGGGTGATGAACACCATCGTCTTGCCGACCTCGTGGTGGAGCCGGATGACCTCGTTCTGCATGT
Source organism: Streptomyces sp. NPDC051776 (assembly GCF_040681345.1). Taxonomy (NCBI): domain Bacteria; kingdom Bacillati; phylum Actinomycetota; class Actinomycetes; order Kitasatosporales; family Streptomycetaceae; genus Streptomyces; species Streptomyces sp. NPDC051776. The sequence continues at coordinate 33,874 of NZ_JBFAYQ010000036.1, read as the reverse complement.
CCCGGCGGATGAGCGGGTCGAGTGCGGAGAACGGCTCGTCGAAGAGGAGGACGTCGGGGTCGACGGCGAGGGCGCGGGCCAGTCCCACGCGTTGCTGCATACCGCCGGACAGCTGGTCGGGGTAGGAGTTCTCGAAGCCCGAGAGGCCGACCAGCTCGATGACCTCCATCGCCCGCTTGCCGCGCTCCGCCCGGCTCACGCCGCGGATCTCCAGACCGTAGGAGACGTTGTCCAGCACGGAGCGGTGCGGCAGCAGCCCGAAGTGCTGGAAGACCATCGAGAACTTGCGCCGCCGCAGCTCGCGCAGCCGTTTCTCGTCGGCGGCGCGGATGTCCTCGCCCTCGAAGATCACTTCGCCCGCCGTGGGCTCGATCAGCCGGGTGAGGCAGCGGACCAGGGTCGACTTCCCCGAGCCGGACAGGCCCATCACGACGAACACCTCGCCCGGGGACACGTCGAAGGCGACATCGCGGACCGCGGCGGTGCATCCGGTGCGCTCCATGAGCTCACGGGGGGCGAGATCGCGAAGCTCGGGCGACCCGGGCACCCGGTCGGCCTTCTGGCCGAAGACCTTCCACAGTCCGCGTACGGAGATGACCGGGGTCGCGTCCCCGGACGAGCCCCGCTGCGGCGGCAGTTCTGTCCTGATTACGGTCACGACCGGCCTCTCTTCCGATGGCCCAGCGCGCCGCGCCGAACGCCGCCGAAGTGCAGAAATGCCGCGCGCCGAACCGCCGTTGCGTATCACGCATCGTATTGCTCGGGGTGGAACACACTTGCCCACGAACCGGCATACGTCAAGAGGCGTGCCGGGGCTGATTCACCACCCGGCGAGGCGGCCGACAATTCTTGACCCGCCGTACATACGCCCTGGACGATGTTGCGTATAACTCTTCGCGTTGCGCAATGCGGCATTCCCTACCGCGGGCTGGTCCGGCCCGCGCCGCGGACCGATTCGACCGACCCCAGCGCCCAATAGAGGCGGGCTCGCGCTCACAGAGACCGCGCCGCCGACACCAGCGCCTTCATCACATGCAGATCCTCGCCCACGGGTGTCACCGAAGCGAAACGGCGACTCGCGCCACCCGCACACCCATACCTGCGGCTTTGAGGTTCGAAAAACACCTACTCAGACCGGCTCGGGAGGTTGCCCGTCCCCGGCGGGCCGGTGCCGGTAGAACTCCGCCTTCGAGGGCGGCAGGGGCTCGTTGCCCAGGATGATGTCAGCGGCCTTCTCGGCGACCATCATCACCGGGGCGTAGATGTTGCCGTTGGTGATGTACGGCATGACCGAGGCGTCCACGACACGCAGCCCCTCCAGGCCGTGGACCCGCATCGTCGCCGGGTCGACGACGGCCGTGTCGTCGGTGCCCATCTTGCAGGTGCAGGACGGGTGCAGGGCGGTCTCGCCCTCCTTGGCGACCCAGTCCAGGATCTCCTCGTCGCTCTGCACCCCGGGGCCGGGCGAGGTCTCCCCACCGTTGAAGGGGTCCATCGCGGGCTGGGCGAGAATCCGGCGGGCGACCCGGATCGCCTCGACCCATTCGCGCCGGTCCTGTTCCGTGGAGAGGTAGTTGAACGTCAGGGCCGGGTGGACGCCGGGGTCCTTGCTCTTGATCTTCACCGAGCCGACGGCGTCGGAGTACATGGGCCCGATGTGCACCTGGTAGCCGTGCCCGCCGGAGGGCGCGGAGCCGTCGTAGCGGACGGCGATCGGCAGGAAGTGGAACATCAGGTTGGGGTAGGCGACGTCGTCGTTGCTCCGGGCGAAGCCGCCCGCCTCGAAGTGGTTGGTCGCGCCCGGCCCCTTGCGGAACAGCCACTGGAGGCCGATCCACGGGCGGTGGCGCCACTTCAGATACGGCTGCATCGACACCGGCTGCTTGCAGGCGTACTGCACGTACACCTCCAGATGGTCCTGGAGGTTCTCCCCCACACCCGGCAGGTCGTGCACCACGTCGACGTCCAGGGCCCGCAGCTCGTCCGCGTTGCCGACACCGGAGAGTTGCAGGAGCTGAGGGGAGTTGATCGCTCCGCCGCTCAGAACGATCTCTCCGGCGTGCACTCGCTGGGGCGCACCGCGCCCGCGGCAGTACTCGACGCCGACCGCGCGTCCGCCCTCGAACAGAATGCGGGTGACGTACGCGCGGGTCCTCACCTCGAGGTTCGGCCGGTTCATGACCGGGTGGAGGTAGGCGCGGGCGGCGGAGAGGCGACGGCCGCGGTGAACATTGCGGTCAAATGCCGCAAACCCTTCCTGACGGTAGCCGTTGACGTCGTCGGTGCGCGGGTATCCGGCCTGTTCGGCCGCTTCGAGGAAGGCGGGGAAGAGCGGGTTGGTGGCGGGGCCGCGCTCCAGAACAAGGTTGCCCTCGTGGCCGCGGAAAGGGCCGTCGGGGTCTGCGGCCAGGCAGTTCTCCATGCGCTGGAAGTAGGGCAGGCAGTGCGCGTAGTCCCAGGCCTCCATGCCCGGGCCGGTCGCCCAGCGCTCGTAGTCCATCGGGTTGCCGCGCTGGAAGATCATGCCGTTGATACTGCTGGAGCCGCCGAGGACCTTGCCGCGCGCGTGGAAGATCCGGCGGCCGTGCATGTGCGGCTCGGGCTCCGACTCGTACTTCCAGTCGTAGAAGCGGTTGCCGATGGGGAAGGGCAGGGCTGCGGGCATGTGAATGAAGACGTCCCACGGGTAATCGGAGCGCCCCGCCTCCAGGACCAGGACGTTGGTGCCGGGATCCGCGGAGAGCCGGTTGGCCAGTGCGCTGCCGGCCGAACCGCCGCCGACGATGACGAAGTCGTACCTCGTGGCCACCATTGCTGCCTCATCCCTCGTGCCGACTTTCCGGCCGAGGGGGCACCCCGGCCGCCGTACACGGGCATGCTAATACGGTAGCGTTATGCGCACCAGGTTGCGATCGACGCAACTGCAGAGACTGCCACTGAAGAGAAATCCCTTGCCGCAGGGATCCATGGCCTGTTGGTTACAGCGCGTATAGTTGCACCATGAGCAACTACAGTGCAGCTGTCGAGAACGCCGGGCAGCAGCCGGCGGGAGGCGTGCAGTCCGTCGATCGCGCGGTCAGCGTCCTGGAAATCCTCGCCCAGCGCGGCGAGGCCGGCGTCAGCGAGGTCGCCGCGGAGATCGACGTCCACAAGTCGACCGCGTTCCGTCTGCTCGGCGCGCTGGAGGCACGCGGTCTCGTCGAGCAGGCGGCGGAGCGCGGCAAGTACCGCCTCGGCTTCGGAATCGTGCGACTGGCCGGCGCCGTCACCGACCGTATCGACATCACCCAGCAGGGCCGTCCGGTCTGCGAGCGGCTGGCGGAACAGATCGGCGAGACGGTCAACATCGCCGTTCTGCAGGAGCATTACGCGATCAACCTGTACCAGGTGCGGGGCCCGGGCGCGGTCACCGCGCACAACTGGGTCGGGCAGCTCACGCCGCCGCACGCGACCTCCAGCGGCAAGATCCTCCTGGCGTACCTCTCGCCCCCGGACCGGACGGAGCTGCTCAAGGAGACCGGCCTGAAGAAGGTGACGGCGCGCACCTTGACCTCCAAGGTGAAGCTCGAGAAGAGCCTCGCGGAGGCACGTGAGCGCGGATACTCGCTCACCCAGGGGGAGTTCGAGGTCGGGCTGCACGCCATGGCCGCGCCCATCCGCTCCCGCGACGGCGAGGTCGTGGCCGCGCTCAGCGCGTCCGGGCCCGGCTACCGCTTCACCGAGGACCGCATGCACGAACTCGCGCCGGTCCTGGTCGAGGGGGCGGAAGAGATCAGTCGCCGGCTGGGCTATCTGGGCTGAACGGCCGCTTCCCGTACGGCGGACGGCGCTGCGGCGGTCCACCGGCGTACGGCATGAGGCGGAGCCGCGTTCGGCGCCCGGCGGCGGCGTCCTCGCGTGCGGGTCCGGGGGGATTCAGCGCGGACTCAGACGCCGGTTCACCCAGGTGTGGAAGTCACCGATGTGGTGCTCGCTGGGCACCAGGACACCGCCCTTGGCGTAGAGCCGCGAGCTCATGGCGGGCTGGCAGCGCTCGCAGGCGTCGAAGTCCTGGCGGTTGACCCGGTCGAAGAGTTCGACGGAGCGGGAGATGTCCCGGCCGCCGTCCACCACGTCCTTGAGGTAGAGCCAGTCGCACTCGACGACCGTACGGTCGACCGCCAGCGGAAACATGCGATGGAAGATCACATGGTCCGGCACCAGATTGATGAAGACCTGCGGTTTGACGGTCAGCGCGTAGTACCGGCGGTCCTGGTCCTCGGCGACGGTGGGGATGCGGTCGAGCCCCTCGGAGCCGTCGACGGTGAACCCCTTGACCTCCGGGGCGAACGCGGCTCCGTGCCCGACGAAGTACTGGGCCGCATAGCCGTCCGCGAACTCGGGCAGGACCTCGGTCAGTTCGGGATGGATCGTCGCGCAGTGGTAGCACTCCATGAAGTTCTCGACGATCAGCTTCCAGTTCGCCCTGACGTCGTAGGAGATGCGCCGGCCGATCTCCAGATCGGCGATGCCGTACCGGTCGATGGCCTCGCTGTCCCCCAGCCGGGCGACGACGTCCCCGACGACCTGCTCCTCGAAGGAGGGCGGGGTCTCGGCAAGGCAGACCCAGACGTAGCCGAGCCACTCGCGCACGGCCACCGGCATCAGCCCGTACGCGCTACGCCCGACGTCCGGCATCTTCGTCAGGTTGGGGGCGGCGACCAGCTTGCCCTGAAGGTCATACGTCCAGGCGTGGTACGGGCATTGGAACGCGCGCTTGACCTCGCCGGACTCCTGGGTGCACAGCTTCGCCCCGCGGTGGCGGCACACATTGAAGAAGGCTCGTACGGTCCGGTCCCGCGATCGCGTCAGCAGGATGCTCTCGCGGCCCACGTCAACGGTCCGGAACGCGCCCGGCTTGTCCAGCTCGGAGGAGCGGGTCGCGCAGAACCACATCGACTCGAAGATGTGCTCCTGTTCGAGGCGGAAGACGGCGGGGTCCGTGTAGTGGTCGCCGGGGAGCGTGGCTATCAGGCTCTCGGGCAGGCCGGTCGTCGTACCGGTCGTGGTCCCGGTCGATGTCACAGTGCACTCCTCGCGGGATGCGTGGTCGGGCGGGTCGTGACGCACCGGGTAGGGCCCGGACGGTGCGGTGCGGACGCGGTGCGGTGCGGACGCGGTGCGGTGCGGACGCGGTGCGGCGGGGGCGAGGTGCACCCTGCCGCGAGACCCCGGGGCCTGCGGCCCGTTGCTCTTACGGCGGCCCGCCGGGACCGGAGGCGATTCGGGGACGGGGGGCGGTACCGGCGCCGGAGACCGTACCGGGGCCTGAGGCCGTACCGGGGCCTGAGGCCGTACCAGGGCCTGAGGCCGTACCAGGGCCTGAGGCCGTACCCGGACCGGAGACGGTTCCGGGACGCGAGGCGGCACCGGGATCCGACGCCGTACCCGGGCGGGATGCCGTACCGGCCAACTTCCGGCGCCAACAGGTGAACAGCCGCGTCTGGTTGACACCGAGCACGGCGACCGGATGCTCCGCGCGCCGGTAGACCGCGAGAAAGCTGCGGTCGGCAGCCGCGCCCTCCTCGACGGTGACGCTGTCGGCCCGCGCGGCGTGCCCGGCGAACTGAATGCGCACTCCGTACTGATCCGACCAGAAGTAGGGAGGGCGGAGCCGTCCCGGCACCGACGTGCCGCCCGAGAGCAGGGCGGCCACCGCGGCAGCCGGGCGCTCCCGCGCACCGGTCCAGTGCTCGACCCTGCGGTGGCCGCCGGCGACCGGGTCGTACCAGGCGGCGCAGTCCCCGACGGCTACCACGCCCGGGACGCCGGTAGTGCCGTCGGCACCGCATCGCACCCCGTTCTCCAGGGTGACCCCGGAGCCTTCCAGCCACGCGACGCACGGGGTGGCACCGATGCCGACGACGACGGTGTCCGCGGGGATGCGGCGCCCGTCCTGGAGGAGGGCCGCGTCCACCCGGCCGCTTCCGCCGAGGGCGCGCACCCCCGTACCGCACAACAGCCGGACGCCGTGGTCCTGGTGGAGTGCGGAGACGATGCCGCCCATCGCCTGCCCCAGCGGGCCGGCCAGCGGCGTGGGAGCGGCCTCGACGACGGTGACGTCCAGGCCCAGTCCATGGGCGGTGGAGGCGACTTCGGCACCGACGAACCCGCCGCCGATGACCACCAGCCGCCCGCCGCGCAGCAGATCGGCCCGGAGCGCGCGGGCATCCTCGATCGTGCGCAGCACATGGACTCCGTCGAGCCCCTCACTGCCGGGAAGCGTTCGCGCCGCAGCGCCGGTGGCGACGACGACTCCGTCGGCGACGACCGTAGGGCCGTCCGCGAGGCGAACGGACCGCTCGCCGCGGTCGAGGCCGACGGCCCGGGCGCCGAGCAGCCACTCGGCGCCGAGGTCCTCGTCCCGGGATTCGAGCGCGAGATCGTCCTCGTCCATCTCTCCGGCGAGGAACTCCTTCGACAACGGGGGCCTGTCGTACGGGCGGAGGGGCTCCTCCCCGATGACGACGAGCTTCCCCTCGTACCCCTGCGCGCGCAGGGAGCGGGCGGCCGACAGTCCGGCGAGCGATGCGCCGACGACGGCCACGCTCCTCACCCGACGCCTCCGGCGACGCGTGCCACGGCGCAGGGCGGGAGGTTCGGGACGGCGTCGGACAGCAATACGTAGATCACTCCGTCCTCGACGAGGACCTGGTGCGTACGGACGGGGAAACGGGCCGGGGGCGCATCGACGCCGCCGGTGCGCAGGTCGAACTTCGAGGCGTGCAGGGGGCATTCGACCTCGCAGCCCTCCAGCCAGCCGTCCGATAGTGAGGCGTCCTGGTGGGTGCACGTGTCGTCGATGGCGTAGACCTCGCCGTCGTCGGTGTGGAACACCGCGACAGGGGGGTCCGTCTCGAGTCGGCAGGACTCGCCTCGCGGGAGGTCGGCGAGACGGCACACAGGAATCATCACGACCACCTCGGATGCGCATAGCGAAACAGAATGCGAAGAACGCAACGCCAGTGTGGGGGCGCCCCTATGCCTTGTCAAGAAGCCGTTTTGGGTGACCTCAAACCGACCTGTCGCATCACTCGGCGCAACGCTGTGCGCAGGAAAAAACCGCACACCGACGCCGGAACGCGCCACGGCGAGCGGTCGCCTCCGGCGCCGAAGTCGCCCGTACACAAAGGCCCCGTGGCGGCGCGGCGCCCGGCGGGCGCCGGCCGGCCACGAGGCCCGGCGACGGCGACGATGCAGAAGCGGCTCAGTGGCCGCGGGACACCCAGTCCTCCAGATGCGGCTTCTCGGCACCGATGGTCGTCGTCTCGCCATGACCGGTGTGCACCACCGTCTCCCCGGGGAGGGCGAACAACCGCTCCCGGATCGAGGCGATGATCGTGGCGAAATCGCTGTAGGAACGGCCCGTTGCGCCGGGCCCGCCCGAGAAGAGCGTGTCACCGCTGAACAGCGCGCCCAGCTCCGGTGCGTGCAGGCACACCGCGCCCGGAGCGTGCCCCGGAGTATGGAGGACGCTCAGCGGGGTGCCCGCGACCTCGATCACCTCGCCGTCGGCGAGCGGGCCGTCGGGCAGCCGCTGCGGATGCGCCAGCTTCCACAGCACATGGTCGTCCGGATGAAGGAGTACGGGGGCGCCGGTCAGCCGCGAGAGGGCAGGGGCGGCATTGACGTGGTCGTTGTGTCCGTGCGTGCAGAGGATGGCCGCCAGCCTGCGGTCGCCGACCGCCTCGTGGATCGCCGTCGCGTCATGGGCGGCGTCGATCACCGCGACCTCGTCGTCGTCGCCGACGAGCCACACATTGTTGTCGACGTCCCAGGTACCGCCGTCGAGACTGAACGTCCCGCTGGTCACCAGGTGCTCGATGCGTACCGCGCCGGCCACTACAGCACCACCACCGAGCGGAGCACGTCTCCGTGGCGCATCGTCTCGAAGGCCTTCTCCACGTCGTCGAGCCCGATCGTCTCGGAGACGAAGGCGTCGAGGTCGATGCGCCCCTGCAGATAGAGATCGACGAGATACGGGAAGTCGCGCGAGGGCAGACAGTCGCCGTACCAGCTCGACTTGAGCGCCCCGCCGCGGCCGAAGACGTCGAGCAGGGGCAGCTCGATCTTCATCTCGGGCGTCGGCACGCCGACGAGTACGACCGTCCCCGCGTGGTCACGGGCGTAGAAGGCCTGCTGATAGGTCTCCGGGCGACCGACGGCGTCGATGACCACATCGGCACCGAATCCTCCGGTCAACTCCCGTACGGCCTCGACCGGGTCGGACTTCTTGCCGTTGACCGTGTGGGTGGCACCCATGCTCTTGGCGCGGGCGAGTTTGCGCTCGTCGATGTCGATGGCGACGACGGTGGTGGCGCCCGCGAGCGCGGCCCCGGCGACGGACGCCATCCCGACGCCGCCGCACCCGATGACGGCGACGGAGTCCCCGCGCCCGACGGCACCGGTGTTGACCGCTGCGCCGAAACCCGCCATGACACCGCAGCCGAGCAGACCGGCGGCGGTCGCCGGGACCCGCGGATCGACCTTGGTGCACTGCCCCGCGGCCACCAGGGTCTTCTCGGCGAAGGCACCGATGCCCAACGCCGGGGACAGGGGCGTGCCGTCGGTCAGGGTCATGGGCTGGGACGCGTTGTGCGTCGCGAAGCAGTACCACGGCTTGCCCTTGCGGCAGGCCCGGCACTGACCGCAGACGGCACGCCAGTTCAGGATGACGAAGTCTCCGGGCTCGACCTCGGTGACCCCTTCTCCCACGGCCTCGACGCGGCCCGCCGCCTCGTGCCCGAGCAGGAAGGGGAAGTCCTCGTTGATACCGCCTTCGCGATAGTGCAGATCGGTATGGCAGACGCCGCACGCCTCGACCTTGACCAGGGCCTCACCGGGCCCGGGGTCGGGGACGACGATCGTTTCGAGCGAGACGGGCGCGCCCTTCTGCCGGGCGACGACTGCACGGACCTCGTGAGCCATGGATACTCCTCGTCGTTGGCGGATCCCTGGGCTGCTGCGTTTCCTATTGCGGTACACGTCTCTGGATGCGCAACTGCAGGATTGAGGAGGAGACGCCCACGGGTCAAGGGGCGCGCCGGTGCATCAACGGCGTCCCCATCCGTGCCGGCAGCAGCCGTACCGGCACCCGGCTTGCGGTGACTCCTCCCCATACGCCCATGATCTCGTACGGCACCGGCCCCGCGGGGCAGAACCCGGCCCGGTGTGCCCGTACGGGCGCGGATCCTGCCGTCACGCGGATCCTGCCGTCACGCGCCCGTACGGTCACTCCGCCGGGACCGGCGGGCGCTTGAACATCCGGGTCGCGGTGATCTCCCCGTGCGCCGCGTCCTCGCCCTCGGTCTGCTGCGGCAGTCCCGGGCGCAGATGCTCCTCGACGCTGATGTACTTCAGGCCGGCCCGCAGGTCGGCATCGTTTCTCAGCCGGATCACCAGCGGGAATTCGGCCAGGGCCGTGGTGTCGAACAGGCCGGTGGTGTAGAGGAGCTGGACGCCCAGCGCGTCCGCGACGGCCCGCTGCAGCTCCAGCAGATATGTGGCGTTGGCGCGGCCGATGGGGTTGTCCAGGAACAGGGTGCCCGCGTGCCGGTGCTTGTCGCGCCCCCGATCGTTGCTGCGCAGCGCGGCCATCGTGCAGTACAGCGCGATGGCGGCGGTCAGGAGCTGGCCTCCGGAGAAGACGTCGCCCATCTGCCCGACCGGCACGCGCTCGGCACGCAGCACCGCGTCGGGCTTGAGGATCTCGACCGCGATCCCGCGCGGCTGCAGCGCGGCCGCGACCCCGCGCAGCAGCAGGGACATCCCGTCGCGGCGCAGGTCCGAGTTCTTTCTCACGGCGGCGCGGGTCGCCTCATCGATGACCTCGCCGAGACGCTCGGTGAGCGTGGCCTGGTCGGGATCCTCGAACCGGATCCGCAGGAACTCCTGTCCCGACCACTCCCCCAGCCCCTCCGGGAGGCGGGAGAGGCGCTGAGCCGAGCGGAGCGTGGCGAGCGAGGACTCCACGAGTCCGCGGAGCCGGTCGACGATACTGTCGCGGTTGCGCTCCAACTGGACCAGCTCGTCGGTCAGGACGCGCAGCCTCGGGGCGAAGGCCTCGGCCCAGGCCGCGGCATGCTCGGGCAAGGCGGAGGCGGGCAGCTCCCGGATCTGCTGACGAGCGGGGGTCCGCACCTGTTCGTAGCGGGTGGAGTTGGCGTGCCGTACGAGTACGTCGCTCGCCTCGCGCACCGCGGACTCGGCCGATGCCAGGTCAGCCGCACAGCCGCGCAGCGAGCGGCGCGCCTCGCCCGCGGTGTGCCGAGCCTCCTCCAGGCTGCCGCCGTACGGCTCGGGCGCCTCCCCGTCCTGCTCGGCCGCCTGGTGGCCGTCCCGGAGCAGATCGCGCAGCAGCGCGGCGAGTTCGTCGAAGCCCCCCGCGGCGTCCTCGGCCGCCCGGTGCTCGCGCAGCAGTCCGGCGTGCACGGCGCGGGCGTTCTCCAGGGCCTCGGTACGAGTCGCCAGCTCTGCGGTGGCCCCGCGCAGCAGTTCTCTTGCGTGGTCGGCGTCGGCGGGGACCAGCCCCTCGGGCAGATCCGTGTGGGCCTCCCCCTCGTCCGGGGCGTGCCGTTCGGCCTCACCGCGCAAGCGGCCGAGTTGCTCGCTGGCGGCCGAGGCACGCGACTCCAGCATCTGGACGAGGGATTCGGCCCGGGCTGCCGCGGCCTGGCGGGACGGGCCGTCGGCGCCTTCCGTCCCTTCGAGGAGCTGAGCGGCTCGGATGCGGACCTTGTTGGTGAGCCGGGCGAGTGCGGCCAGGGCCGCGGACTCGTCGCTCTCCGCCCTCGCCTGCTCCGCGCGCAGATCGGCGCCCACGCCCACCTTCTCGTAGAGCTGCGAGGCCGCGCGGTACGCCTCGCGGAGCGCGGGCAACGAGGCACCGGGCGCCCGGGCCTCGGGGGTGTCGTCGGGCGCGCCCGCGATCTCGGCGCGCTCGGCCCGCAGGGCGCGGGCGGTGCGGCGGGCGTCGTCGGCGGCGCGCTGGGCGGCTCTGCGGTCCTCGTCCGCCGCCCTCGCCCGCTCCAGGAACGCCGTCGCGCGGGCCTCCGACTCGGTGGCCTCCTCGGCCAGTTCGCGCGACCGGGCCTGCCAGGAGGCGCGTTCGCGCAGCCGGAAGGCGAGCCCGGCCAGCGCGTCGGCGGAGCGGCGGGCACGCTGCGCGGCCTCCTGCCGCTCGTCGCGGACCCGTGCCGCCTCGGCCGCGATCTCGTCCGCCTCGGCGCGCGCCGTGCGGGCTTCCGCCAGCACGTCCCGGGCCGCTGCCGCGGCCTCGCCCGCCGCATGGGCGGCCTCGGCCAGCTCGGCCAGACGGCCCGGGGCGCAGCCGGTACGCCAGGAGGAGAGCCGCGCGGCGAGGGCGCGGTCGGTGGCGAGCCGGGCCGCCAACGCCCGGATCTCCTCTTCGCGTTCGGCCGCGCGGGCGCGCAGCGCCTCACGCTCGGTGTCGGCGGCGCGCTCGTCGTGCATCGCCGGGTTCGGCGGGACGAGGAACACGGCGCTGCCCTCGGCCCCGGGCCCGGGGGCGGGCGCGAGCAGTGCGGCGGACGTGCCGACGGCGACGGCGGACCGCGGCAGGAGCGAGGCTCGGGCGAGCACCTCCCGGGCTCGGGCGTGCGTTCCCGGATCGGTGATGATCACGCCGTCGACCAGTTCGGGACGGGCGGCGAGGACGGTCGCGTGGTCGGCCGGATCGACGGCCTGGGCCAGGTAACGCCAGCCGGGGAGCGCGGGGATGCCGTGTTCGCCGAGGTACTCCACCGCGGCCAGGACGTCGGGGCCCGCCGGGAGCAGTCCGCCGTTACCGAGCGCCCCGAGGATGCGGGCGTCGTCGGCGGCGGCCGTGCGCAGGTCGAAGAGGTGGCGCTCGACGGAGGCGACGGCGTCCTCCAGCATCTCCTGGAGCGCCTCGGCGTTCCGGTCCAACTCCTCGGCGCCCAGCGGTCCGTCGGCGACCGGCCTGCCCTGGCCGGTGGCTGCGGGGAGGCGCGAGTCCGGCGCGTCACCGCGATCCTGCGCGTGACCGCTGATCGACGCGGTGGGTGCGCTCTCCGTCGCGTCGGCGTCGACCGAGCCCTCGGCGGTGAGCCCTGCGGCGGAGGCCGCGGCTGCGGCGGAGGCGTGCGAGGACCGGTCCGGCCCCTCCCCGCCTACCGCATCAGTGGCGGCGCCTTCCGTCGCCGCGCCGGGGTGGCCGTCCGCGGTCGCGGCAGGGTGGCCGTCCGCTGCGGCCTGTTGGCATCGGCCGACCACGCCACCGTCCCGCACGGCGTCCCGTACTCCACGCTGCCCGGCGTCCGGCTCGTCCTGTGTCGCCGAACCGCCGTCGCCGCCCCCGGCGACGCCCGGCGCTGCGCCTGCCCCGGTGGGGGCCGAAGTTCCGTGTACGGGGCGGGAGTTCGCGGCCGCAGCGCTCCCGGAATGCCCGCCGCGTGCCCCGGCCACCGGCTCGTCCGCGCGGCGGGGCTGGGGCAGCGCCGCCGCGGGCGGGGACGGCGGAAGGCTCAGCAGTTCGGCCAGCCGCTCCTCCGCGCCGATGGACTCGGCCGCGCGCCGCTCCGCGGCATAAGCGGAATCCGCCGCCTCGGCCGCGTCTTCCGCACGGGCCGCCGCCAGCTCCGCGCGGTTCTGCTCCGCGGCCGCCTCCTTTGCCCGGTCCGCGGCCTGCCGGGCGGTCTCACGGGCCGCGTCCGCGGAGGCGACCGCCGACCTCTCGGCGTCGCTTGCGGCGAGTGCCGCGCGGGCCGGGTCCGCATCGGGAGCCCCGGAATCACCGTCCGCGGACTGCCGGGGCACGTCGAGCCAGCCTGCCCGTACGGCCTCCGCGGTCTCCTGCTCAACCTCCGCCAGCCGCTGACGCAGGTGTTCGGCTTCGCTGCGGGCCCGCTGGGCGCCGGTGGCGGCGGCCGTGGCGTCGCGATGGGCCGTCTCACTCGCTTGCTGCAGGCCGGTCGAGCGATCCTCCTCCTCGTTGGCGAGCCGCTCGCCCTCCTCAGCCGCCGCGTGCAGGGCGCGTACGAGATCGGAGGCGGCCTTCGCGCGCGCGGCGAGGGCCGGGGCCGCGTCCCGCTCGGCTTCGCGGATCGCCGCGGCAACGCGCGCCGAACGGTCTGCGGCGGCCCGGTGCCGCAGCACGATCTCGGCGGCCTGCCATGCGGAGTGCAACGTCCGGGCGTCGCTCAGTTCGCGGCGCTGAGCCGAGGCCGCCTTCTCACCTGCGGCGAGTGCCAGCGAGGCGTGCCGGTAGGCGAGTTCGGCCGCGATGAGCCGGCAGCGGCCCTGGGCCTCCTCTGCCTCGGAGGCCGTGCGCGCGGCCGTGGTCACCTGCTGGGCCAGGTCCGCGGAGCGCCCCCGCTCCTCGGCGCCGCGGGCGGAGAGCCGGCGGGCGAGCGTACGGGTGCGGCGTTCGGCCCCGGCGTGCACATCGCGCGCCTGCTCGCGCTGTTCCGCGGCCTCGGTGATCCGGGAGAGCAGGTCCAGCGAACCGGCCGTGAATTCGCGCTCCGCCGTCAGCTCGGCCCGCCGCCCCAGTTTGTGCGCGAAACCGTGCACGAGGTCGGCGAGTCCGTCGGTGTCGCGCGTGTCGGTGACGGCCCGCAGCAGCAGATCGGTGAAGTCGGAGTCGTTCTTGACGGCGAAGAGACCCGCCGCCTCGCCCTCGTCGGCGTTCATCTCCCGCTGGTAGCGGAAGAGTTCGGGGTCGAGCCCGAGGCCGCCGAGGTGCTCGTTCCAGCGCTCGTGGATCTCTTCCCAGACGACGTCCAGATTCGGATACGCCTTGCCCGCCTCGGTGATGGCGTCCCGGAACCCCTTCATCGTCCGGCGGCGGCCCTGCGCTCCGGAGGCGCCCTCGACGGGCGGCCGTACCGCGGTGGACTCGGCCACGGGAAGCGAGTCCAGGGACATCCCGGGGCCGGGCCGGAAGGAGTACCACGCCTCGGCGAACTTCCGCGGGTCACCGGAGACCTGGCGGCCCCTCCACTCGCTGACCTTGCCGACGACCACGCACTCACCGGTCAGGGTGTGCTGCCACTCCAGGGCGACATGGCCGCAGTCGTCGGCCAGCAGGAACTTGCGCAGCACGCCCGAGCTGGCGCCGCCGAGGGTGTTGCGGTGGCCGGGCAGCATCACCGAGAAGATCAGCTTCAGCAGAACGGACTTGCCGCCGCCGTTCTCCAGGAACAGCACGCCTGCCGGGGCGGGACGCCGCGGCGGCCCGGTCGGCTCGTCCTCGAAGAAGTCGGCCTGGGTGGGCGCCGGGTCGGTCACGGGTTCGCCCACACCGCGCAGGTCGAGCACGGTGTCGGCGTAGCGCGCACCGGCAGGCCCGATGGAGTAGAGGCGGACCCGGGACAGCTCGTACATGGCGGCGGACTCTCGTTGTCTTCGTAGGGTCGTGGGGCTTCGTACGGTCGTGGGGGGGGCGGGTCGAGTCGTACGGTCGGGAACGGGGCGGGCGACGGGGATCAGGAGTGGAAGGGCAGACCGGCGTCGGCGACCGGGCCGAGGTCGTCGGTGTCGTCGGCCGGGACGAGGCTCGCGGTGCCGTCGGTCACCGGCACGACGCCGAGTTCGAGCAGTTCGGTCATGGCCGCGCTGCCCGCCATGTCGCGGACCTGGAGCTGGTAGCGCGCGGTCGTGCGGTACGCGCCACCGGAGTCGTCCCCGGTGCGCTGCAGGAACCCGGAATCGGTGAGAAAGGCCACGGCCTTGCCGACGATTCCCGTGGTCGAACCGGACAGCCTCCGGGCGTCCTTGGTCGCGCCGGTGGCGCTGCGGCGGGCCCAGACGCGCCAGGCGGCCTCCAGTCCGGGGGCGCCTGTGGCGGGGTCGGTGTTCTCGCCGGACGCCTCGGCCCGCTCCTCGAGCCGGCGGCAGGCCTGGCGGACGAACGCGTCGACGCCGTTGACGGTGATACGGCCGATGTAGCCGTCGTCGGAGAGGTCCTCGGGGCGCGGGAACGCCAGGGCGGCGACGGCGAGATGGGCCAGTCCGTGCAGGAAGCGGTCACCGGAGTCGGAGGAGGCGCGGCGCGCGTAGTCGCCCATGCGGACCGCGAAGACGGAGTCCTCGGCGGCGGTCACGGCCATACCGGCGCGGGTGGAGACCTCCAGGACGACGAGGCCGAGACCTGCCGCGACCGCGTCGGCGAGACGCGCGAAGGCCGGGTCGTCACGGTGGCGCCGCAGCAGCCCGGCGTACTCCGCGTCACGCGCGGGGACGAGTTTGGGCTGCAGCCCGAACGCGACGAGCCGCGCGGCGTCGGCCGCGTCCGCGGGCGTCACACCGGCGGCGCGGGCGCGGCTGCCCGCGCACTCGCCCTCCGGGGTGGGGACGGAGAGGCCGTCGTCATCGAACTCGCCGGTCACGGACACAACTCCTCACAGAACACGGTCTTGACGCTGTCCGGCACCTACGCGGCCTCCGATCGGTCCGCCGCCATGCCGGCCGCGTCCAGAAGGGCCGTGCCGACGATCAGGTCGGCGCCACCGAACTCCGGGTCGTCGAGCTCCGTACCGTCGTCGACGGCGAACAGGAGCTGCTGCTCGCCCTGCCGGTAGGCCGTCCCGACCGGGGGGCTCGCGGCGTGCACCGCCAGCAGCGCCACCAGGTAAGGGAGTTCGGGGTCGCGGCGGCGGGCGTCGGCGAGCAGCCCGGACAGCCGGCGCGGTGCGTCGGCCGGGAGGTCGAGAAGCTCCAGCGCGGAGGCGAGCTGCTCCTCGCTGAACCGGCTGTCGTCCGGAGTGGCGACCAGATCCGGCTCGGGCATCTCCGCGCCCAGGTGCTCCCGCTCGACGGGCGGGGTCATCAGCAGGTCCACCAGATCGCCCAACCGCACTGCCGGTGGCGTGCGCAGGCCCGTGCCGCGGGCGAAGAAGGCGTCGGTGACCCGCGTCGCCTGCCCGACCGGCAGCGGGAGGACGGGCGCCACGAGCTGACCGTAGAGGTCGAGTCCGGAGCCGGCCGCGCGAGTGGCGAACGCCTGGCGGTCCTGCTCGGCCCGGAACAGCGGCCCGGCCTCCAGCAGCCGGGACTGCAGCTGGGTGTGGCGGCGGATGCAGTCCTTGACGATGTCGACCAGTTCGGCGGCGCGGCGCTTGTGCTCCGCCTCCTCCGCCTCGTCGCGCGCGCGGCGGATGTTGGTCAGGATCGCGTTCTCGTGGCGGTAGCGGTCGGCGACGTGGTCGAGCGCCTCGGCGATCATGTCGGGTACGGCGGAGAGCCAGTCGACGGCGCGGACGTTGCGACGGGTCGCCTCCAGGGTTCTGCGCAGCGCCTCCGCGTACTGGACGGTGCGGTAGCGGGCCTGCTCGGCCGCCAGTTGGGCATCTGCCAGGCGCCCGCGGCTGATCAGCACCTCCAGCTTCACCTCGGCGGCGATCTGGGCGCTGGTCACATCCGTGTCGAGCGCGCCCACCAGGACGTTGACCGCCTCGTCCGTGGTGCGCAGATAGACGCTGCCGCCCGGGCCCGGCACCTCTTCGATGAGCTTGAAGTCGTAGTCGCGGCGGACATACGCGCCGTCGGGCCCGAACGTGCCGTAGACGGCACGGAATCCGCGGTCCACGCTGCCGACGTTGATGAGGTTCTCCAGCACCCAGCGGGCCACCCGGTCGTGCTCGGCGGCGGGCCGGGCGGGAGCCTGGGCCGCAACGCGCGGCAGCAGCCTGGCCACTATCTCCTCGTGGTCGGCGCCGGTGTCGAAGTCCATGTGGAGCGTGACGAGATCGATGGCGGAGAGGGCGACCTCTGCCATTGCGTAGACGGAGTACTCGCCCGCGAGATTGGCCTTGCGGGCGTCGAGATCGTGCAACGGCGCGGTGCATGCGAGCGCGCGCAGGCGCCGGGCCAGCCCCTCGTCGGCGGCCGGGCCGGGTGCCGGCCGGGCGGACCCGTTGAACTGGGGCGGAACGCCCGCCGGGGCTGGAGATGTCACGACGCACAGATTAGGTGGTGGGACCGACAACGGACGAAACGGCGCGGACCCGGACCGGTGTCCCGGCGACAACTCCGGGACGAGAGTGCGGACATATGGCACTTTTGGCGCATTCTTCACATCTCTGACGGGCCTGTCGTACGGGCCTGTCGCACAGGTCTGTCGTACGGGCCTGTTGTCCGGGTCGGTCGAGGCCGCCGCAAAGGGATCCCGCGGCTCCGCGCAGCCGCCGTCACATCTCCGCGACCCTCCGCGAATACGCCTCTGACAGCTGCGCCCGCGAGTCGTCCAGGTACACCGCGAGCATCCGTTCCGCCTGTGCGGTGTCCCCTGCCCGCAGCGCCCCCAGGATCTGCCGGTTGCGGGCCAGATACGGCTCGTGGAAGCGGCGCGGATCGGCCATGACGTGGAAGACCAGCCGGAGTTCGGCCAGCACGCCGCGCATCAGCTCGTCCAGCCGCGGGCTCTCGGCGAGGGCGACGACCGCTTGGTGGAAGCGGATGTTGGCGGTCGACAGGTCCTGCCAGGACTGGTCACGGGCCGCCTTCTCGCCCGCCGCGAGCGCCGCTTCGAGGGCATCGAGCCGCGAGGACGCGTCTCCCAGTCCGCGCACCGCTGCGCATTCGACGAGTTTCCGGACCCGGTAGATGTCGAGCAGGCCCTCGATCGTGACCACTCGGACGAACACGCCGCGGTTGAGTTCGTGCACCAGCAACCGCTCGTGGGTGAGGAGCCTGAAGGCCTCCCGGAGGGTGTTGCGGGAGACGCCGAGGGCACCGCCGATGTTCTCCTCCGAGAGCCGGGTGCCGGGCGGGAAGTAGCCCTCGGCGATCCGGTCCCGCAGGATGGCGGCGACCCGTTCGGCCGTGCTCGTACGGCCCAGCAGGGCCCGGTCCTCCTCGAGACCGGCCGCCTCCACGAGCCGGCGCTCGTCCCCGTCGGCCACGGCACACCTCCTTGTTCCGCCCTCGCCGGGCTCCGTGCGATCGCGCTGCCAGGGGGAGTCAATCCCACGACCTGGGAGCAAGACAACACGCCTCTTGTGGGATCGTTCAACGATCCGCTACGTTGTTGCGGACATCCGGACGCCCGGCCGCCCCTTCGGGGACAGTTTCCGCGGCACGGTCGGTTCCATGCGTCGCCACGGGGGGCGGGGACCGTGCGCCACGCGGGCGCGTGTGCTGGGCGGGCGTGCCCACCACTGGGTCCGTCCGGGCTCAACCGAGCGAGGCGGCCCGGCACTTGGGGAGCGTAGGACGTATGAGCGATGCGGTGATCGACCTCAACGCCGACCTCGGTGAGGGGTTCGGCCGGTGGAGTCTCACCGACGACGACGGTCTGCTCTCCGTCGTCACCAGTGCCAACGTCGCCTGCGGATTCCACGCCGGGGATCCGACGACCATGCGCCGGGTGTGCGCGCTCGCCGCCGAGCGCGGGGTGAGCATCGGCGCCCAGGTCTCCTACCGCGATCTCGCCGGCTTCGGCCGCCGCCCCATGGACGTACCGCCCGAGGAGCTCGCCGACGAGATCGCCTACCAGATCGGCGCGCTGGAGGTCTTCGCACGTGCGGGGGGCGCGCGCGTGACCTACGTCAAACCGCACGGCGCGCTCTACAACCGCGTCGTCGCCGATGAGGAACAGGCGGCGGCCGTGGTCGACGGCGTATGCCTCACCGGCGCCGCCCTGCCCGTACTCGGCCTGCCCGGCTCCCGGCTCCACGCCGCCGCGGAGAAGGCCGGACTGCCGGTCGTCGCCGAGGCGTTCGCCGACCGCGCTTACACCGCGGACGGCACCCTGGTCTCCCGGCGTCTGCCCGGCGCGGTCGTCAGCGATCCGGCCGCGGTGATCGACCGATCCGTACGCCTGGCCGTGAACGGCGAGGTGACTGCGCTCGACGGGCAGCGCGTCACCGTCCGCGCCCGTTCGCTCTGCCTGCACGGCGACACCCCGGGGGCGACGCGGCTGGCCCAGGCGGTCCGCGCGAAGCTCGAAGCGGCAGGGGTACGCGTCAGGGGCTTCGCATGAACGCCCTCCCCCCGGAAGCGCCGCACGTGAGGGCGCTCCCTGCCGGCGAGCACGGGCTGCTCCTCGAACTCGGCAGCGGTGAGGAGGTCGAAGCGCTCCACGCCGAACTGCTCCGCCGCCGCACCCTCGACGAGCTCCCTCCCGTCCGCGAGATCGTCCCCGCCGCGCGAACCGTGCTCATCACGGGACTCGCCGATCCCGGGGCCTTCGCCGCCGAGCTGACACGCTGGCGGATTCCGCCCATCGCCCGCGGCCGGGAGACGGCCGTGGAGATCCCCGTCCGCTACGACGGCCCCGATCTCGCGTCCGTCGCCGGCCACTGGGGGGTGACCGAGGACGAGGTCGCCCGGATCCACTCCGGGACCGAATTCCGGGTCGCCTTCTGCGGGTTCGCCCCGGGCTTCGGCTACATCACCGGACTGCCCGACACGTGCCATGTGCCGCGGCACTCCACACCGCGAACGAAGGTCCCGGCCGGAGCGGTCGCCCTGGCCGGGACGTACACGGGTGTATACCCCCGCTCCTCCCCCGGGGGCTGGCAGCTCATCGGGACGACCGACGCCGTGCTCTGGGACCCCGTGCGCGAACCCGCCGCACTGCTGGCGCCCGGCACCCGCGTCCGGTTCGTCCCCGAACCGGCCGAGGACCGGGGCTCCGCGCCGGCGCCACGGCGCCCGGCGGACGAGCACGGACCGGCGTCCGTTCCGGAGAGCCGCGGATGAGCGACCGGGAGCTGGAGATCGTCGACCCCGGCCCGCTGACCACCCTTCAGGATCTGGGTCGTCCCGGCCATGCCCATCTGGGAGTCAGCCGTGCCGGGGCACTCGACCGCGGCGCGCACCGGCTGGCCAATCGTCTCGTCGGCAACCCCGACGAGGCCGCCACCCTGGAGACGACTCTGGGGGGCTGCGCCGTACGTTCCCGCGGTGCCGTCACGGTCGCCGTGACGGGCGCACCCTGTCCGGTCACGGTGGACGGACGGCCGGTCGCCTGGGGAACGGCGGTACGGGTCCCGGCCGGTGGCGCTCTGCGGGCCGGCGCCGCGACCCACGGCGTGCGCAGCTACCTGGCGTTCGCGGGCGGCGTCGCGGTCGAACCCGTGCTGGGCAGCCGTTCGTCCGACCTCCTCTCCGGCCTCGGCCCGCCGCCGCTCAGCCGGGGCACCGTGCTGCCGCTCGGCGACGTGGACGGACGGGCAACCGCCGGCACGGACACCGTTCCCTGGCAGCGGCCTCCGGCCGAACTCGTGCTCCCCGTCCTGCTCGGACCGCGGGACGACTGGTTCACCCCGGCCGCCCTGCGCACCCTGGCCACCGGCGACTACCGGGTCTCCCTCGCGGGCAACCGCATCGGGCTGCGTACGGTCGGGCCGCCGCTGGAGCGGGCGCGGGACGGTGAACTCCCCAGCGAAGGCATGGTGCTGGGCGCGGTCCAGGTGCCTCCGGACGGCCGCCCGGTCGTCTTCCTCGCGGACCATCCGACGACGGGTGGCTACCCGGTGGTCGGTGTGGTGCCGGAGAGCCGCCTCGACGCCGCCGCGCAGGCCGTGCCCGGTACGCCGATCCGCTTCCTGCCGGTACGGCCGCGCTGAGGTCCTGCCGGCGCCGGTGTGAGTCGACAGGCCCGGAAAGCCGCGGCTCCCAACCGGCGTTGGACACGGGCGTACCGATCGTCGGCTCAGCGCAGGGGTGCGACCGCTGGGACCGTCGAAACCCGCTGCGGTGGCGGCGGCCCGCCGTGCTGTGGCGAATGCGGGCCCGGAGTGCTGTGGCGAATGCCGGCCCGGAGTGCTGTTGCGGCGGGGTCTCCGGCACTGGCGTCGGGCTCGTCCGGACCGAGCAGGGAAGTGATGCGGGTGTCGGTGCGGGCCAGGACGCACGGATCGGCCTCCTCCCGGGTACGGCCTCACATGCCGGCGCGTGGTCGCGCAGTAACGGTGGTCAGGCGGGACGGCACGAGGGTGACGTGCCGGATGAGCGGCCGTTCCGGTTCCGGGTCTTCGGCGGTCAGGTCCATCCGCTCGAGGACCTCGCGGATGATCACGCGCATTTCCAGGAGGGCGAGCTGGGCACCCACGCAGTAGCGACGGCCACCGCCGAAGGGCATCCACGACCTGTTGGCCGCGCCGGCGCCGTCGCCGAGGAATCGCTCGGGACGGAATGCGCAAGGTTCGGGGAAGGCCGTCGGGTCATGGTGGATGAGCGGGATGGCCGGGCCGACCGCCCAGCCGGCAGGCACCCGGTAGCCGCCGAGCTCGAGCGGAGCGTCCAGCAGGCGGGGAGCCGCGTACACCACGGGCCGGGTGCGGAGTCCCTCCTTCACCACTGCGTCCAGGTAGCCCTCCTGGCCACGGTCGAGTTCGGTGCGGAGTCTGCCGAGCACCTGCGGGTTGCGCAGAAGACGCTCGAACGTCCAGGCCAGGCCGGTCGCGGTGGTCTCGTGTCCGGCCTCGAGCATGGTGATCAGCTCGTCCCGGAGCTCTTGGGCGGTCATGGGCCGGCCCTCGTCGTCCCGCGCCGCCAGCAGTCGTGACAGCACGTCAGTGGCGTTCTCCTGCGGCTCGGCGCGGCGCCGGGCGATCTCCTCGTACAACAGCTCGTCCACCGCGTCGCGAGCCGCGAGGAACCGGGTCGTGGGCAGAAAGGGCATCCGCCGGAGCAGCCGGGAGCCGAGGACCCGGTCTCGTGCCGCCGCCGACATCAGCATGAGGGTGTACGGACCGCCCGGGTCGGCGAGCGTGTGCAGCAACGGGCGCAGCCGGTCCAGCCGTTCGCTGTCGGTGATACCGAACACCAGCCGCATGATCACCTCCAGGGTGATCTCCTGCATCCGGTCCCGCAGGGGAAAGGGGCGGCCCACCGGCCACTGGCTGATGTTCTGCGCCGCGATCCTGCCGATGTCGTCGCGGTATCCGGCGATCGTTCTGGCGCGCAGCGGAGGCGTGAGCAGTTTGCGGTGCCGCTGCCAGGGTTCGTGGTCCAGGCTCAGCAGGGAGTGCTCACCGACCGCGGGGGCCATGAAGTCGCGCCGTGTTTCTCCGGCCCGGCCGCCGCCGGCATCGGTGGCATAGACGCGTTCGGCCAGTTCGGCGGTAGCGACGAAGACCTCCCGCGGCGGACGGAACCAGGCGATCCTGAAGACCGGAGCGCGGAAGACGGGGCCGTATCGGCGCCGGCGGCCTTCGAAGAAGCGCATGGGGTCACGGACGAGCCGGAAGACCTGGAAGGGGCTCGGTATCGCTGAGCCGGGAGGAAGCACGGACATCGAACCTCCGTATATGTACGTTCGTCATTGACGGACGTACATATGTATCATGCGGTCGTGCAAAAGCAACAGTCCGCCGGGACTCCGCGCGACAGGCTGCTCGCCGCGGCCGTGGCCTGCCTGCAGGACAAGGGCTATGCCCATACGTCCGCCCGTGACCTGGCCACCGCTTCGGGAACACACCTCGCCTCCATCGGCTACCACTTCGGAGGCAAGGAGGCTCTGCTCAATGCCGCGCTCGCCGAGTGTTTCCGGGCGTGGAGCGAACGCGTGGAGCAGGCGGTATCCGCAGCGCCGGGAGCCGACCCCCGCGAGCAGCTGAAACTGGCGCTCGCCGCGATGATCGACGCCTTCGACGAGATGCGCCCCGCCATCGTCGGCTGCATCGAGGCCTTCCCACCCGCCCTGCGCTCGGCCGAACTGCGCACCCAACTCACCGTCCACCTGGCCGAGACCCGCAAGACCGGTGCAGCGCTGATCAGTTGGTGCTGCGCAGAAGCCGGCGTGGACCTCTCGGTGCCCGCCGAGATCATGGCCTCGGTGCTCATCGCCTTGACCGAGGGCCTGATGCTGCAATGGCTGCTCGATCCTGCTGCAACACCCAGCGCGGACCAGGTCCTCCAGGCTCTGGGAGCCCTCGCGTCGTTCATCGCGCCCCACCCGCAGTGAGCCGGGCCACCATCGCCACTCCGGAGACTCCCGGCCACGGGAGGCGATGCCGTGTCAGTGCCCGCCCGGCCTGCCGTAGCCGCCGCCCCCGGGCGTCCGTACGACGAGGACGTCACCCGCCGCCACATCGGCCACGTCGCAGCCCTTCAGCGACTCGGTCGTGCCGCCGGTGCGCTCGATCGTGTTCGAGCCCAGCTCTCCCGGCTCACCACCCGCCATCCCGTACGGGGCGACCCGCCGGTGCCCGGTGAGCAGCGCGACGGTCATCGGCTCCAGGAACCGGATCCGGCGTGTGACCCCGTTTCCGCCCCGCCGGCGGCCGCGGCCGCCGCTGCCCTCCCGTACCTCGAAGCTCTCCACGCGCACCGGATAGCGCCACTCCAGGACTTCGGGGTCGGTCAGCCGCGAGTTGGTCATGTGCGTCTGGACCGCGTCGGCCCCGTCGAAGCCGTCGCCGGCGCCGGAGCCGCTGGCAACGGTCTCGTAGTACTGCACACGGTCGTTGCCGAAAGTGACGTTGTTCATGGTGCCGGAGCCCTCGGCCTGGATGCCGAGCGCCGCGTACAGCGTGCCCGTCACCGCCTGCGAGGTCTCGACATTGCCCGCGACGGTCGCGGCCGGGTGGGTGGGCGCGAGCATCGAACCCTCCGGGATGCGGACCTCCAGAGGCTTCAGACAGCCGCTGTTGAGCGGGATGTCCTCGGCGACGAGTGTCCGGAACACATAGAGGACGGCGGCCATCACCACCGAGCTGGGCGCGTTGGTGTTGCCGGGCTGCTGCGGCGAGGTCCCGGCGAAGTCCAGGACGGCGCTGCGGGCCTCGCGGTCCACGCGCAGGTCGAGGCGGATGACGGCGCCCGCGTCGGTCTCATAGCGGTACGAGCCGTCGTCGAGGCCGGCGAGGATGCGGCGGACGGACTCCTCGGCATTGTCCTGCACGTGCCCCATGTACGCCTGCACCACATCGAGCCCGAACTCCTCGATCATGCGCCGCAGTTCGCGGATGCCCTTCTCGTTGGCCGCGATCTGGGCGCGCAGGTCGGCGAGGTTGGCGTCCGGGGCACGGGAGGGGTACGCGCCTGCGGTCAGCAGCTCGCGCGTCTCCTCCTCGCGCAGCCGCCCGTCCCGTACGAGAAGCCAGTTGTCGAAGAGGACGCCCTCCTCCTCGATGGTGCGGCTGAAGGCGGGCATGGAACCGGGGGTGATGCCGCCGATCTCGGCGTGGTGCCCGCGCGACGCGACGAGGAAGAGCAGCCGTTCCCCCTCCTCGTCGAAGACCGGGGTGACGACGGTGACATCGGGCAGATGCGTGCCGCCGTGGTACGGGTCGTTGATCGCGTACACGTCGCCCGGGCGCATCGCACCCTCCTCGCGCCTGCGCCGCAGCACCTCCTTGATGGACTCGCCCATCGAGCCGAGGTGGACGGGTATGTGCGGGGCGTTGGCGATGAGGTTGCCCTCGGCGTCGAAGAGCGCGCAGGAGAAGTCGAGCCGCTCCTTGATGTTGACGGAGTGGGCCGTGTGCTCCAGTCGCAGCCCCATCTGCTCGGCGATCGACATGAAGAGGCTGTTGAAGACCTCCAGCATGACCGGGTCGACGTCCGTGCCGATCGCTGCCGTCCCGGGGCGGGGCCGGACGCGGGTGAGAACCAGGTGCCCGTGCTCGCGTGCGGTGGCCCGCCAGCCCGGTTCGACGACGGTGGTGGCGTCGTCCTCGGCGACGATGGCCGGTCCGGTGACCTGATCTCCGGCGCGCAGGTGCGCGCGTTCGTGGAGTCGGGTGTCCTGCCAGCGGCCCTCGCTGAACATCCGTACCGTCGCGGCGGGCCGGGCCTCCGCCGGACCGGACTCTCCTTCGCGCGGCGGGAGTTCGACGGCGTACGTCGCGGTGTCCCCCGAGGAGCCGACGGCCTCGACCGACACGGCCTCGGCGACGAGCGGCTTGTCCATGGTGAACGCGTAGCGGCTGCGATGGGCCGTTACGAACTCCTCGCGCATCGCATCCGCGGTGTCCAGCGGGACGGCGATGGCGGCATCCGTGCCCGCGTACCGCAGGTGCACCTGTGCCGAGGTGGCGACGGTGTCCTCGGGGACGCCGTCGGCGAGGAGTTCGTCACGCGTCTGCGCGGCGAGCCGGTCGCACACCCCGCGGATGCGCTCCATGGCGTCCTCGCGGAACTCGGCCTCCACGGCCTGCTCACGCATGGCGGTGGCGTCCGCGACCCCGATCCCGTACGCGGAGAGCAGTCCGGCCAGCGGAGGGACGACGACGGTGGAGATGCCGAGGGCGTCGGCGACCGCGCAGGCGTGCTGGCCGCCCGCGCCGCCGAAGCTGGTGAGGGCGTACCGGGTGACGTCGTGGCCGCGCTGCACGGAGACCTTCTTGACGGCGTTGGCCATGTTGAGCACGGCGATGTCGAGGAATCCGGCGGCGACCTCCTCGGGGCTGCGGTCGTCA
Organism: Streptomyces sp. NPDC051776; assembly: GCF_040681345.1. Lineage (NCBI taxonomy): Bacteria > Bacillati > Actinomycetota > Actinomycetes > Kitasatosporales > Streptomycetaceae > Streptomyces > Streptomyces sp. NPDC051776. The sequence continues at coordinate 8,480 of NZ_JBFAYQ010000036.1, read as the reverse complement.
CCGGTCGCCTGTGCGGCCTCCCGGGCGAGAGCGGTGAATTTCTCGCGCACGGTCCCGGTGTCGAGCGGCTCGTCGCCGCCCGGCCCGAACACGGCCGGGAAGTGGGCCGGCTGGACGCGCCCGAGCATCACATTGGCGTCGGTCACGGTCAGCGGTCCACCGCCGCGGTAGGAGGCCGGCCCGGGGACGGCACCGGCGGAGTCGGGGCCCACACGGTAGCGCCTGCCGTCGAAGTGGAGGACAGAGCCGCCGCCCGCGGCGACGGTGTGGATGTTCATCATGGGCGCGTTCATGCGCACGCCCGCGACCTCGGTGCCGAAGATCCGCTCGAACTCCCCCGCGTAGTGGGAGACATCGGTCGACGTCCCGCCCATGTCGAAGCCGATGACACGGTCGTGGCCCGCTTCGGCGGAGGACCGCGCCATGCCGACGACGCCCCCGGCGGGCCCGGAGAGCACCGCGTCCTTGCCCCGGAAGTGCGCCGCCTCGCGCAGACCGCCGTTGGACTGCATGAACATCAGCCGGGTGCCCTGCAGTTCCTTGGCGACACCGTCGACGTACCGGCGCAGGATCGGCGACAGGTAGGCGTCCACGACGGTGGTGTCACCGCGCGGGACGAGCTTCATCAGCGGGCTGACCTCGTGGGAGCAGCTCACCTGCGTGAAACCCAGCTCCTCGGCGAGCGAGCCGACGGCGCGCTCGTGCGCGGCGTGGCGGTATCCGTGCAGGAAGACGACGGCGGCGCTGCGGAAGCCGTCCCCGCGCGCGGCGCGCAGCGACCCCGCGACGGCGTCGAGGTCGGGTTCTCGGAGCACGTCACCGTGTGCACCGACCCGTTCGGGCACCTCGATCACCCGGTCGTAGAGCGCCTCGGGGAGGAGGATGCGGCGGTCGAAGATGCGGGGCCGGTTCTGGTACGCGATGCGCAGCGCGTCGCGGAAGCCCTCGGTGACGACGAGTACGGTCGGTTCGCCCCTGCGCTCGAGGAGGGCGTTGGTCGCGACGGTCGTGCCCATCTTGACGACCGCGATCCGCTCGGCCGGTACCGGCTCGCCCGGCCGGAGCTCCAGCATGAGCCGTACTCCGGCGACGGCGGCGTCCTCGTACCGGTCGGGGTTGTGCGACAGCAGCTTGCGGGTGACCAGGTGGCCGTCGGGCCGCCGTCCGATCACATCCGTGAACGTGCCGCCGCGGTCGATCCAGAACTCCCAGCGTCCGGTCATCCGTCCATTCTCGCAGCGGAGGGGCGGCGGGGGTGGGGGCCCGCGGGTCCCGCCGCGGCAGATGGCGCCGCGGACCGGGCCGGCGGGGCCTTGCCGGAAGGCGCGCGCCCGCACCGTCTCACCGATGTGGTGCCGCCTGCTCGCGCCCGTACCCCCTCGCCTCCTCGCCGACGGTAGCTGTGACGGGGCGGGCGCGGGCGAGGGCGCCGGAGGCCCCGGCCCCGCATCCCGGCCGCGAATCCTGCGTCCCCCCGGCCCTGAAGATCCCGGCCCCTGACGCCGACCCGGGCCGTGGAAACGCTCATGGGATGGCTTGACCGGCAGAGCGATCCACGTGGCCCGATCCACGCTCCGTACGTCGCGCACGGGACAGAGGCGGAGCCCGCCCCTGCCGGTGTCGTCACACGGCGGGCATATCGGGCCCGATCCGACTGCGCACTGCCGTCTGGACCTCCGCCTCCTCGGCCGGGTCGGCCGCGAGCCGCCGCAGCCGCTCGACGACCCGCTGGTCGCCGGTCGCCGCGTGGCGCGCCGCCAGCTCGCGTGTGGACTCCTCGCAGTCCCACAGGCACTCGACGGCGAAGCCGGAGGCGAACGTCGGGTCGGTGACGGCGAGGGCGCGGGCGGCCCGGCCGCGCAGGTGCGAGGAGGCGGTCTCGCGGTAGATGTGGCGGAGGACGGGCGCGGCGCAGGCGATGGCCAGGCGGCCGGTGCCGTCGACGAGCGTCATGAGGTCGGGCGCGTCGGCTCCCTCGGTCCGTACGGTCCTGCGCAGCGCGGAGAGGACGAGATCGGCGTCGCGCTGACCGCCGCGGCAGGCGAGCATGCAGGCGGCGGCGCTGCCCAGCGCGTCATCGCGGCCGGCCCAGGTGCGGGCGCGCGCGATCGCGGCCGTACTGCGCATGCGCTCGAAGGACGCGAGGGCGGCGTCCGCGACCACGGGTGATCCGTCCGCCACCGCGGCGTCGATCAGGTCGAACGCCTCGGAGTCCTGCTGCTCGGCGAGGAACCGGAGAGCGGCGCCACGGGCGCCGTCGGGGCCGCTGCGGGCGGCCTCCACGACCTCGGGGCGGTCCTCGGGGGACGCGACGGCGGTCAGGCAGCGGGCGGCCGCGATGTGACGCGGCTGGGAGGGGTGCTGGTCCAGGCCCTGCTGGGCCCACTCGAGGACCTCGCGGACACTCCAGCCGGGGCGGGGCCCGGTGGGCCGGAGCTGGCGCTGCCAGCGATCGAAGCAGCCCTGCTCGCCAGCGGCCCGTACGCGTGCGGCGCCGGCCGGGTCGTCGGGGTTCTCCGCCCAGAGGCGCCACGGGCGGGGCTCGAAGGCGTCCCGCGCGGCGGCCGCGAGATCGGTCTCTCCTTCGGGAGTGGCCGGGAATCTTGCGAGGATCGGCGTGCTGAGGGCGCGCAGGGCCGTGTCGTCGTCGCGGAGGGCGAGCTCGTCGAGGGCCCAGGTCCAGTTGGAGCCCGTGGCCGCATAGCGGCGGAGCAGCAGCAGAGCGTCCCGGCGTCCGTACGAGGCGAGGTGGCCGAGGACGGCGAGGGCGAGGCCGGTGCGCTCCTCGGAGTGGTCGACGACGTCGTCCGCGTGGAAGAGGTGCGCCTCGATGTCCTCGAGACCGGCGTCCAGGTCGAGACAGAGCCGGGCGTAGTAGAGGGAGCGGTTCTCGATCTGCCAGTCGCGCCGGGGGTCGCGCAGCACGCAGTGGTGCAGCGCGGCGAGCGCCTCGGCCCGCGGGGCCGCGAGGGCGTGCAGGGTCCCGTCGCCGCGGCCTCGCTGCAGGAGGCCGAGCAGGGTGCCGCTGGGCGCTATGTCTGGATCGAACATAAGGTCAGCATCCGGTGCGGTGGGTTCGCTGGCAACGGGATTTCCCGCGACCGGCATTCTTGCCGGTGTCCCAGGGTCTACGCCTGGTGAACGGCGAGGATTTCCGGGCCACGTGGGCCGCAGCCTACCCGGACGGATCAATTCCGCGGAGTCCGGACGCCCTTGGACCCGCCTCGCGCGCCCGTACGGGGCCGGGAGGCCTGCGTCATATGACGGAAGCACCACCGAAACGGGTGTTGCCAAATCCCTTACGGGCCGTCGCTCCCTGTGCAAGAGTCGTAACCGGCCCATACGTCTCAGTCGGCCGCGCAGGTAATGGAGTACGCAATGCCGTCCCCCAGTTCTACGGACCGATCCGCCGCTCAGCCGCCCGAGCGCGGTGCGGTCGATGCGCTGATCTCGCAGACGGAGAGACTACGCGGCGGTGTCGATGCCGTACGCCGCGACACCGTCTCGGACGAGGCCGACGCCGGGCTCCGATGGCGGCGTGCTCTCTGTGATCTTGCCGTCCACCACCTCGACGATTTGGGGCAGCAGCTCGGCCAGCTGCGCGAGGGGCTGCCGCCCGAGGAGTCCCCGGTGGTCGGCGGCCCGGCGGCCCCGGCGATTCCTCTTCCGACGGCGCCGCCGGAGGGCCGCAGGGAGTCGCTGCTGAGCCGGGTCGGCAGCGCCGAGTGGAATCTGCTGGCGGATGAAGTCGACTGGTCGGAGGAGCTGTTCCGGATCTTCGGCCGGAACCCCGAGGAGGGCGCGCTCTCCCTCGACGAACTGCCGTCGTTCGTCCGCCCCGAGGATCACCCGCAGTTGACCTCGATGGTCACCGATTGCCTGGTCGAAGGGAAACCGATCGACGGGGAGTTCAGAATCGTCCGGTCCGACGGCGCCGAGCGCACGGTCCACATGATGGGTGAGCCGGTGCTCGACGCGGACGGCTGTACGGCCTCCATGTGGGCCGTGCTGCGGGACGTCAGCGAACTGCGCCGCACCCAGCAGACCGTGTACGAGAGCCGTGACTGGCTGCAGCGCGAGCGGCATGCCGCGCAGACCGAGCGCCGCCTCGCGGTCGAGCTCCAGGAGGCCGTACTGCCGCCGTGGCGCGGCTCGTTGAGGTTCCCCGGGACCGGACCGGGCACACTCGACGGGCCCGCCACGCCGGCCGGGCCCGCCACGCTGGACGGTCCGGCCACGCTCGATGTGGCCGCGCACTATCTGCCGTGCGCGACCGGCGCCCTGATCGGCGGCGACTGGTACGACGCGATGCCTCTGCCGGACGGCCGGGCGCTCCTCAGCGTCGGCGACCTGACCGGCCACGGTGTGACCGCGACGTCGGGCATGGCGATGCTGCTCGGGGCGCTGCGCGGGATGGCCGTCGCGGGCGTGACCCCGGACCAGCTGATGGGATGCCTCAATCACCTGCTGGACACCGCCTCCCAGCCGGCGCTGGGCAGCGCGGTGTGCTGCCTGTACGACCCGAAGACCGGTTCGTTGACGTGGTCGCAGGCGGGCCACCCCGCCCCGCTGCTGTTCCGCAACGGGACGGGGCGCGCACTGTCGGCGCCCGAGGGGATGCTCCTCGGAGCGGCCTCCGGTGCGGTGTTCGGGCAGAGCGAGGAGCAACTGCTCCCGGGCGACCTGCTCGTGCTGCACACCGACGGTCTTGCGCGGTGGCACGGCGCGGACCCCTCCGACCCGTCCCAGGACTCCACGGGGGCACAGCGCGTACTGGACCTTGCGCCGCGACTGTCGGCGGCCCGCAGTGCGCAGGAGTGTGTACGGATCGTGGTCGAGGAGTGTGGCGGCACGGAGCGCGAGGACGACGCGTGCGTGCTGGTGGCCCGGGTGGGGACCTGACACCCGGCCAGCACCCGGTCACGGCCCCCCTCACGACACCCGGTCACGCACCCAACCGTGACACTCGGCCACGACAGGCGCTCCCTGGCATCGGGTCGTGACACGCTGACGGATCCCGGCCCGGCGGCGGTTGACACCGAACGGGCCCACGGAGCACCGGGCCCGAACGAGCGACCCCGGCCGGAAGTCCCCACTCCTGACCCGCAGTCCCGGCCGCTGCTCTCGGTGCGCTCCATTCCCGCCAGAGCAGTCCTGAGCAGCGGATCGCGCTGAGGCGGGAGACGCTCCAACAGGCCGCACCAAGCGACGCGTTGGCGTACGGAGAGGCTCCCGGTTCCGCATGGTGTGCGGACCCGGCTCACCGAACGTCCTCGTAGCCGCCGGATGCCCTCGTAGCCGCCGGATGCCCTCGAGTCAGATGCACGAGAACGCGACGGACGGGCTGTCCGCCGACTGACGCTGGGGCCCACCTCAAGCGCGAGCGCTGTTCCCCTTGGCGGCCTTGCCCGGGGCCTTCGGAAGCGCCTGCTCGATCTCCTCGCGCAGATCCTCGATCCTGGAGTAGTCGGCGTAGCGCCCTGTCAGGCGGTACATCTCGCGCAACCGGTCCCACGTGCGGTGGGACGATGTGTCGCCGATGCTGAGGAGCGCCATCCGGGCGTAGCGGTCCGCCTGTTCGGGGTCGTCGGCGATGAAGCACGCCGAGGCGATCGAGATGTGGTCGAAGATCTGCGAGCGCTGACGGCCGTTCTCCCGCATGTCCAGTGCTTGCTTGGCGTGACGGTGAGCGATGGACGCCACCGATGGATCGTGCTCCGCGAGCGTGCGGTACACGAGTCCTTCCATGCCGTGCAGATCCGCCTCGTTGAAGAGCTGCATCCAGCTCGGGGACGGCACATCGCCCTTGTCCGAGACGAACAGTTCCTCGGCCTCACCGAGGGTGCGGTGCACTGCCTGGACCTGCCCCTTCGACGCCTGTGCCCAGGCCTCGATGGTCTGGAACATCGCCCGGGTCCGCGGCAGGGTCTGTTCGCCCGCCCCGGACTTGGCCAGATTCATCAGGTCCAGGGCGTCGTCGGGACGGCCCAGATGCACCATCTGGCGGGCGGCCCGGGACAGCGCCTCCGCGGCGCGCGGCCGGTCGCCGCCCTCACGTGCGGCGTGAGCCGCGATGACGAAGTACTTCTGTGCGGTGGGCTCCAGGCCCACGTCGTGGGACATCCAGCCGGCGAGGACGGCCAGGTTGGCGGCCACCCCCCACAACCGGCGCTGGAGGTGTTCCGGGTGGCGGTAGGCGAGGATGCCGCCCACCTCGTTGAGCTGGCCGACCACGGCCTTGCGCTGTAGCCCGCCGCCGCGGGCCGCGTCCCAGGCACGGAAGACCTCGACGGAGCGCTCCAGCGCCTCGATCTCCTGCGAGCCGACGGGAGCGGCCTCGTAACGGTCGTGCCCCGCGGGTTCCGCGGTCGGGATTGCGCCGCCCCTGACGCGGTCGGCCGTGAGGGCGGGGTCGGTGTGGAGCCAGTCGTACATGGCGCTTGTCAGTGCTGAGCCTGCGGCGAGCGCGGCGCCCGCGCCCACCAAGCCGCGTCGGTTGAGCATGAGGTCCATTCCCGTGAATTCGGTGAGGACCGCGGCTGTTCGGTCCGGCGCCCACGGAAGCCCGTCCGTGGACTGCCGCTTCCCTGCGCGCCCATGTCTGGCGAGCCCGAGGTCCTCGATGGTCACGACACGGCCGAGGCGCTCGGTGAACAAGGACGCCAGTACCTTCGGCACCGGATCGCGCGGCACTTCGCCGGTGTCGATCCAACGCCGCACCCGCGAGGTGTCGGTCGCCAGCTGCGGATACCCCATGGCAGCCGCCTGCCGGTTGACCAACCGCGCGAGCTCCCCCTTGGACCAGTCGGTGAGTCCGAACAGATCCGAGAGTCGGGTGTTGGGTTCCTTGGTCACGTCAAGCCCCCAGGTTCCTCGGCTGTGTTGACAGTAACCGCCCGTCACGGGCCAAGCGACTATTCGCCAGGGTTCGCCAGGGTCCGCCAGATGGTGTGCCACCCGCGGCCGGGTGTCTGTTAGAAACGCGCCTCCCCGGCCCGGAGCCCGATCGCATTCCCCAGGGTGCGGCCGGCCCTCCGGATCCGGGAGCGCGCGTACAACTCGTCGGCACACGAAGGGATCTGTATCGCCCATGCACGCAGCATCGTCCTCCGTGTCCGCCCCTCCCCGGCCGCACCGTACGCACCAGACCGGCGGTGGCCCGTACCTCGACCCAACCCACGCCGTGGGGGCGGCGATCGGCGGGCGTGTTCGGCGGGCGCCGGGGCTCGGACCGGGGCCCCTCAGCGGGAGAATCGACTTGTCCGGCTCCCAGGGCGCACAGCTCCGCACCGCGATCGCGTCGGTGCACCGCATCTGCCCGGAGTTCAACCCGGTGCAGGTCCTCCGGCGGAACGGCCGTTCAGTGCTCCTCGTCGGCACCACGGGCCGCACGACCGCCGTCGCGAAGTGTTTACTCGACCACTCCCCCGCCTGGGCGGAACGGTTCCGTCATGAAATAACGGCATACCGCGCGTTCGTCCGGCACCGCCCGCCCGTGCGGGTGCCCCGGTTGATCGCCGCGGATCCGGACAACTGCGCCCTGGTGATCGAGCGGGTGCCGGGCCGGGTCGTCTCCCTGCAGAGGCACCCGGTGGAGGCCCCGCCGCGTACCGACGTACGGGCGGCCCTCGGCGCGATCTGCCGCGTGAACCGGTGGCGGCCCCCTGCGGGCATGTTCGACGCGCCGCTGGACTACGCGAGGCGCCTGACCCGGTACCACGAGCTCGGCCTGCTGACCGATCGTGACATGGGTGATCTGCAGAAGCTTCTTCACGGGGTGGCGCACGCCTCCGGCAAGCAGAGCCAGGGCCAGTTCTGCCACGGCGACGCCCAGCTCCCGAACTTCCTGCTCTCCCCCGCGGGCGCGGCACTCGTCGACTGGGAGCACGCCGGCTGGTACCTGCCGGGCTACGACCTGGCCACCCTATGGGCCGTACTCGGGGACGCCCCCATGGCGCGGCGCCAGATCAGTCAGATCGCCCAGGCCCCCGGACCCGCCGCCCGGGACGCCTTCCTGGTGAACCTGATGCTGGTGCTCACCCGGGAGATCCGTACGTACGAGACGGCCGTACACCGCACGATGCAGGAGCCGGCACCGGCCACGCCTCCCGCGCCCGGCTCGTCCGGCGAGGAGCAGAGGCTGCTGCTGCGCAGGCTGTACGACGACTGCGCCATGGCCCGGCGGGCCGTGCGGGCGGCCGTCGGCACCCGCTGAGGCCGCGGAAGCGCCGCGTCCCTCGGGCCGTCCGGCACGAACGGCTCCTACGGCATCCCTTCCGCCGCCTCACACGAACGGCCTCGCACGGTGCGCCGAGTTCACGCCGAACCGCGCGCACGGCGCCCGATGGCGTATACCGCACGCTGCGGCGCATCCGGGCTCCCCCTGATGTCCAGGAGCTGGGAAGCGGGTTCGAGGCCGTGGGCCTTCATGTCCTCGGTGTAGGACGTCAGTTGCAGGGCCTGCGAGACCTTGGGCTTGG
>NZ_JBFAYQ010000035.1:0-76182 GCF_040681345.1 Streptomyces sp. NPDC051776 | reverse complement strand
CGACGTGCTCTTCGCCATGCTCCGCGACGGCACCTTCTACGACCCCAAGCCCGCCCCCACAGGTTGACGAAACCCATAGGGACACCCCCCCGGGGCGGACGCTCCGCGCTCCTCGTACCAGAAGGTCCTCGCCCCCCATCGGCGAGGGGCGGGCGTCCACCCGGAACGACCTGATCCGCCGTCATGGCCGCCAGAGCCGCCAGACCCGCCGGGCCGTCCTGGACCGCTTGGAGGCCCCTGGAGGACACCGGCTCGTGGCGGAGGCCCCGCGACCGTCCGCGTACCGGGCGCGTACGCCGTGATCAGGGCGTGGTGTTCGGCCCGGGCGGCGGCGTTCCGCCCGGGCCCGGCCGTCCCACCGGTGCCGCCGGTTCGTCGTGCGCCTGCCCGCTCGGCCACCACATGCGCGGTCCGATGTCCAGGAACAGCGCGGTGACGAGCACGGACCGTACGACGAAGGTGTCCAGCAGCACGCCCAGCGCCACCGCGAAGCCGATCTCGGCGAAGCCAACCAGAGGCAGGGTGCCCAGGGCGGCGAAGGTGCCCGCCAGCACCAGACCGGCCGAGGTGATGACGGCCCCGGTCGCGGCCAGTGCGGTACGAGCTCCCGGCCGTGTGCCGTGCTTGCGGGCCTCCTCGCGGATGCGGGTCGTGAGGAAGATGTTGTAGTCGATGCCCAGAGCGACCAGGAACACGAAGACGAACAGTGGGAACGCGGGGTCCTCACCGGCGTAGTCGAAGACGTACCGGAAGGCGAGCGCGCTGATGCCCAGGGCCGCCGCGTACGACAGCACCACGGTGGCGATCAGGACCAGCGGGGCGATCAGCGCGCGCAGCAGAGCGCACAGAATGATCAGGACCACGACCAGGACGAGCGGGATCACGACCTCGTTGTCCCGGGCGGAGGCGTTCTCCGCGTCGAGAAGCGCGGCCGTGGTGCCGCCCACCTTGGCGTCGGCACCCGGGACGGCATGGACCGCGTCCCGCACCCGTTCGACCGTGTCCTTCGCGGCCGTGCTGTCCGAAGGAGCGGTCATGGTCGCCTCGAAGAGGACCCGGCCGTCCTTCTCCGGTACCGCGCCGGGCGGGACGGCGATCGACCGTGGTACCACGCCCGGCGTGGTCGCGACGGTACGGCCGACCTCCCTGGCCCGATCGGCGTTGGTGACGATGGCCAGAGGGTCGCCGCTGCCCGCCGGGAAGTACCGCGCCGAGACCTCCTGCCCCTTGATCGACTCCTGTTCCTCGGTGAACGCGTCCGCGTTGCTGATGCCCTCCGCCCGCAGCACGAGGATGCCGAAGGACAGCGCCGCGAGGATCACGGCGGTCGTCGCCCAGACCGCCCGCGGCCGGTGCGAGATACGGGTGCCCGTACGGGCCCACACCCCGTGCTCGGTCGGCTCGTCCGATCCGTAGCGGGGGATGACCGGCCAGAAGATCCAGCGCCCGCAGATCACCAGCAGGGCGGGGAACAGCGTCACCATCGCGACCAGGGCGACCAGCACGCCGACCGCGCAGACCGGGCCGAGCCCGCTCGTGGAGTTCATCTCGGCGACCAGGAGCACCAGCATGCCCGCGCAGACGGTGGCGCCGCTGGCGATGACCGCGGGGCCCGCCCGGTGCAGGGCGAGGGCCATCGCCTCGTGCCGGTCCGTGTGGCGGCGCAGTTCCTCGCGGTAGCGGGCCGTCAGCAGCAATGCGTAGTCCGTGCCCGCGCCGAAGACGAGGACGGTGAGGATGCCGGCGCTCTGCCCGTTCACGGTCAGGTCGGCGTAGCGGGCGAGGAGGTAGATGATCGCCTGGGCGGTGAGCAGGGACGCGACGGCCGCGACGACGGGCACCAGCAGCAGGGTGGGACTGCGGTACGTGATGAGCAGCGCGACGACCACGACGCCGAGGGCCGCCACCAGCAGCGTGGAGTCGATGCCCTCGAAGACCTTCGCGAAGTCGGCGTTGGTGCCGGCCGGCCCGGTCACGTACACCGAGAGACCGCCACCTGGGTCGCCGATCTTCTCGCGGATGTCGTCGACCGCGTCCGAGAGCCGCTCCCAGCCTTCCTCGTCGACGGTGACCGGCACGAAGATCTCCGCGGCCCGCGGTGCGACCGGCCGGTCGTAGACCGGACCGAGGGTCTCCTCGCCCCGGATCCCGTGGGCGGTCATCGTCCTCAGTTCGGCCGTGGCCTGCTCGATCGTGCTGCGGTCCTGGAGGGTGAGACCGCTGTCCCGGGCGTAGACGACCACGGCGGGGATGGTCTCGGGCCGGAAGTCCTCGGAGAGGTGCAGGACCTGGGTCGACTCGGCGCTGCCGGGAAGCCAGGACGTCGCGTCGTTCTCCTGGGCGCCCATGAGCTTCCCGGCAAGCGGGCCCAGAAGGAAGAGCGCGATCAGCCACAGGAGCAGCACCAGCCACTTCGTACGGCGTCCGCAGACCAGCCAGGCCACTCCCTGGCGCTGTCCTTCCGGCATGGGGCTCCTCGGATTCTGTCCACCACGGTCCGTCAGCAGCCGGGGGCCATGGCAGGCTTGTGCCATGGCCGTTCAGATCAGCCCCAGTATCCTGTCCGCCGACTTCTCGCGCCTCGCGGAAGAGGCCCGAGCGGTCGAGGGTGCCGACTGGCTCCACGTCGACGTGATGGACAACCATTTCGTGCCCAACCTCACCCTGGGCGTGCCGGTCGTCGAATCCCTCGCCCGGGCCATGGCTACGCCGCTGGACTGCCATCTGATGATCAACAGCCCTGACCGCTGGGCGCCTGCTTACGTGGAGGCGGGCGCCGGATCGGTCACGTTCCACGCCGAGGCGGCCGCCGCTCCCGTACGGCTCGCGCGCGAGATCAGGGCGAAGGGGGCCCGAGCGTCCATGGCCCTGAAGCCTGCGACGCCCATTGAGCCGTTCGAGGACCTGCTGCCCGAACTGGACATGATTCTGATCATGACCGTGGAGCCCGGTTTCGGAGGGCAGGCGTTCCTCGACATCATGCTGCCGAAGATCCGCCGCACCCGTGAGCTGATCGCCAAGCACGGTCTTGAGATGTGGCTGCAGGTCGACGGCGGTGTCTCGGCCGACACCATCGAGCGGTGCGCCGAGGCCGGGGCCGACGTCTTCGTCGCGGGTTCCGCGGTCTACGGCACCGACGACCCCGCAGCGGCGGTGCGTTCCCTGCGAACACAGGCTCAGGAGACCACCGAGACCGCCGGGTGGGCCTGCGACCACTGAACGTCAGCCCGGTGAACGCGGGGGCAAGAGCTGATCGGTCACCGCCGCTTCTGACAGGATGAGCAGGGGGACACCCCCAGCCGACCGCGCCGGGGACACCCCCGATGCGAGCTGGGGAGTGCCCAGCAAGGTGCACTAGTGAAGGAGAATGCGGTGTCTGCTATGTCGGCGGGTCGGCCTGCCCTGCGGATGGGACCCGCGGAGCTGGTGCAGGCGGCGGCCATGGCCCGCCGCTTCTACCTCGAGGGCAAATCCAAGATCCAGATCGCCGAGGAGTTCGGCGTCAGCCGCTTCAAGGTCGCGCGCGTGCTGGAGACGGCGCTCGAGCACGACCTCGTACGTATCGAGATCCGTGTACCGGCCGAGCTGGACGCCGAGCGCTCCGACGTGCTCCGCGCCCGCTACGGGCTGCGACACGCGGTCGTCGTGGAGTCCCCCGCCGACGCGGAGGCCGACGCGCCCGACCCGGAGAACCTCGGCGAGGTCGCGGCCGACCTGCTCGGCGAGCTGGTGACCGAGGGCGATGTCCTCGGTCTCGCCTGGGGGCGCTCGACCATCCACATGGCCGCGGCTCTCGACCGGCTGCCGCCGTGCACGGTCGTGCAGCTCACCGGGGTCTACGACGCGGGCACCGCAGAGCGCGGCTCGGTCGAGGCCGTACGGCGCGCCGCCCAGGTGTCCGGTGGCGAGGCGCACCCCATCTACGCTCCGATGCTGCTGCCCGACTCCGCGACGGCCGCGGCGCTGCGCGGCCAGACGGGGATCGCCCGGGCCTTCGAGTACTTCGACAAGGTCACGGTCGCCTGCGTCTCCATCGGTTCCTGGGAGGCGGGCATCTCGACGGTCTACGACATGCTCACCGAGGAGGAGCGGGAGCACTACGCCTCGCTGGGCGCCGCGGCCGAGATGTCCGCGCATCTCTTCGACGCCGAGGGCCGCCGCATCGGCCGTGACCTGGGGGAGCGCTGCATCACCGTCGAGGCCGACCGGCTTCGGCGTATCCCGGAGGTGGTGGCCATTGCGGGCGGCCGCCGGAAGGCCGAGGCGATCGGCGCCGTGCTGCGTTCGGGGCTGGTCACCAGCCTGGTGACCGACACAGCGGCCGCGGATCACTTGCTGCACGAGACGACGCCCGGCATGCGGCCCGCGCTGGAGCGTACGGACCCCGACGGGGGCTGAGGATCAGGCTCGTCCACGGCCCGGCGCGGGGGCTGTCACGGCCCGGAGCGCGGCTGGGGCTGGGCGCGGTTGTGGCCGACGCTCCCTGCCGCTGCTGCCCGTCGCTGCCCCCCGCGCCACCCGTTCCCCGCCACCGCTCCCCGGCCCACCCCGGCCGAAGGCGAGCCCGAGGGCGGCGGAGAGCCCTGACCCGGACGGGCCGGGGCAGCCGTGCCGCCCGGGGGCGCCGGGAAGAGTCACCGGGTAGGCGAGAGTCACCGGGCAGGCGAGGAGTCACCCGACAGACCAGGGAAAACATCCGTGTGCGCCCGTTCCGGCGGCCGTGTGTTCCATGGCAGAGTGCCCCGAACGATCGTGGGCCGGGCACGGTTCGCGCGGCGATGGGAGGCGTACTGCGTGCCCCCTTCGGAAAGGCCTCATCCGGTAGTCGGACGGGGCCACCGTCAAAGATCAGACCATCGGCGGACTTCGTGGAACCCACGGCCGGACGCAGGGAAAGGCGCCGACCGCCACCCTGGTGCGCCACGGGAAGTCCATCACCAGGTGACGGAGATGACCACGTGAGTCTCGCGGAGTCACAGAGCACATGCGGCAGGGAGTGGCCCCTGGTCGGACGGGACGCGGCGATGGCCGAGCTGGACGAGGTGGCCGCACAGGTTCTCGTCGGCCGCTCCACCGTCGTACAGATCGAAGGCCCGGCCGGTATCGGCAAGTCGGCCCTGCTCAGCAGCTGGTGCGGCCGTGCGACCTCCTTCCGTGTGCTGCGCGCCCGCTGCCACCCGCTGGAGAGCGAGTTCGCCTTCGGCGCCGTACGGCAGCTGTTCAGGCCGCTCGTCGATCCCGCGGGAGAGGACGGCCAGGAGGCCCTGCGGGACGGGACGGCCGCGGCCGCGCTGCGCGTCCTGGACGACCGGGTGGTCGGCGGCCCGCCCGAGGGATCCGATGTCGTGGCCGCGGCGCTCAGCGGTGTGGACGGGCTGGCGCTTGCCGTCTCCGCCCGCCAGCCCCTGCTCCTGGCGATCGACGATCTGCAGTGGATCGACGCGCCCTCGCTGCGCTGGCTCACGCACTTCGTCCGCCGGGCCGGCCACCGCTCCGTCCTCGTGGTCGTGACCAGCCGGACAACCGAACTGCGCAAGCCCGATCCGCTGGTCGCCGAACTCGTCCACCCCACGAACTGCCACACGCTGACCCTGGAGCCCCTCGACGCGGCAGCCGTACGGGAGCTGGCGCAGGCGATCTGGGGCGAGAGCGAGCCCGAGGCGTCCTTCTGCGCCACCTGCCACGCGGCCACCGGAGGGCACCCGCTGTTCGTCCGCGCGCTGCTCCACCAGGCGTGGATCAGAGGGGTACGGCCGACGGCCGAGTTCGAGGAGCGCATCCCCACCGTCACCCACTCCGTGCTCGGCCGGGAGATCATGCACCGCCTCTCCCAGGCGAGCGACGCCGCGGTGCAGCTGGCCCATGCCCTTGCCGTGCTCGGCGACCGCAAGCCGCTCCAACTCCTCGCCGCATACTGCGAGAAGGGGGAGGCCGTGGTGCGGGCGGCCGCCTCCGACCTCCGGGCCCTCGGGCTGCTGCGCGCCGAGGGACAGCGCTTCGTCCACCAAGCGGTGCGCGATACCGTGCTGGGCACCTTCTCGCCCGAGGAGCTGGGCCGGGAGCACGCACGCGCGGCGCAGGTGTCGTACCTCGGCGGGCGGCCCGACGAGGAGGTGGCCGCCCATCTCCTCGCTGCCGGGCCGGTGGAGGGCGAGTGGGTACTCCTGGTGCTGCGAAGAGCCGCCGACGCGGCGCTCGTCAGGGGCGCACCGGAGGTCGCCGTCACCTATCTGCGCTCCGCCCTCAACCAGCCGCTGGCGTCCGCCGAACGCGGCTCGGTGCTCTTCCAGCTGGGCATCGCGGCCGGGCACTACGACGCGGCGCTGGCCCTGTCGTACATCACGAGCGCCCTGGAGACGCTGACCGACGACAGGGCGAGGCAGGAAGCCCTCGGGGTGCTGACCTACTCGCTGCTCTTCTCGCACCAGTCACCCACGATGATCTCCAACATCGACCGGGTCATCGCTGAGCTCAGCAGCCAGGCGGACTGCGGCTGCACGGACCGCGAAGTCGTACTGCGCGTACGGGCGTTGCGCGCCTGGATGGAGTACGAGCGGCCCTCGGCCCGCACGCTGGAGCCCCTGTCCGACGCCGCCGACCTGGCCGGCCGGTCCTCCGGAGAGCGCCAGATCCTGGCGCTGCACGCCTTCCACGCCCTGCGCCAGGCGCTTCCGGCGCCGTACGTCCGCGAGCTGGTGAACCTCGCGTCCGTCAGCCTGCCCGTCTTCTCCTACGACCTCTATCCGCTCCACTACTTCGTCGTACAGACGCTCTTCTACCTCGACGACCTCACCGCCGCGGAGCGCCTGCACGACGAGCTGGCCCAGGAGACGAGCGACAAGGGCATGGACATCGTCGTCTCCGCACTGACGGTCTATCAGTCCGCTTTGGCGCTGCGGCGCGGCAAGGTCCCCGACGCGCTGGCCGCGGCGGACCGGGTGGTCGCGAGCTCGGGCAACGGCGCGGTGCCCTACGGGACGGCGCTGGACATTCTCAGGATCGACTCGCTCCTCGAACTGGGCCGCGTCGCCGACGCCGGGCAGGTCGCGCTCGCCCACTCGGCGGGAGGACCGACGGGCGCCGCATGGGAACGGCCGCTGTTCCTCATGTGCCTGGGCGGACTGCGGATCGCCCAGGGCGACATCCGGGGGGGACTCTCGCTCATCCGGGAGTGCGGCCACGAGGTTCAGGAGGCGGGGACGGTCAACCCGGCGGTCGTTCCGTGGCGTTCGAAGGCCGCGGCCGCCCATCTCCGCCTGGGCGAACGGGCGGTGGCCCGCGAGCTCATCGAGCAGGAACTCGAACTGGCCCACCGCTGCGCCATCCCCCGCGCCCTCGGCGTCACCCTGCGCACCGCGGGCAGCGTGACCGGCGGCGCGGCCGGGCTCGACCAGCTCGCGGAATCGGTGGACGTGCTCACCCGGACCCCGGCCCGACTCGAACTCGCCTACGCCCTCCACGACTTCGGGACCACGTTGCTTCAGCGCGGGGACAGGGGCGGGGCGCGCCAGGCCATCAGAAGTGGGTTGCGGGTGGCCGGTGAATGCGGCGCGACCGCGATCGCCGACCGGCTGCGGGACCGGCTGCACGACGCGGGAGGACGCGTCACCCGGTCCAGCCGTAACGACGGCCCCGCGCTGACGCCGGGGGAGGAGCGGGTCAGTGCGTTGGCCGCCCAGGGCTTCCGCAACAAGGAGATAGCCGAGCAGCTCTTCGTCTCGCTGCGGACCGTGGAGACCCATCTCACCGGTGCGTACCGGAAACTGGGGATCGCGGGGCGCAGCGGTCTGGCCGCGGCCATGGCGGAGCGGACCGCGCCACCCCCGAACGGAGGGGAGCCGCGGGACGCGTCCTGACGGGTCGAACGGGAGAAGGCGGGGGCGGAAGGCCTGCTCCGGCTCAATCTGTCGGAACTGCCGGTGCTCCGCCGGTGTGTTCAGGTTCTGCGGGCGTTCTGCGGGCCCGTCCTGAGCCTGGCGCCGGTGTTCGCCGCCTCGGGCGACGAACACCACCGCGGGCGGTGCGACCCCCTCGTTGGCATTCCGTGCGGGCATCCGCTCGACGTGCAGTTCGATGCCGTTGGCGTGTCCCGGGGTTACGAACGATGGAATTCCCAGTCCGCCCACCGTTGCGGAACGGAATATTCCGAGAAAGGTGAGCGGAGTTCCGTGAAAGTGCCCGCACCGTACGGACGGGGCGCTGGGGTCAGACTTCGAGACGGCGCGCGGTGCGCCGTTCCCAGTGGCCGATCCAGACTTTGAGCGGGACCAGAAGCGCCCAGAACCACTTCGCGCCGTTCGGGAAGGCGAAGGCCAGGGGAATGGCGAGTCCGAACATGACCACGGTGGAGGCGAAATCGGCGGCGTGGAGCAGACGGAGTTTGCGTGCGAGCGGACTGTCAGGAGTCGGAAGGCGCCGATGGACGGCGAGCAGCAGCGCCAAGTGGACCGCGTTCGTGGCCGCGACGCTCAGGGAGTAGATGGCGACGGGCAGGGCGCGGTTGCCGTACTCGGCGAGCAGGGCCGTGGGGAACGGGAGCAGCGCGATCAGCCCGAGCCCCAGCAGCGTCAGCCCGGTCACCCAGCCGCTGACCGTCCGCAGGGAACCAAGGATGCGCCGGTGGTCGGTCCAGAACTCGGCGATGACCGCGAAACTGATCGCGTAGGCCAGGAGTTTGGGGAGTGTTTCGTGCAGCGCCTCCCGGAATTCCTGGTCATTGAGCCCGGGCGGGACCGACAGATCGAGCACCAGCAGGGTCATGGCGATGGCGAAGACCCCGTCCGCCAGGGCCGTCAGGCGCGAAGCGGCCGTGTCGGAATCGGTGGCCTCGGGTGCGGGCTGCATGCGGGAAACGCTATGACGGGATCTGGGGTCCTCGCCTGGCTCGCCCGCGAGCATCGATGGGCACAGGCGTTCCTGCGGTGCAGGTGGGAAACAGCGGTTGACGAGCGTGCCCCCACCGCTGTCGGCGCCCATGCCGGACGGTTCGGGGCGGTTGCCCGGAGGCGTCGGTGTCTTCCGGCGGCGCCGGGGGGTCGGCGCGCCACGTCGAGTGCGCCGTGGGGGCCCACCTTTGTACGCTCCCGGGCGCGGGCCCCCTCCCGAGCGCGTGATCGGGACCGCGACACGGAGGACCGGCAAGCCGCCGGGGCGATCGCGAGGACCGATCACGAGGACCGATCACGAGGACCGATCGCGAGGACCGTGGCGACGGCGCTCACCAGGAGCGCCGCGAGGGTCGTCCCCAGACCGTGGCGGCCGCTGAGGAGGTTCCCTCCCCTCCCCGCCGGCGAGGCCGCCGCGCGGTCGCACTGATCACGGGCGCACCGGCCCCCTCGACTCACGGGCGGATCGGCCCCCTCGACCGGGAGGAGGGTGCCGCTTGCCGCGCGACGGGTCGCCTTGGCGGAAACCACAGAGCGGCGCCCGGAACGCTCGGCCGATGGCACAGACATCGCCGGGCGTTGGCCAAGCCTGGGCGAGGTCGGCGACAATGGCGTAGGAGCCGCAGCCCGATCCCGCTCGGCTCGGTGCTGACTCCCCGCCCGCCCTTACGTAAAACCGCAGGTGAGAGAGTTAGATGCGCTTCCTCAACGACCAGAAGCCGCCGTACGACCTGACGTACGACGATGTGTTCATGGTGCCGAGCCGCTCGGCGGTCGGCTCCCGGCAGGGTGTCGATCTGTCGTCCCACGACGGCACCGGCACGACCATTCCCCTCGTCGTCGCCAACATGACCGCCATCGCCGGCCGCCGTATGGCCGAGACGGTCGCCCGGCGCGGCGGACTGGTGGTGCTTCCGCAGGACATCCCGCTGGACGTCGTCACCGATGTGGTCGGCTGGGTGAAGGAGCGCCATCTGGTACTCGACACCCCGATCGTCCTCGCACCGCACGCGACCGTCGCCGATGCGCTTTCCCTGCTGCCCAAGCGGGCGCACGGCGCCGGGGTCGTCGTGGAGGACGGGCGGCCCGTCGGCATCGTCACCGAGTCCGACCTCACCGGTGTCGACCGCTTCACTCAGCTCGTCGAGGTCATGTCCCGTGAACTGCTGCTCCTCGACGCCGACATCGATCCGCGCGAGGCGTTCAACCGTCTCGACGCCGCCCACCGCAAGATCGCGCCCGCGGTCGACCGGGACGGCAAGCTGATCGGCATCCTCAACCGCAAGGGCGCCCTGCGCGCCACCCTCTACACCCCGGCGACCGACGCCGACGGCAAGCTCCGCATCGCCGCCGCCGTTGGCATCAACGGCGATGTCGCGGGCCGGGCCAAGGCGCTGCTCGCGGCGGGTGTGGACACGCTCGTCGTGGACACCGCACACGGCCACCAGGAGTCGATGATCAGCGCGCTGAAGGCGGTGCGCGGACTCGACCCGCAGGTCCCGGTCGTGGCGGGCAATGTCGTGGCCACCGAGGGCGTACGCGATCTGATCGCGGCGGGAGCTGACATCGTCAAGGTCGGGGTCGGCCCCGGTGCCATGTGCACGACGCGCATGATGACCGGTGTCGGCCGGCCGCAGTTCTCCGCCGTCCTCGAATGCGCCGCGGAGGCACGGAAGTTCGGCAAGCACGTCTGGGCGGACGGTGGCGTCCGGCATCCGCGGGACGTGGCGATGGCGCTGGCTGCCGGTGCGTCCAACGTGATGGTCGGGTCCTGGTTCGCGGGCACGTACGAGTCGCCGGGCGACCTCCAGCACACCGCCGACGGACGCCCGTACAAGGAGAGCTTCGGCATGGCCTCAGCCCGCGCCGTGCGCAACCGCACCTCCGAGGAGTCCGCGTACGACCGGGCGCGCAAGGGCCTGTTCGAGGAGGGCATCTCAACCTCGCGGATGTTCCTCGACCCGGGCCGCCCGGGCGTCGAGGACCTGATCGACTCGATCATCGCCGGTGTGCGCAGCTCGTGCACCTACGCGGGAGCGGGCTCGCTCGAGGAGTTCCACGAGCGCGCCGTGGTGGGCGTGCAGAGCGCTGCCGGATACGCGGAGGGCCAGCCGCTGCACGCCAGCTGGCAGTAGGAACGGCAGTCGGCCCGCCCCGCCAGGGCTTCCGGGCGGGGCGGTGTCGTAGGCAATGTCGCGTACGCCGCGGTGCGGCCCGGGGGCTTGCCGGTCAGCCCGTCCGGACGGGTACGCGCCCCCCTGTGACCCCTGCTTCGTCGGGCGCGGGGCCCACGGGCCCGGCGGCCTCGATGTGTCCTGCCGCGACGGGCGGAATCCACCACGGGACCTCGCCGCCCTCGAGGTACGTCAGCAGGATCCCCTCGCGCAGTGCCCAGGGGGAGATGACGACCCGGTCGAGCCCGATCAGCTTCATCGTCGTGTGTGCGACGACGGCACCCGCCAGCGACTGCCCGGCGCGGGCCTGCGAGATCCCGGGCATGCTCGCCCGCTCTGCCGTGGGCAGGGCTGCCAGCGCGTCGATCGCGGGGCGCAGATCCCGCCGCGCCAGCCGGCGCCGGACGAAGGGGCCCTCCCGTCCGGGGGCGGCACCGCAGAGCCGCGCGAGCTGCTGGAACGTCCGCGAAGTGGCCACGCCCGTATGCGGTCCTTCCCACCGTATCCGCGCCGCGACATCGCGCAGTTCGTGGCGGACGCGTCGGCGAAGCGCCTTCACCGCGGCGGGGCCGGGCGGGTCGTGGTGGGCGAAGTGCTCCCGGGTCAGGCGGCCCGCCCCCAGGGGCAGCGAGGCCGCGAAGTCCGGCATTCCGCTGCGTCCGAAGGCGACTTCGAGCGAGCCGCCGCCGATGTCGAGCAGTACGAGCGGCCCCGAACGCCAGCCCAGCCACCGGCGGGCGGCCAGGAAGGTCAACTCCGCTTCGGTGCGCCCCGACATGAGGCGCAGCGGCATTCCCGTACGGCACAGCACCGCGTCCAGTGCGTCCTGGCGGTTGGACGCGTCCCGCACGATCGACGTGGCGAAGACGAACGGCGATGTCACGCCCCACCGTTCGGCCTCCTCCCGCGCCGCGGCCACTGCGTCCTCCAGCAACGTCACGGCTTCTGCGGAGAGCCGGCCGCTGTCGTCGAGGTGCTCGGACAGCCGGAGCCGGCGCTTCGCGGTGTGAACCGGTAACGGGACGGTGCCTTGACCGTCCGCGACCATCAATCGCACCGTATTCGAGCCCACGTCCACCACGCCGAGTCGCATGATGGGCTGCCTACCCGTGACACCGGCACAGCAAGCCCTTGCTGTTCACTCCCTGGCGTAAACCGGACTCGCTCAGTTACGAAGGAGGGCGTTTCTGAGGAAAGGTGACATATATCCCATACTGGAAGCGCGTTGGCCTCCATGCTTCGCGGGGTGAAGCGCCCGACGTGGTTCAGGTCTCCATGACGCGCAACAGCGGGACGGAGGGGGCGACGATCATGAAGAACGGCCAGGCGGTGCTCGCCGTCGTCGGCGGCTACGTTCTCGGACGCACACGCAAGACGCGCCTGGCTCTCGGGCTGGCCGCACTGGCGGCGAGCCGGGGACTGGGGAGCCGAGGTCTCGGGGAGGTCGGCGGGCTCATGAAATCGCCGGAGGCCGAGCGGCTGGCCAAGGACCTGCGCGAGCGGCTCGCCACGGTGGGCAGAGCGGCCTTGACGGGTGCGGTCGGCCACCGTGTCGACGCGCTGAGCGACCGTATCGAGAAGCGGACGTCGGTGCTGCGCGGCGGGCCGTCCGGCGGCGAGGAAGCCGGGGCGGCCGAGCCCGGGGACGAGGAAGCCGGGGCGGCCGAGCCCGGGGACGAGGGCCGGGCACGGGCGGCAGAGCGCTCCGCGCGGAAGCGGTCGACGGGCAAGGCATCGGGCGCTGGGAGCAGGACGGCGAAAACGGGCACCGGCAGGAGCGATACGGGCAGGAGCGGCACCGCGGGCACCGGCACCGGCAGGAGCGGCGGCGCCAAGAAGGAGACCGGGAGCAGCCGTTCGGGGAACGCGCGGAGGAGCGGCGGCTCGAGCGGTTCGGCGCGGCGGAGTCGAGAGTGACGACGAGGTCGTGACACGGCGCCACGGCATGCGGACCCACCCCGTCCGGTGCACGCTGGGACCATGAGCAGAACACGTCATTCCGTGACGACCGAGGCGGCCCGGGGCCTGGTACCGGAGTCGCTCGGGATCTACCTCAACGACCATCTGGCGGGTTCCACGATGGGAGTCGAACTCTCCCGCCGTATCGCCCAGCGCCACCGCGGCGGTTTCGGCAGCGAGGAGTTGCAGCGGCTTGCGCAGGAGATCGCGCGGGACCGTGCCTCGCTGATCCGGATCATGGATGCGCTCGGGGTTCCCGTGCGCTGCTACAAGATCGCCGGAGGCTGGATCGCCGAGAAGTTCGCCCGTCTGAAGCCCAACGGGCGAGTGGTGCGCCGCTCCGGTCTCGGCGTCGTCATCGAGCTGGAGACCCTGCGACTCGGTGTGGAGGGCAAGTACGTGCTCTGGCGGGCGTTGGAGGCCGTCGCCGAACCGGACGCGCCCCTCGACCGGGACGAACTCCACGAGCTGAAGGACCGCGCCCGCGATCAGGTGAACCTTCTGGAGTCCCTTCGCCTCCAGGCTGCGACGGTCGCGTTCGCGCCGGGCGTGCCCGTTCCTCACTAGGGCCGCCCGGCCGCCCGGCCACCCAGCCGTCCGGCCGGACGCAGGGCCCTGTGGTCCGCGCGCGCCCGCGCCGGGCGCCCGTCCCCGACGCGCCGGACGCACGACCGCGCCCGCGCCGGGTGCCCGTCCCCGACGTACGGGCACTCGTCCCCGACGTACGGGTGCCCGTCCCCGACGTACCGGATGCACGGCCCCCGAAGTAACCGGGCGTGCAGTCCCGGACGCGCCATCCCGCACGTGCACGTGGTCCGGTCCGGGGCCACCTCGGCTGCCCGTAGCGAATTTGGCAACCCCGCGGTGACCTGCAACGATCTCCTGCGTGCGCGGCCTACGCGCAACGATTGCGCGCCGATGCGCAAGGTTCGTGCATTCCGGGCCCACACGCCCGGCTCGTAGGGTCGTGCGCTGTACGTGGAGTGGCGGTGACCGCCTGCTCGGCGGTCCCCGTCCCGGGCTTGTCTGCCTGCCCGCAGGGTTCCGCCGCCCGGTCGTCCGCCCATGACCGGCAGCCATACCCGGCAGCAGCGATGGAGGAGCCCCCAGTGGTGGAGCACGGCGCAGCACCCGCGGCCGCAGACAGCGGGACGTGGTCCCCCCGGCCGCCCGCGGGCGGCTTCGGTACGCGTCTGATGCGGCGCAAGCCGGTCGAGCAGCTCGTCGCCGAGGGCGGTCACGGAGAGAACGGCTCGCTGCGGCGCTCCCTCGGCATGTGGCAGCTCACCATGATCAGCATCGGCGCCACGCTGGGCACCGGCATCTTCGTCGTGCTCGGCGAGGCCGTCCCGGATGCCGGGCCCGCGGTCACGCTGTCGTTCGTCCTCGCCGGGCTGACGGCACTGTTCTCCGCACTCTCCTACGCCGAGCTGGCCGGCACCATTCCGGTCTCCGGCTCCTCGTACTCGTACACCTACGCCACCATGGGCGAGATCGTCGCCTGGGTCTGCGGCTGGTGCCTGATCCTGGAGTACGGCGTCTCGGTCGCGGCCGTGGCGGTCGGCTGGGGCGAGTATCTGAACGAACTGCTCGACGGCACCATAGGCCTCACCATCCCCGACGCGCTGGCCGCACCGCCCGGCGAGGGCGGTCTGTTCAATCTCCCCGCGCTGCTGGTCGTCCTGCTCGCCATGGCCTTTCTGCTGGGCGGCGCCCGGGAGAGCGCCCGCGCCAACACGATCATGGTCTCGGTGAAGATCGGTGCGCTGCTGCTGTTCTGCGCGGTGGCCTTCACCGGCATACGGGCCGGGAACTTCACGCCGTTCATGCCGCTCGGCATGGCAGGTGTGAGCGCCGCGGGAGCCACGCTCTTCTTCTCGTACATCGGCTTCGACGCCGCCTCGACCGCGGGCGAGGAGGCCAAGGATCCCAAGCGGGACCTCCCGCGCGCGATCATGCTCTCCCTCCTCATCGTGACGGTGCTCTACGTGCTGGTGGCGGCGGTCGCCGTGGGGGCGCAGCCCTGGAAGGGCTTCGAGGGCTCCGACGCCGCTCTCGCCGCGATCATGAACGAGGTCACCGGCCGAACTTTCTGGGGCGCCCTCCTCGCCGCCGGCGCCGTCGTCGCCATCGCGAGCGTGATCCTCACGGTGGTCTACGGCCAGACCCGCATCCTCTTCGCGATGTCCCGCGACGGGCTGGTCCCGAAGGTGTTCTCCACGGTCCACCCGCGCACCGGCACCCCCCGCGCTAACACCCTGATCGTCTCGCTCTTCTGCGGTGTTCTCGCGGCCGCCGTCCCGCTCGGGAGCCTGGCCGACGCCACCAGCATCGGCACGCTCTTCGCCTTCGCGCTGGTGAACGTCGCGGTGGTCGTCCTGCGCAGGACCCGGCCCGAGATGCCGCGCACATTCCGCGTACCGCTGTCCCCGCTCCTGCCCGCCGTCGGCTTCGGGTTCTGCGTGTGGATGATGGGGAGTCTCGGCGCGGTCACCTGGACGGTCTTCGGAGTCTGGATGGCCGTCGGCCTTGTGGTCTACTTCGGATACGGCATGCGGCGCTCCCGTCTGGAAGCGGCGCCGGTCCAGGCACCCGCAGAGAAGTGACCCACCCGCAGTGCGACTGAACGATCTCGACGAACGCATCGTCCACGCCCTCGCCGCGGACGCCCGCCGCTCGTATGCGGACATCGGCGCCGAAGTCGGCCTGTCCGCGCCCGCGGTGAAGCGGCGTGTGGACCGGCTGAGGGCCGAGGGGGCGATCACCGGCTTCACCGTACGGGTCGATCCGGCCGCGCTGGGCTGGGAGACGGAAGGATTCATCGAGCTCTACTGCAGCCGCAACACCGTGCCCGAGGCCATCCACCGCGGACTCTCGCGCTACCCCGAGGTGGCGTCCGCGTCGACCGTGACCGGTGACGCGGACGCGATCGTCCAGGTCTTCGCCTCCGACATGCGCCACTTCGAGCAGGTGCTGGAGCGGATCGCGGGGGAGCCGTTCGTGGAGCGCACCAAGTCGGTGCTTGTCCTCTCGCCGCTGCTGCGGCGCTACAGCTCGGGCGCACCGGGCTGACGGGCCGCCTCGCCACCCGTGGACTCGCCGCCGCCACCAGCGGCTCCCCTCTGGTGGTCGGTCCCGCGGTCTCCCTGACGTCCGCCGCCGTGACCGCTGCGGCTCAGCGCGTGTCCCGCCGGGGGCGACATGATCCCGCGAGCCCGGCCCCCCATGGGACGAATCGGCCCAACTCCCCACCGCACGCCGCCTGATGAGCGACGAACGGAGTGATCTGCGTCATCCCTTTCTACTTTCAAGTAGCACAGGCCGCGCGGGCAGCTAGCGTGCAGGGACACTCTGTCCCTCTGCGCCCGGGGAGACCATGCGCAGGCGTCCTGGCCGTCCCACCATCCGTACCCGGATCGTCACCCTGACCCTGATCCCGATCGCCGCGCTGCTCGCTCTCTGGGCGGCGGCGATGGTCTCTTTGACCGGGGACGCGAGGGCACTGATGCGCCTTCAGGGGGTGTACGAGCACTTCGGTACGCCCGTGGACACCGCGGTCGGCCAGATCCAGACCGAACGGCGCCTGGCCGCCGCCTACGTAGCCTCACCCCGCGGTGTCGCGCGCACGGCCCTCGTCCGGCAGCACCGGGCGACGGACCTGGCCGTACGGGGCATGCGCGCCGCCGCGTCCGGCGAGGAGCGGCAGGACGAACTGACCGGTCGTCAGCGCGCCGCCCTCCGGGCGATGGTGGACGCAGCCGGCCGGCTGCCCTCGCTGCGCGACCAGGTGTTGACGCGCCGGATCTCCTGGAGCCGCGCGATCGATCGCTACTCGGCCCTCGTGGAGCCGACGTTCGCCGTTCGGTCCGCGCTGACCGCCCACCAGGCCGAGCAGTCGGCGCGGGAGGCGCAGACCGTCGTCGAACTCGTACGCGTGCGGGAGTTCGTATCGCGCGAGGACGCGCTCGTCGCGGGAGCCCGTGCCGCTGGATCGTTCGGTGCCGCGCAGTACCGGGCGCTGGTGGCCACGATCGAGGACCGGCGCGTGTTCCAGCGGACGTATGTGCCGGACCTGCCGGAGGATTCCCGCACGCTCTTCGAGGAGTTCCGGCACGGCCGGACGTACGAGCGCCTGGCCACGGGCGAGGACGCGCTGCTGGCGGCGGGGGCCCGTGGCGCGGGGAAGGCCGTGACCGCCGACTCCTGGCGCACCACCATGGAAGCGGCGGTCCGGCGCTACACGATGCTGTGCACCGAGGCCGCCGAGAACTCCGCCGAACACCGACACGCCTTCGCCACCGGCGAGTTGATCCGCACCGGTACCGTCGGCGGCCTGGGCCTCCTGGCCGTCGCCGGCTCCGTCCTGATCTCCGTGCGCGCGGGCCGCCGGATCTCGGCGAGGCTGGAGGACCTGCGCGACTCCGCCGACCTGGCCACACGTCAGCTTCCCGGCCTCATCAGGAAGTTGAGCCACGGGGGCGGCGTGGAACCGCCTGAAGTCGCGCCCCTTCCGGACGAGGGCTGCGCTGGGGCGCAGGACGAGATCGGACAGGTCTCCCGCGCGCTCGGTACCGCGCACCGGGCCGCGGTCGAGGCCGCCGTCGAGCAGGCCGGTCTGCGTCGTGGCGTGCACGCCGTCCTGCTCAACATCGCCCGCCGCAACCAGGCGCTGATCCACCGTCAGTTGAAGCTCGTGGACACCCTGGAGCGGCGGACCGCCGACCCTGACGTGCTCGAGGACCTGTTCCGCATCGACCACCTGACGACGCGGATGCGGCGCCATGCCGAGGGCCTGATCATCCTCTCCGGCTCCGCTCCCGGCCGCCGCCGGCGCAAGCCCGTTCCCGTGGTCGACGTCGTGGGCTCGGCGGTGGGGGAGATCGAGGAGTACGCGCGCGTCGACGTGCCCCCGATGCCCGCTGTGGGGGTCAAGGGCGAGGCCGTCGCCGACGTCGTGCATCTGATCGCCGAACTCGTCGAGAACGCCACGGTGTTCTCGCCGCCCCACACCCCGGTGACCATGCGGCTGGAGAGAAACCGGCGCGGCTGTGTGCTGCAGATCGACGACCGCGGCCTCGGCATGGACCCGGCCGCCCTGGACGAGGCCAACCGGACCCTCGCCCGGGAGGGCGACTTCGACCCCGCGCAGACCGAACGTCTCGGCCTGTACGTCGTAGGGCGCCTCGCCGGGCGGCACCGGATCGACGTGTCGTTGACCCGGTCCCCGTACGGGGGGACCACGGCCGTCGTCGTGCTGCCCGCCGCGATCCTGGAGGACCTGCCGGAGATCGCGATCATGAATGTGGAGGAGACCGCGGAGGCCGCCGCCACGGCGGACCCGGACAGTCCGACGTTCGCCGTCCCCGTCTCCGTCGCCGCGGGGCCGGTCGCCTCCGTGGCGCCCACGGGCGCCTTCGACGGCGCGGATGATTTCGACGGCCCGGAGGCTTTCGGCGGTTCGGATGCCTTCGACGGTCGGGACGTTTTCGACGGGCCGGGCGGCTCGGGCGGTCCGGGCGGTCTCGTCGGTCCGGGCGGTCCGGGCGGTCCCGTCGGTCCGGGCGGTCCGGGCGGTCCGGGCGACCCCGACGGACCCGCCGTGCTCCCGCGCCGCGTACGGCAGACCCATCTCGCGCCGCAGCTCCGCGCCGTCGGGCCGCCCGGGGCGGGCGCGGGGGGCCCGTCGTCCGGGGTTCCCGGCTCGTCGGCAGGAAGAACGTCCGGAAGAACGTCCGGAACAACGTCCGGAAGAACGTCCGGAACAACGTCCGGAAGAACGTCCGGAAGAACGTCCGGAACAACGTCCGGAGGTACGCCCGGAAGAACGCCCGGAAGAACTTCCGGAGGAATGTCCGGAAAAGGGAGACCGTCGCCCGCGGCGGAAGGCCATGAGCCGGACGGCGCGGGCCGCGAGGTTGCCCCGGAGCGGATGAGAGTGATCTTCGGGGCGTTCCAGCGAGGTGTGGAGCGTGGACGCGACAGCGAGCCCGGGGAGCAGCAGGGCACCTCGGCATCCCGATCGAACACGACCGAGGGGGCGGACGATGACACGCGACGACCGGGGCACTGATCGGCGGGACGGCGAACTCGGCTGGCTGCTGGACGACTTGGTCGCCCGCACCGAGCATGTACGGCAGGCCGTGCTGTTGTCCGCGGACGGCCTCGCCACCAGCGCATCGGAGGGGATGCGCGGTGAGGACATCGACCATCTCGCCGCGGTCGGTTCCGGGTTCCACAGTCTCGCCAAGGGGCTGGCGGATCGTTTCGCTGCCGGTGGGGTGCGGCAGACGATGATCATGCTCGACGATGCGTACCTCTTCGTCACCCCGGCCGGCCAGGGAAGCCGTCTGGCCGTCCTGGCCGGAGCCGAGACGGACACGGGACAGCTCGGCTACGAGATGGCGCTGCTCGTCAAGCGCGTCGGGCGGCACCTGTCAGCACCGCCGCGCGGGGGGTCCAAGGCCGCGAGGCGTTGACGCGTCCGGACGCCCGGGCCCCCGCGCGCTCGCCGTTCGCCGGCGACGTGGACGGGCCGCTCACCCGGCGTCCGGGCCGTGCTCGGCGATCTCGTCGATGCCGGGCTCGTATGCGTCGGGGGCCCTCGGGGGCCCTCGGGGCCCTCCGCCCGCCGGCGGGCGTCCCGACCCCTCGCTGCTGCGCGATGTCCTGAGACGTCTTCGCGACCTCTGACCTGCTCGGTAGGTGTGGTGGGCGGGCGCGTGCTCCGCATACCGCGCCCGGACAACGATTCGCCGAGATGCCCGGAAAGCGCGCAACACATCGCTCGCCGATGCGCAACGGACGCGCCTTGTCCACCCGTACGCGCGGAACGTACCGTCGTGACGTCTCCCCGAGCACGCCCGCAGGCCGCCCTGCGCACCGCTGCTCACCCCTGCCCACCCGCAGTCCAGCCCTGCACACACCGCGAAGAGGTCCCATGACGCCGTTGCGCACCGCGCTGCTCCAAGGCCCCGGCGGCGTCCCGTGCTCCAGCGAGGACAGTCTCGCCGCACTCGACGCCGCCGCAGGCCGTGCCGCCCGCGCCGGCGCCCGGCTGCTGGTCACGTCCGAGCTGTATCTGACCGGCTACGCCGTCGGCGACGCGCTGCCCGGGCTCGCCGAGCCCGCCGACGGGCCCGCTGCCCGCCGCGTCGCGGAGATCGCCGCGGCACACGGCCTGGCCATCGCCTATGGCTATCCCGAGCGCGACGGTGGGGCCCTCCACAACTCCGTCCAGTTGGTCAGCCCCGGCGGCGACCGTCTCGCGAACTACCGCAAGACGCATCTCTTCGGTGCGTTCGAGACGGCCTGGTTCACGCCCGGCGACGAGCCCGTGGTCCAGGCGGAACTCGACGGCGTCCGGCTCGGCCTGCTGATCTGCTACGACGTCGAATTCCCGGAGACCGTACGGGCTCACGCCCTGGCGGGCACCGAGCTGCTGCTGGTCCCGACCGCCCTCATGCGCCCGTACGAAATCGTGGCGCACACCCTCCTCCCGGCCCGCGCCTGGGAGAGCCAGCTCTTCATCGCGTACGCCAACCGCTGCGGCCCGGAAGGCGACTTCGACTTCGCCGGGCTGAGCTGTCTCGCCGCGCCGGACGGGAACGCCCGCGCCCGCGCCGGGGCGGGCGAGGACCTGATCCACGCCGATGTGGACCCCGGTCTCCTCAAGGTGTCCCGCGCCGAGAACACCTACCTCGGTGACCGCAGGCCCGGGCTCTACGGCTCACTCGTCCGCGACTGAGCCTCGCGCCCGCTCACCCCGTACCGCCCCGCATACCCGCCAGGAAAGACCACGCCCATGACGTCCGTGCCCACCGCAGTCCACGACGAACAGCACGCCGAGGCGCAGGAGCAGCCGCCGATCACCATGTTCGGCCCGGACTTCCCGTATGCCTACGACGACTACCTCGCCCACCCGGCCGGTCTCGGGTCCGTCCCGGCCGCGCGGCACGGCACCGAGGTCGCGGTAATAGGCGGCGGCCTGTCCGGCATCGTCGCAGCGTACGAGCTGATGAAGATGGGCCTCAAACCGGTCGTCCACGAGGCCGACCGGATCGGCGGCCGGTTGCGTACGGTCGGCTTCGAGGGCTGCGACGCCGAACTGACCGCGGAAATGGGCGCGATGCGCTTCCCGCCCTCCTCGACCGCCTTCCGGCACTACGTCGACCTGGTCGGCCTGGAGACGCGGCCCTTCCCCAACCCGCTGGCCCCGGACACCCCGTCCACCGTCGTCGACCTCAAGGGCGAGACCCACTACGCCCGTACGGTCGAGGACCTTCCCGAGGTCTACACCCAGGTCATGAACGCCTGGAACGCCTGCCTGGAGGAGGGCGCCGACTTCTCCGCCATGCAGCATGCGCTGCGCGAGCGCGATGTGCGCAAGGTCCGCGAGATCTGGTCCCGGCTGGTGGAGAAGCTGGACAACCAGACCTTCTACGGCTTCCTCTGCGACTCCGCTGCCTTCTCCTCCTTCCGGCACCGTGAGATCTTCGGCCAGGTCGGCTTCGGCACCGGAGGCTGGGACACCGACTTCCCCAACTCCATTCTGGAGATCCTCCGGGTCGTCTACACCGGCGCTGACGATGACCACCGCGGCATCGTCGGCGGCAGCCAGCAACTCCCTCTCCGCCTCTGGGAGCGCGAGCCGCGCAAGCTCGTGCACTGGCCGTACGGAACGTCGCTGTCCGCGCTGCACGGCGGTCACCCGCGCCCTGCCGTGACCCGGCTGCACCGCACCGCGGGCAACCGCATCACGGTCACGGACGCGGGCGGGGACATCCGGACGTACGAGGCGGCGATCTTCACCGCGCAGAGCTGGATGCTGCTCAGCAAGATCGACTGTGACGATTCGCTGTTCCCCATCGACCACTGGACGGCGATGGAGCGCACCCACTACATGGAGTCGTCCAAGCTCTTCGTTCCCGTCGACCGGCCCTTCTGGCTGGACAAGGACGAGGACACCGGTCGGGACGTGATGAGCATGACGCTCACCGACCGGATGACCCGCGGCACCTACCTCCTGGACAACGGGCCCGATGAACCCGCCGTCATCTGCCTCTCGTACACGTGGTGCGACGACAGCCTCAAGTGGCTGCCGCTGAACGCCAACGAGCGGATGGAGGTCATGCTCAAGTCGCTGTCGGAGATCTATCCGAAGGTCGACATCCGCAAGCACATCATCGGCAACCCGGTGACCGTGTCATGGGAGAACGAGCCGTACTTCATGGGCGCGTTCAAGGCGAACCTGCCGGGCCACTACCGCTACCAGCGGCGTCTGTTCACCCACTTCATGCAGGACCGGCTGCCCGAGGACAAGCGAGGCATCTTCCTCGCGGGCGACGACATCTCGTGGACCGCGGGGTGGGCCGAGGGCGCGGTGCAGACGGCGCTGAACGCGGTGTGGGGCGTCATGCATCACTTCGGCGGCGCCACGGATGCGACGAACCCGGGGCCGGGCGACGCGTACGAGTCGATCGCGCCGGTGGAGCTCCCGGAGGACTGACCGGGTGTCACGCCCCGGCGTGACGGCGGAGATGCGGGCCGGCGACGTGCGAGCAGCACGGCACCGGCCCGCGTTCATGTCCCGACACCCGCCCTGTACAGGATTTCATGGGGAATTGAGGTGCTTGAGGTGTGAAAGGGCCGTTGAGTTGTCAATTATTTTGTCATGAACCTGCGGCCCTACGGGCGGGTCGCAGCCCACTGGAGGTGTTGGGATGCACCGCAGACGCTCCACCGGCCTCGCCGCAATTGGCCTCGCCCTCCTCTCCGCCGTCGTCACCGCTTCGTCCGCTGCCGCCGCCCCTGCCGCACCGCCGGACAAGCCCCAAGTCCTGGCGAGCTGGACCCGGACCAGCGTCGCCGGCTACAACGCCTGGGCCGCCGCGCGCGCCGACCAGTCCGCCTGGACCGCGTACGCCTTCGACTGGTCCACCGACTACTGCTCCTCGTCCCCCGACAACCCGTTCGGCTTCCCCTTCCGGATGTCCTGCGCCAGGCACGACTTCGGTTACCGCAACTACAAGGCGATGGGCGCCTTCGAGGCCAACAAGGCGCGCGTCGACAGCGCCTTCTACGAGGACCTCAAGCGCGTGTGCAACCGCTACAGCGGGGCGACCAGAACCGCTTGCAACAGCACGGCGTGGACCTATTACCAGGCCGTCAAGATTTTCGGCCGCCAGAACCCCGCCCTGGTGGGGTGACCGGCCGGACGATCAGCCCAGGGGGGTGAGCAGAAAGCGCCCGACGAGACCGACCCCCTCGTCGAGCCGCTCCGCGAACTCCCCGTACAGACCGTCCGTATGCCGCAGCCCCCACAGCACGCGGGACGCCGCCCACGCGGCGTCCCGCGCCCTGTCCAGACTCCATGATCCGGCGAGGTGGGTCAGCGGATCGGCGACGTCGAGCAGGTCCGGGCCCGGCATCAGGTCCTCACGGATGCGCTCCTCGAGTGCGGCGAGCACATCGCCCACGCGCTCGAAGTCCGTCTCCAGCGCGGCGGGTCGGCAGGCCAGACTCGCGCAGGTGTCCACCACCGCCAGTGCCAGATCGTGCCCGACGTGCGCGTTGATCCCGGCGAGGGCGAACTGCACCGGGCTCACCCCGGGGTGACGGCGCTGCTGGAACAGCGGACGCCAGCAGGCCGGGGGCCGCTCCCCGGCCGCGGCGGCATCCACGGCCCGCAGATAGCGGTCGGCGAAGCGCGCCGCGAGGGCGGAGGCGGACGAGGGGTTCCGGAAGAAGCCCGCGGCGCCTCGCAAGGTGATCTCGTCGGTGACGGCCAGATAGACCCGGTTGAAGATCGCGACCCCGTCGTGGGCGGGCAACCCGGCGTCGAGCGCGCGCATGCGCTCCGCCGCACGGTGCAGATCCGCCGCCACCGTGCACGGCTGCCGAGTCGTCGTCATGTGCCCAGGGTGGCAGGGCACTTCGCCGGAGAGCGGCTGCACCGGCACGGATGACCGGAACGGCGTAACGGGCCGCGGGGGCGGCGGTGGAGGGCCGTCGGATCGTGGGGGTGCGCACGTCTCTGGCACAGCGCTCATGCGGCGCCTACCGTGGACTCATGGGAAGCGTCGAGGACCACAAGGGCTGGAGTTCCGCCAAGTTCTCCTGTCGCGTGTGCAAGAGTCCGGTCCCGGCGGTGGCGAGGAAGCGTCGCAAGGTGTTCGGTGCGTATGTCCCGGTATGGGAACCAGGTCCGTGCGAGAACCCGGAGTGCCCGCTGCTCGCGGGTGCGGCGTCGGCGTCGGCGACTGAACGGACGTCGGCATCGGCCCCGGCCCCCGCGGAATCGCCGGAGTCCTCCGGTGCGGAGTCCGCGGACCGGGCCGAGGACGGTCCGGGTGGCGGCTCCGAGAAGACCGAACCGGGCCAGGGGCCCATGGGGAGTCCGGGTCGGTCCGCTTAGGGAAAGCCGAGTCGGTCCCGTTGGTGAAAGCCGGTCGGTCCGGTTGGCGAAACCGGGTAGGTCGCGTTAGTAACCCGGTCGGTCCGTCTTGGGAGCCCGGGTTGGTCCGGTTCAGGAATCCCGGCCCATGCCGCTTCCCTGTGAGCTGTTCGCCCCCGCACGGTCCACGTCCTGCCGCGCCACCGCATGCGAACCCCGCCCAGCGGACCGCAGGACGCCCGCGCCCACCACGAGCCCGAACGCCAGCACCGTGACCAGGCCGAACGACACCGTCAGCGACGTGACATCAGCGATCGAGCCCATGGCGGACGGTGCGATGAGGCCCGAGGTGTACGTGATGGTGGCGACACCCGCGATCGACTGGCTCGGCGCCGGACCGCTGCGCCCCGCGGCGGCGAACGCCAGTGGCACCACGACCGCCACGCCCAGGCCGATGAGCGCGAACCCGCCCATGGCCATGACGGGATGGACCGCCGCGACGACCAGGGCACCGCCCGCCGTCGCGAACACCCCGCCCGCGCGCACCGTCCGTACCGGTCCGAACCGTTCCACCGCGGCGTCGCCCGCCAGCCGCGCCGCCGCCATCGTGCAGGCGAAGGCCGTGGTGGACCCCGCGGCGAGCCCGGCCGACGTACCGAGTGCGTCGCGCATATAGACCGCCGACCAGTCCAGGCTCGCGCCCTCGGCGAAGACCGCGCAGAAGCCGACCGCGCCGATGATCAGGGCGGACTTGGGCGGCAGGGCGAAGTGCGGCGGCGGATGCTCCTCCGGATCGCTGCGCAGATCGAGGACGCCCTGGCAGGCGGCCACGCCGATGGCGGTGAGGACGGCCGCCGCGAGCGCCAGATGCGTACGGGCATCCAGGTTCGCGTGGGCTGCGACGGTCCCGGCCGCGGAACCGGCGAGAGCACCGGCGCTCCACATGCCGTGCAGCCCGGACATGATCGACCGGCCGAGGCGCTCCTCGGTCTCGACACCGAGCGCGTTCATCGCAACGTCCGACATCCCCGAGGTGACACCGAAGACGAAGAGAGCCGCACAGAGGGAGGGGAAACCGGTGGCCAGCGCGGGCAGCGCGAGGGCGGCGGTCCACAGCGCGATCAGCCCGCGCAGGGCGGCCCGGGCGCCGAAGCGGTGGCTGATCCGGCCGGCGAGCGGCATGGCGACGGAGGCGCCGATCGCGGGGAAGGCGAGCGCGAGGCCGAGCTGCCCCGCACTGATCCCGGCGTGGTCCTGTATCCAGGGGATCCGGGTGGCGAAGCTCCCGGTGACGGCGCCGTGGACGGCGAAGACCGTCGCCACCGCGATACGGGCCCGGCGCAGCCGTTGTCCGGGTATCACCTCCCGGTGTGCCGGTGCGCCCATGGCCCCGCTGCTGTCCATACAGCCAGTCCTCCCCGAAGCGCCCCGGCCACGTCAAACCCGTAAACTATCAGGAACCCTGCCTGATAGATAGGCGCCGATCTGAGAGGATCCGGGTGTGACACCGACACGCGTTCACCCGGCAGGCCGTACCGCATCGCCCAGTACCGCCCGGGCCATCAACGACCGGCTCGCGCTGCGCCTGCTCCAGACGGAAGGCCCGCTGACCGCCGGTCAGCTCAAGACGCTCACGGGTCTGTCCCGGCCGACCGTCGCCGACCTCGTCGAGCGGCTGCAGGGCGCGGGCCTGATCTCCGTGGTGGGCGAGGCCGGCGCCGAACGCCGCGGCCCGAACGCGCGGTTGTACGGAATCGTGGCCGACCGCGCCCATCTGGCAGGTGTCGATGTCCGCCGGCACGGGGTCACTGTCTCGGTCGCCGATCTGCTCGGCCGCCCGCTGGCCGAGGCGTCACTGCCGGTCGACCCCGGAGCGGACGGCACGCGCGCCGTCGGAAGCGCGGTCGCGCTCCTGGAACGTACGGCTGCGCGGGCCGGAACCAGCGCGCTCCACACGATCGGCGTCGGCGCGCCCGGTCTCGTCGACCCCGCCAGCGGCGCCCTCGGGCCCACCGGCCAACTGCCCACCTGGCACGGCGAACTCGTCGCGGAACTACGCCGGAAGCTGGAGGTCCCCGTCCTGCTGGAGAACGAGGTCAACCTCGCCGCCGTCGCGGAACAGCGCGACGGCGCGGCCCACGACCGCGACACCTTCGTCCTGCTGTGGCTGGGCCACGGAGTCGGCGCGGCCGTGGTGCTCGACGGCCGCCTGCGGCGCGGCGCCTCGGGCGGCACGGGCGAGATCGGCTTCCTGCCGGTGCCCGGCACCTCCGGCCCGCCCTCGGCGACGGGCTGCGGCGGCGGCTTCCACGCCCTGGCCGCGAGCCATGCGGTCTGCGCGCTTGCGCGTGAGTACGGCCTCAGCGGATGGGCGGACACCGCCGCCGCGAGCCGAACACGGGGGGCCGCGGGAGCGGATGCGGTACGGGGACGTGAGCCGAGTGCGCTGCCGGCGGCGGACGACGCGACGGATGCGGAGTCGGCGATCCGGTGTGCACTCGGCTCGGGGGAGCGGGGCGAGGCGTTCCTCGACGCGGTGGCCGACCGGATCGCCATGGGCGCCGCGGCGGTGACGGCAGTCCTGGACCCGGGCTGCATCGTGCTCGGCGGCGAAACGGGGCATGCGGGCGGAGCCGCCCTGGCCGGTCGCGTGGCCGACCGTCTGCTGCGGCTGTCCCCGCTCCCGACGGAGATCCGTCCGGCCACGGCGGGCGGCACGGCGGTCCTCCGCGGCGCGGTGCTCACCGCAATGGACGCGGCACAGGAAACGCTCTTCACCCCGAACGCGTAGACACCGCGACCGCGGTTCATCCGCCGGCGTTGCCGCGGCCCGGTGCGTCCGCCGACGTTGCCGCGGGTGACCTCCGGACTGCGTGCTGTGAGGCAAGCCACAGAGATCGGCTGCATGGTCCTATCGCTGCCGTGGCAGACTGGACCCGTACCAGTGACGCAAGCGCACTCCGGGGTCGGTGAAAGTCCGAACCGGCGGTTACAGTCCGCGACCCGTCCGCATCCAGCGGCCGGTTGACCAGGTGAAATTCCTGGACCGACGGTGAAAGTCCGGATGGGAGGCAGTGCGCGGCGGAGCAAGCACCGGTGCGCCGCCGTCCCGGCGGCCCGTCCGCGATCCGCAGATGGTCCGTACGAATCGGCCTCGGCGCCCCTGTTGCTCTGTTCCGCATCTGTCATCTCGACAGCCCCGGAGTCCGTGCCCGAAGAGGCAGGAGGACCCGGTGGCCACCTCAGCGGCCGAAGCCGACGCGATGCGCCGTGCCATCGCACTCGCCGCGCGCGGTCTCGGATCCACCAGCCCCAATCCCGTCGTCGGGTGCGTGATCCTCGACGCCTCGGGGGAGACGGCCGGGGCCGGCTGGCACCGCCGCGCCGGCGGGCCGCACGCCGAGATCGAGGCGCTCCGCGAGGCGGGGGAGCGGGCCCGCGGCGGGACCGCGGTCGTGACCCTCGAGCCCTGCAACCACACCGGTCGTACGGGCCCCTGCACCCAGGCCCTCATCGACGCGGGGGTCGTACGCGTCGTCCATGCCGTGTCCGATCCCAATCCTGCCGCCACGGGCGGTGCCGCCACGCTCGCCGCAGCCGGGGTGGACGTCGAGAGCGGCCTGCTCGCGGAGGAGGCCGAGGCGGGCAACATCGCCTGGCTCACTTCCGTACGGCGCGGCCGCCCCTTCGTGCTGTGGAAGTACGCCGCCACGCTCGACGGCCGTGTCGCCGCGGCCGACGGCACCAGCCGCTGGATCACCTCGCCCGAGTCCCGCGCCGATGTCCACCGGCTGCGCGCCCAGGCGGACGCCGTGGTCGTCGGCTCGGGAACCGCCCGCACCGACGACCCCCAACTGGGCGCCCGCGTCCGTGAGTCGGGCCTGCTGGACTCCGAGGTCACACAGCCGCTGCGCGTCGTGGTCGACAGCAACGCCGGGGTCGTCAAGCCCGGTGCCCGAGTCCTGGACGGTACGGCTCCGACGCTCATCGCCGTCGCCGAGGACGCGGACGCGTCGCACCTGGAAGGCCTGGCCCCCGTCGTGCGGCTGCCCCGCGCCCCCCTCGGCCGTCGCGGTCTGAGCATCCCCGCCCTCCTTACGGCCCTCCAGGAGCGCGATGTCCGCTCCGTGCTGCTGGAGGGCGGGCCAACGCTGGCCGGAGCCTTCGTCGCCGCGGGCGCGGTCGACCAGGTCGTCGCCTATCTCGCGCCCACCCTGCTCGGTGCCGGGGCCGCGGCCCTGGCCGACGCCGGAATCACCACCATCGCGCAGGCGTTGCGGCTCGAGGTGACCGACACCGTCCGTCTGGGCCCCGACCTGCGCATCATCGCCGTACCCGCCCCCATCACCGCACCATCTCCCGAGGAGAGCTGACGTGTTCACCGGAATCGTCGAAGAACTGGGCGAGGTCGTCGCCGTGGAGGACCTCGGAGACGCCGCCCGCTTCCGGCTGCGCGGCCCCGTCGTCACCGAGGAGGCCCGGCACGGCGACTCGATCGCCGTCAACGGCGTCTGCCTCACCGTCGTCGACGTCCGGAACGGCGAGTTCGCCGCCGATGTGATGGCCGAGACCCTGAGCCGCTCCAGCCTCGGCGCCCTCGCCCCCGGCTCGCGCGTCAACCTCGAACGCCCGATGGCTCTCGGCGGGCGCCTGGGCGGCCATCTCGTCCAGGGGCACGTCGACGGCACCGGCACGGTCCTCGACCGCAAGAGCGCGGAGAACTGGGAGATCGTCACGGTCTCGCTGCCGGAGCACCTGACCCGGTACGTGGTGGAGAAGGGCTCCATCACTGTCGACGGCATCAGCCTCACGGTCGTCGACGCGGGCCCCGACTTCTTCACCGTCAGCCTGATCCCGACGACGCTCGCGCTCACCACCCTCGGCAGCAAGCAGCCCGGGGACCCGGTCAACCTCGAGGTCGACGTCATCGCCAAGTACGTCGAGCGGATGCTCGCCGCGGGGGCGGTGGGCGCCGCGGCCGCCGCACAGCCGGGCCGTACGGAGTCGGAGGGCGTCAAGTGAGCGCTCTCGACTGGCTGAACGGCCAGGCTTTCGACATCTTCGGCCAGCGGGTGATCCGGTCGGACATGATCGGCAACACCATGGGCCTGATCGCCCTCGGGCTCGGCTGGCGCCGGTCCATATGGACCTGGCCCGCCCAGCTCCTGGCCGGAGTCGTCCTCGTCGCCGCCTATGCCTCCGCCCAGCTCAGCGGCGGCGTCGGCAAGCAGCTGCTCGTCATCGGCGTCGCGGTCTGGGGCTGGTACCAGTGGCGTCGCGGCCACCGCGACCAGGACGGGGAGATCGCCGTACGGTTCGCCACCCGGCGCGAGCGCGGCATCCTCGCCGGTGGAACGGCGGCGGGCACCTTGGCCGTCGGCGGCCTGTTCACCGCCGTACCCGAACTGTCCTGGAACCCCTGGCCCGACGCCTACATCTTCGTCGGCACTCTCGCCGCGATGGTCGCGCAGGCGCGCGGCCTCGTGGAGTTCTGGTTCGCCTGGATCCTGGTCGACCTCGTCGGCGTCCCGCTCGCCTTCAGCAGCGGCCTCGCCTTCTCCGGTCTCGTCTACGTCGTGTACCTCGTTCTCGTCCTGTGGGGCATGCGCGACTGGTGGCTGCGCACGCGAAGTCCCGGGCCCGCCTTGGAAGGAGCAGCGGCATGACCGCACTGCAGAGTTGGTACGGCGGCATGGAGGGCGAGGAGGACGAGCTGAGGCTCGACCCCGTCGGCCGTGCGATCGCCGAGATCGCCGCCGGGCGGCCCGTGGTCGTCGTGGACGACGAGAACCGCGAGAACGAGGGCGACCTCATCATCGCGGCCGAGATGGCCACCCCCGAAATCGTCGCCTTCATGATGACCGAGTGCCGCGGGCTGATCTGCGCCCCCATGGAGGGAACGGAACTCGACCGCCTCGAGCTGCCCCAGATGGTCGAGGACAACACCGAGTCCATGCGGACGGCCTTCACCGTTTCCGTCGACGCGTCCGCCGCGCACGGCGTCAGCACCGGTATCTCCGCCGCCGACCGGGCCACGACCCTCCGTCTGCTGGCCGAAGGGACCAGCACGGCGGGCGACTTCGTGCGCCCGGGCCACGTCTTCCCGCTGCGCGCGCGGCCCGGCGGCGTGCTCGAACGCAACGGCCACACCGAGGCAGGTGTCGACCTCGCGCGCCTGGCGGGCCTGCGCCCGGCCGCCGCGATCGTCGAGATCGCGGCCGAGGACGGCACGATGATGCGGCTGCCCGAGCTGATCCCCTTCGCGCGCAAGCACGGCCTGGCGATCATCTCCATCGAGGACCTCATTGCGTACCGCAAGGGCGCCGAGCCCACGGACCGGCCCGAAGCGGTGACGGGCGTCCTGCCGGAAGCGGTGACGGGTGTCCTGCCGAAGACCGAAGTTCTGCCCGAAGCGGAGACCGAAGTTCTGCCCGATGGGGAGACCGAAGTTCTGCCCGGCGCCGAGACCTTCGTCCGGCGTGAGGCCGAGACACGACTGCCCACGGCATTCGGCGACTTCCGGGCGTACGGCTACCGCTCCACGGCCGACGGCGTCGAGCACATCGCCCTCGTCCAGGGCGAGATCGGCGATGGCGAGGAGGTCCTGGTCCGGGTCCACTCCGAATGCCTCACCGGCGACATCTTCGGCTCGCTGCGCTGCGACTGCGGCCCGCAGCTCCAGGCGTCCCTGGCCCGGATCACCGAGGACGGCCGGGGCGTGGTCATCTATCTGCGCGGGCACGAGGGCCGCGGCATCGGCCTGCTGTCCAAGCTGCGCGCGTACGAGTTGCAGGAGCGCGGCCGGGACACCCTTGACGCCAACCTCGAACTCGGGCTGCCCGCCGACGCGCGCGACTACGCCGCCGGCGCCCGGATGCTGACCGACCTCGGGGTGCGCAGCCTGCGCCTGATGACCAACAACCCGGAGAAGAGCGAGGCATTGGTACGCCACGGCCTGCGGGTCATCGGACGTGAGCCCATGCCCGTCCAGGCGGGCGAGCACAACCTCCGCTATCTGCGAACCAAGCGGGACCGGATGGGACACGAGCTGCCCTGGCTGGACGGCGAGCAGCTCTCGGCCTGCGGCAACCAGTAGGGCCGTTGCGGCGGACGGGCCCGCGAGATCCGAACGCCGGGCAGCGACGGCAACCACAACCACCACAGCAACAAACAGCACCGGATCCACCGAGGAGAGACGTGAGCGGCAAGGGCGCCCCAGAACTGACCGTGAAGAACTGCCGGGACCTCCGGGTCGCGGTGATCGCGGCCCAGTGGCACGAGAAGGTGATGGACGGCCTCGTCCACGGCGCCCTGCGCAAGCTGCACGGGCTGGGCATCGACGAGCCGACCCTGCTGCGCGTCCCGGGCAGCTTCGAACTGCCGGTCGTGGCCAAGGTACTCGCCGGCCGCGGCTACGACGCGATCGTGGCGCTGGGCGTCGTCATCCGCGGCGGCACCCCGCACTTCGAATACGTCTGCCAGGGCGTCACCCAGGGCCTGACCCAGGTCACGGTCGACACCGGAGTGCCCGTCGGGTTCGGTGTGCTGACCTGCGACACCGAGGAGCAGGCGCTCGACCGGGCGGGTCTGCAGGGCTCGTCGGAGGACAAGGGCGACGAGGCGGTCACGGCCGCCGTGGCCACCGCCGCCCTGCTGCGGTCGGTGTCCGAGCCCTGGCGGTGACCGGGCGGTGGCCCGCCCTGGCCGTGGCCGGGCGGTGGCCCTGGCCGTGACCGGGCCGTGGCCCTGGCGGTGACCGGCCCGGACCGGGCGCCCGGGCGAAGAGCGCGCCGCCCGACACCGTAGGCTAGGGCCACCATGGCGAACAAGACTTTCGAGGAGCTCTTCGCCGAGCTCCAGCACAAGGCCGCCACCGGCGACCCCAGCACGTCCCGCACCGCCGAGCTGGTCGGGAAGGGCGTGCACACCATCGGGAAGAAGGTCGTCGAGGAGGCCGCCGAGGTGTGGATGGCCGCCGAGTACGAGGGGGCCGACCGTACCGCCGAGGAGATCTCCCAGCTCCTGTACCACCTTCAGGTGATGATGGTCGCCCGGGGCATCTCCCTGGACGACGTATACGCTCACCTTTGAGCCTTTCCCGCGCCCTCGGCCCTCCGGCGGCCGGCGTCGGTTTCACCCGCACCCAGACGAAGGAAGAGCAACCCCATGCTGCGCATCGCCGTCCCCAACAAGGGTTCATTGTCCGACCCTGCGTCGGCGATGCTGCATGAGGCCGGCTACAAGCAGCGCAAGGATCGCCGCGAACTGGTCCTCGTCGACGCCGAGAACGAGGTGGAGTTCTTCTTCCTCCGTCCCCGTGACATCGCCGTCTACGTCGGTTCCGGCCGGCTCGACATCGGCATCACCGGCCGCGATCTGCTGCTGGACTCCGGCGCGGAGGCCGAGGAGATCATGCAGCTCGGCTTCGCCGGCTCCACCTTCCGCTACGCGACCCGACCCGGCACGGCGAAGGACGTGAAGGACTTCGGCGGCATGACCGTCGCGACCTCCTTCGCCGGGCTGGTCACCCGCCACCTCGCCGAGAACGGCGTCGACGCCTCGGTCGTCCGCCTGGACGGTGCGGTGGAGACCGCCATCCAGCTCGGCGTCGCCGAGATCATCGCCGATGTCGTCGAGACGGGTACGACGCTGCGCAATGCGGGCCTGGAGATCATCAGCGAGCCGATCCTGAGGTCCGAGGCCGTCGTCATCCGGCGCACGGGCGAAGGCACCGAGGACCCCAAGATCCAGCAGTTCCTCCGCCGCATGCAGGGCGTTCTGGTGGCCCGGCGCTACGTGATGATGGACTACGACATCCGCGTGGAGCACGTCGAGCGGGCCGTCGCGCTCACCCCCGGCCTGGAGTCACCCACCGTCTCCCCGCTGCACCACGAAGGCTGGGTGGCCGTCCGCTCGATGGTCCCGTCCAAGGACGCCCAGCGGATCATGGACGAGCTCTACGACCTGGGAGCCCGCGCCATCCTGACCACCGGCATTCACGCCTGCCGTCTCTGACAGCCCCGTGCGGGCCTCCGACAGCCACCACAGCCTCCGAACCGTCTTCGATCCGCCCCCGGATCCGGCCGAAACGTGACCACGACCGTGCCCCAGTCCGAGACCCCCGACCTCCCCGAACTGCCCGTCACCTTCCGGCCGATGCGCACCCGGGTCGTCCTGCTGACCGTTGGCGCCGCGCTGTTCGCCGTCCTCGTGGTGATCGCCGTGCTGCTGCCGACGCCGAGCCCCGGGGAGCGGCTGAGCTTCGTCCTCACCGGATTGCTGTTCTTCCTGGTCCTGCTGCTTCTCAGCCGTCCCAAGGTGGTGGCCGACTCCGGCGGTGTCACCGTGGTCAACCTCACGACCAGGCGTCGCCTCGAGTGGGCCGAGGTGCTGCGCGTGAACCTCCGCCCCGGCGATCCGTGGGTCCATCTCGACCTGGCCGACGGCACGAACCTGCCCGCGATGGGCATCCAGCCGGGCATCGCCAAGGAGCAGGCGGTGCGCGACGCCCGTACGCTCCGTGCCCTCGCCGAGGCGTACGGTACGGGGGAGTCCACGGTGTGAGACCCCTGCACCCGCCGACGGGGACCGCCCTCGGCAGGGTGTCTTCGCAGAGTTTTTCTCAATGATTACTCTTGTCGCGGCGGCGCGTAGTGCGCCGTCGCCCCGTACCGCGGAGCCCGCGCACAGCCCGTGCCCCGCAGGGGCACCTGCTCATCGAGGAGTGACACCCTCCGGCAATGGACGGATCGTCCTGTAGTACCTGCGCCGCCCCCTTCCACGAGGTGGCGGCAACATGACCACCTCCCTGCTCCTGCTCGGCGCAGCCCTGCTGCTGATCCTCGCCAACGGGTTCTTCGTGGCCGCCGAGTTCGGGCTCGTCACCGTCGAGCGCCCCGAGGCCGAGCGGGCCGCCGCCGACGGCGACCGCCGTGCCCGCACCGTGGTCACCGCACTGCGCGAACTCTCCTTCCAGCTCTCCGGCACCCAGCTCGGCATCACCATCACCTCCCTGGTGGTCGGCATGCTCGCCGAGCCCGCGCTGGCGCATCTGCTGGCCGGACCCTTCGCGGCCACCGGGCTCCCCGAGGGGGCGGTCCCCGGTGTGGCCGTGGTCGTCGGCATGCTCGCCGCGTCCGCCGTCCAGATGGTGGTCGGCGAACTCGTGCCCAAGAACTGGGCCGTCTCACGGCCGTTCCAGGTCGCCCGGTTCGTCGCCGGCCCCCAGCACGCCTTCTCCCGCTTCTTCCGCCCCGTCATCGCGTTGCTCAACGCCGTCGCGAACCGCATGGTGCGCGCGGTCGGCGTGGAGCCCACCGAGGAGCTGGCCTCGGCTCGTACGCCCGACGAACTGGTCTCCCTCGCCCGTCACTCCGCGCGGGCGGGCGCCCTGGAGGAGGACACCGCCGACCTCTTCGTGCGGACTCTCTCCCTGGGCGAGCTGACCGCCCAGCACGTCATGACGCCGCGGGTGCGGGTCAGCGCCCTGCAGGCCACCGCGACGGCCGAGGACGTCCTGAACCTCACCCGCGCCACCGGCCTGTCCCGCTTCCCCGTCTACCGGGACCGGTTGGACGAGGTCGTCGGAATGGTCCACCTCAAGGACGCGCTCGCCGTGCCCGCGCACGAGCGGCTTCGCACGCCCGTGGGCCGGGTCGCCGTACCGCCGCTGCTGGTCCCGGAGACCGTTCCCGTCCAGCCGCTGCTGGAGCAGTTGCGCAGCGAGCAGCCGATAGCCGTGGTCGTCGACGAGTACGGCGGTACGGCCGGGGTCGTGACCCTGGAGGACATCGTCGAGGAGCTCGTGGGCGAAGTACGGGACGAGCACGACGGCGACGATCTTCCGGAGCTGGCCTCGGCCCTCCCGGAGGACGGCCGTCCGGCCTGGGAGGCCGACGGAAGCTGCCGCGTCGACACCCTCCGCCGGATCGGGCTCGAGGCACCCGAGGGACCGTACGAGACGGTGGCCGGTCTGGTCGCCGATCTGCTCGGCCGCATCCCCGCGCCGGGCGACATCGCGGAACTGCCCGGTTGGCGGCTCCGGGTGCGAATGGTCGACCACCACAGGGCCGCACGGGTACGGATCGTCCGGCCGGACGGTACGAGGGCCCGGCAGGAGGGCACTGCGGGCACCCCCGATTCCACCAAGGCGTCCGAGAAGGCCAAGTCGCC
Organism: Streptomyces sp. NPDC051776; assembly: GCF_040681345.1. Lineage (NCBI taxonomy): Bacteria > Bacillati > Actinomycetota > Actinomycetes > Kitasatosporales > Streptomycetaceae > Streptomyces > Streptomyces sp. NPDC051776. The sequence goes on along the minus strand of NZ_JBFAYQ010000035.1, from coordinate 40,600 downwards.
CCGGAGCACCAAGGCCTCCGACGGCGCAAACGGCGCGCACGATGCCGCAATGGCCGGAGGCGCCAAGGCTCTGCTGCGGGAGGGCGCCGCGGAGCGGAAGGCCCGGCAGAACGGCACGAAGGCGGCGGCCCGATGAGCGCACTCCAACTCCTCTTCGCCATACTTCTGGTCCTGGGCAACGGCTTCTTCGTGGGGGCCGAGTTCGCCCTCGTCTCGGTGCGCCGCAGCCAGATCGAGCCGCTGGCGGCCGAAGGTTCCGCCCGTGCCCGTACCGTGCTGCACGGGCTGGAGAACCTGCCGCAGATGATGGCCGCCGCGCAGTTCGGCATCACCGTCTGCTCGCTGACGCTCGGTGCGGTCGCCGAGCCCACCGTCGCGCGACTGCTGGAGCCGGTCTTCCATGTCGCGCATGTGCCCGACGGGCTCATCCATCCGCTGGGGTACGCGATCGCGCTCGCCGTCGTGGTCTTCCTCCACCTGGTCGTCGGCGAGATGGTGCCGAAGAACCTCGCCATGGCGGTCCCGGAGAAGACCGCGATGTGGCTCGGGCCCGCGCTGGTCGGATTCGCCCGGCTCTGCCGCCCGGTGACCGCGTTCTTCGGTGCGTGCGCCAGGCTCGTCCTGAAACTGTTCCGGGTCGAGCCCAAGGACGAGCTGGAGGCCGCGTTCACCAGCGAGCAGCTGACGCATCTGCTGGAGGACTCCCGTCAGGCGGGCCTGCTCGAACCCGGAGAGCAGGAGCGTCTCGCCGACGCACTGGAGCTGGGCAGCCGTCCCGTCACCGAGGTCCTGCTCGACCGGGCCGGTCTCGTCACCGTCGATCCGACCGTGACGCCGCAGGAGGTCGAGGAGCTGACGGTGCGCACCGGCTACTCCCGCTTCCCCGTGGTCGCCGCGGGGGCCTTCATGGGCTATCTGCATGTGAAGGACGTCCTGGACCTGGAGGAGACGGACCGGGCGGTACCGCAGCAGGTGTGGCGGCCGATGGCCACGCTGCGGGCGGAACTCCCGCTCGACGACGCGCTGACCGTCATGCGCAGGGCGGCCAGCCACCTTGCGCAGGTGGCGGACTCCACAGGCCGGGTGCTGGGGCTCGTCGCCCTGGAGGACGTCCTGGAGATGCTGGTCGGTGAGGTCCGCGACCCGGCGCATCGCATGGTGGCGGTACGGCAGCGCAGGCCCGGAGGCGTACCCGTGGCGCAGCCCGAGCCGGCAGGCGAGCGGTCGCCGGTGGCGGCCGGGAAGTAGGGGCTCCACGGCCGGGCCGCCGCGTGAGGCGGCCCGGCCGGTCACATCAGCGGGTCCTGGGGGCCGCGGTCCCGCGGGCCTCGGCCCGAGAGGACCTCGCCGTACGCCTGCATCAGATCCGGCAGGCGGAGCGTCGCCAGGTCGTCCCTGCTGGGCGGGCCGCTGTAGCCGGACAGCCGCAGATCGCGGTACGCGCAGCTCTTCTCGTACAGCGTGCGCAGAAACCGGCCGTTGCCCAGCTCGTCGATCCAGCCCTGGTCCACCACGTGTCCGCTGATGCTGCGCAGTTCCTCGACGGCTTCCTCGTCCCAGCAGTCGCCGTTGTCCGCGGCCAGCACCTCGCCGATCTTCGTCAGTTCCAGCGGGCGGTAGCTGGGGAAGTCGACCCGGGTGGTGAAACGTGAGCCGAGGCCGGGGTTCGCGGCCAGCAGCCGGTCCATTCCCTCCGGGTAGCCGGCCAGAATCACCACCAGCCGGTCGCGGTTGTCCTCGGCCCGCTTCAGCAGTACCTGGAGGGCCTCGTCGCCGTATGCGTCGCCCTTGCTGTAGCCGGTGTTGGACAGGCTGTACGCCTCGTCCACGAACAGCACGCCGCCGAGCGCCGAGTCGATCAGCTCATTGGCCTTGACCGCGGTCTGCCCCAGGAACTCGCCGACGAGATCGGCACGCTGGGCCTCGACCAGATGGTCTCCGCCCAGCAGCCCCAGGGCGTAGAAGACCCGGCCGAGGATCCGCGCCACCGTCGTCTTCCCCGTGCCGGAGGGGCCCGAGAAGACGAAGTGGCGTTTCGGCGGCTGCACGGGCAGGCCCTGCGCCGCCCGGAGCCGCGCCATCCTCAGCTGTGCCGACAGCGCCCGCACCTGCCGCTTCACCGGTTCGAGGCCCACCATCCGCTCCAGCTCCGCGAGCGCCTGCTGCAGCAGCACGGCGTCGGCCGGCCCCGACGGCAGCGCCGGCTGCGAGGGCTGCACCGGGAAGACGGCCTTCTCCCGTACGGAACCGTCCGCGTCCACGGGGGCCGTGATGGGCACCGGCTCGTCCGGATCCGCCGGGAGGGTGGTCCTGCCGTCTCCCGGCCCGTCGGGGGAGAGGAGGTCGGGGTCGGCCGTGGCGTCGAGCGCGTCCTGGCCGATCCCGGCGATGGAGACGGCGGCCAGGCCACCCGCCTCGTCCAGGCCGTCGCCCTCGGAGATCGCGGCCAGCCGTGCCGCCGTGTCCATGAAGGCCGGATCGACGCGGTGGACGGCGCGGTAGAGCGGCAGGGCCGCGGCGCTGCGGCCGGTGCCCTCGTGCGCGCGGGCGAGCCAGTAGCGCAGCTCCTTGCGCTGCGGCTGCTCGCTGCGACAGCGCATCAGGGCGGCCGACAGCAGCGGTTCGGCCTGCCCGTACATCTCCAGCCGCACCCGTGCCATGCCGCCGAAGAGGCCGGCCTCGATGCCCAGCATCGGATCGTTGAGCAGCGGCTCGGTGTGGCGTACGAGCTGCTCCCAGTCCTTGACGAGATACGCGCGGCAGGCGTGCAGGAAGCGCACCTGCGGATCGGCGTCCACGGGCGGGCAGCCGGCGAGGGCACGGTCCAGCTCGGGCACGTGCCGGCCGTCGAGCCAGTGGGAGGCGTGCGCGAGCAGCAGATCCCGCGGGCTCTCCAGGACGGGCTGGACCCACCAGCCCAGCCAGTACCAGGAGTTGAGCGCCCGGCGGTGGCGTGCGCGCTGCTCGCCGAAACGGTCGCGGTGGCGGTTCATCCGCAGCAGCGCGGTCGTGGTGTCGACGCGCAGCGCGTGCAGGCCGAGCCATCCGTCCGCCATACCGGGGTCGAGCCGGACCGCGGTCCTGAATTCTTCCTCGGCCTGCGCGTAAGCGCCCATGGTGTAGGCGTCCACGGCCCGAACCCAGGCGAGATCGGCGGGGGCGTCCGAGCCCTGCGAGCCGATGTCCATCACGTCCCCCACAAACCGTGCCCCCGTGGTGTGCCGCCGGGCCTCTGCCGGGCGGCGGCTTGCCGAACCGCCGCACTGTGGACGGGAGTTGTGCTCCCGAAAGGCATCGTACCTGCGCCATCGCCGGCCGCCGAGGTGCGCCGCGCGACGATCGTCGAACCGGACTCTATCCGGTCGGACCGAAAGGCGGTACGGGCGTGCGCATCCCGCTTGTGACCGAGCGTGAGTGGGCCACCGCGCGGGGCGCCTGAATTGGGTGATCCTATGCGGATCCCGGAAGTGCGCCCGGGCAGAACGAAGCCCCCGATCACGGGGGAACAACCGGGGGCTTCGCATCTGCGGGCGGTCGTCGCAGACCGCTCATTGAGAACGTAAGACCTGTACGGCCGCCAGGTCAAGCCGAGTTGAGTCAGTCGCGGGGTGTCCCGGACACCTGTCCGGACGCCGCTGCCCGGGAGTTGTTCACGCTGTGTGAACGAACGGGTGGTTCACGCGGTCGCAGCAGGGCCCGGCAGCACCACGTATCCCTCGTTCCCCTGCCGTACCAGGGCATCGGCGTACGGGCGCGAGGGATCGGCGGCGAAATGCTTCCGCTCGGCGGCAGTCCATGCGTCCCAGAATCCGGTGAGACCGGGGCCGTCGCGCCGGCGCCCCCGTTCCCACGCCAGATGCTCGGGAACCTCCAGCCACAGCAGGCGGGCGAGATGCGGCCGCAGGGCGCGCCGGCCGCTCCCCACGCCCTCGACGACGACGAGCGGAGCGGGCGGCAGGACCTCGTGGCGGCTGAAGCGGCGCCGTACCCAGTCGTAGGTGCCGTAGCGGGCGGTGCGGCCGAGGGAGAGCGGGGTGAGAACCTGGTCGCGCAATCGGTCGGTCCAGGCGAACACCTCGTCGTGCGTCGCCAGGTCGTCCAGGTGGAGCACGGGGGCTCCGCCCGCGGCCCGTGACAGGTGCGCGGCGAGGGTGCTCTTGCCGGAGCCCGCATGCCCGTCGACGGCCACCAGCCGCACCGGCCCGCACGAGGGTTCCAGCGCCCGGAGGCTGCGGACGAGTGCGTCGAGCCCGCTCGGTCGGGCCGGGGCAGAGGGCTGAGCGGATGCGGATTGCGGCTGGTCCACGCGCTTCACCCTACGGGCCCCGCCCGTGCCCCGGGATGCGAGCCCCCTGGTCACTTCAGTGGTCTCGACCAATATTGGTCCCCTGGCACCCGGAGAGTCTCTGGCAGAAGCGCCGGATGACCGGAGATAGTTGAGCATCTGTCGTGCACCTGTCCCACTTGAAGACGACTGGGGGACCTTCTGTCATGACCAGACCCACCCCACGGCGAACCCTGCTGGCGGCCGCCCTGGCGGCGGCAGCGGCGGGCACCGTGCCCGCGTCGTCGGCGCACGCCGCCGAGACGGCCGCATGCGGCTCCGCTACGGACTCCGGTTCCGGAGGTTCCGGAGGATCCGGTCCCGCCCGAAGTCCTCGACCGGGAAAGGGGGTCGCTCGCGTGGACTACCGCGGCTGGACCACGTACAGCGACTGGCGCAGCGGCTCCGCCCGCGGCACCCGCGCCGAGGCCGGCCCCCGTCCCGGCCTCGTCATCGGGACCCCCGCCGGCCGCACGGACTACACCGACCCGCACACCGGCAAGAAGTCCTCATGGGAGTACGCAACCTGGACCGCCCCGGTCCACAGGCCCGAGGTGCCCGCGAGCGAACTGGTCGCCTCCTGGAACGCACGCACCCCGGCCGGAACCTGGCTTCAGGTCGAACTCCTCGGCGCCTACACCGACGGCAAGAAGACCCCGACGTATCTGCTCGGGCGATGGGCGGCGGGTGACCGCGACATCAGGCGCACCTCCGTCGACGACCAGACCGACGGGAAGAGCACGGTGTGGACCGACACCTTCTCGATCGACGACACCTCGAAGCCGCTGCGTCTGGCCTCGTACCGGCTGCGGCTGACCCTCTACCGCAAGCCGGGCACCGACCTGACGCCGATGGTCTGGCGCCTGGGCGCCATGGCCTCCGATATCCCGGACCGCTTCGAGGTGCCGGCATCGAAACCGGGGGAGGGCGCCGGACGGGAGCTGAAGGTCCCGCGCTACTCGCAGAACATCCACAAGGGGCAGTACCCGGAGTACGACAACGGCGGCGAGGCGTGGTGCAGCCCCACCTCCTCCCAGATGATCATCGAGTACTGGGGCCGCAAGCCCACCAAGGGCGACCTGGCCTGGGTCGACCCGGACTACGCCGACCCGCAGGTCTGCCACGCGGCCCGCTACACCTACGACTACCAGTACGAGGGGTGCGGGAACTGGCCGTTCAACGCCGCCTACGCCTCGACGTACAAGGACATGCAGGGGGTCGTCACCCGGCTCGGGTCCCTCAACGACCTGGAGAGGCTCATCGCCGCGGGAATTCCGGTGATAACGTCCCAGTCCTTCATCGAGTCCGAACTCGACGGCGCGGGATACGGCACGGCGGGGCATCTGATGTGCGTCGTCGGCTTCACGAAGAGCGGTGACGTCGTCGCCAACGACCCGGCGAGCGACAGCAATGCCGAGGTCCGCAACGTCTACAAGCGGCGCCAGTTCGAGAACATCTGGCTGAGGACGAAGCGCAAGGACGCGGAGGGCAAGGTCAAGAGCGGTACGGGAGGCGTCGCGTACCTGTACTGGCCGGCGCGTCCCACCGCGATCCAGAAGAGGGTACTCGCATCGCTCGGCATCGAGTGAGCATGCGCCTGAAGGTCGACTCGACGAACGGGCGGCAACTCCCGCTGCCAAGAAGGTGAGTTGACCGTAGCGGTCCACCATGACCTTGACATGGCTGTGGCCCATCCGACGGGGCACCTCGTGGATGGGCCACACCCTTGCAGGTGAGCGACTTTGGCCGGTTGCCTGTTTGTCGCCCTGTCTCAGGGGCAGGCGCATCAACGTGCTTCGGACCGTAGGCACTCCCGTGGGAGCGGTGTGTCTGCTCGGGTGTCCTCCGGCGCGGTCCTCGGAGCTCCTGCGGTCAACCGAACGCCGTTGATGGAGCTTGACGATGACGACCGTACGAGCACAGGCTGCAGCACCCCTCCGGGCCGAGCGCCCCTCCGCGAAACACCCGCATGACGACGCCCCCGACACCACCGCCGAGTTCGAGGAGATCTCGCATCTCCCCGACGGCCCGGAGAAGGAAGAACTGCGGCAGCAGGTCGTCCAGGCGTGGATACCGATGGCCGAGCGGCTGGCCCGGCAGTTCCGCAATCGTGGCGAGTCCCTGGAAGACCTCGAGCAGGTGGCCGCGCTCGGCCTGGTGAAGGCCGTGATCCGTTACGACCCGGCGCGCGGCGCGGCGTTCGAGAGCTTCGCCGTCCCGACCGTCGTCGGCGAGGTCAAGCGGCACTTCCGGGACCACATGTGGGGTCTGCACGTACCCCGCCGGGTCCAGGAGCTGCGCAACCGCGTACGCACCGCCCACCGCGAGCTCTCCCACTCACTCGACGGACGCGGACCCGGCGTCGAAGAACTGGCCGAGCACACCGGGCTGACCGAGGACGAGGTCCGTACGGGCCTTGAGGCGCTCGACAGTTTCTCCACGCTCTCGCTGGACGCACAGACGGCCGGCTCCGAGGACGGCTTCGCCCTGATGGACGTCCTCAGCGATCCGGAACCCGGTTACGACCGGATCGTCGACCGCGAATCGCTCAAGCCGAAGCTCGCGGTGCTGCCCGACCGCGAGCGGCAGATCCTCTACCTGCGCTTCTTCCGCGACATGACGCAGAGCCGGATAGCCGAGCGGATCGGCATCTCCCAGATGCACGTTTCCCGCATCATCAGCCGTACCTGTGCCTCGCTGCGCGACCAGGTGATGGCCGATGCCGGCTGACCCGCGTCGGCCGCCCGCGCCCCGGCCCCCGGCCGGAGGGGATACGCACCGTGGTTGCGTTCGGGGGCGCCGGTTACTCTGAGCCCATGCCGCCTGTACGCCGTACCGCCCGCCAGACCGATCTCCTGGAACGGCTGGTCGCGCTGCTGGCGGCCGAGGGGTTCGCCTCCTTCACGCTCGACGATCTCGCCGAGCGGCTGCGCTGTTCGAAGACCACGCTCTACCAGCTCGCCGGGAGCAAGCAGTCGCTCGTCCAGGAAGCGGTCAAACACTACTTCCGGACGGCCGCGGATGCCGTCGAGAAGCGGGTCGCCGACACGTCGGAGCCCTCGGAGCGCGTGGTGACCTATCTGAACGCGGTGGCCGAGCAACTCCGCCCGCTGTCACGGCAGTTCCTCGACGACATGGCCGCATCCGAGCCCGCGCGCGAGGTGTACGAGGCCAATACACGGCTTGCCGCCGAGCGGGTCCGCCAGTTGATCACCGAGGGCGTCGCGGTCGGTGCCTTCCGTGAGGTGCACGCCGCCTTCGCCGGCGAGGTCGTGGCCGCGACGATGCAGGAGATCCAGCGCGGCGAGGTGGCGGCCCGTACCGGACTGAGCGATTCGGCCGCCTACGCGGAGTTGGCGTCGCTCATCGTCCACGCCGTCTCCTCCTGACGGGCTGTCCGTCGGGACGCCCCGGGCCCACCGGCTACTGATCGCAAAACCGACCGACTCGAACGGGTGGCGGCGGATGTCGTCAGCAGCGCAAGCGTACCGAGACTGATACTGTCGTATCCAGCTCAGTATCATTTTCGTGGAGGGTCCGGATGCCTGCCACCCGCACGGTGCCCACTCAGGAAGCCGCCGATCTCATCTGCCTCACCCGTGAGCTCGCGGAGAAGGAGCTGCTGCCCCGCGTCGCCCGGGCAGAGGCCGACGAGGAGTTCCCGCGCGAGGTCTTCCGCACGCTCGGCCGCGCCGGACTGCTCGGCTTGCCGTACCCGGAGACCCACGGCGGCGGCGAGCAGCCGTACGAGGTCTATCTGCAGGTGCTCGAGGAGATCGCGGCTGTCTGGTCCAGCGTCGCCGTGGGCATCTCCGTCCACGCCCTCTCCTGCTTCGGCCTCGCCGCCTTCGGTACCGAGGAGCAGCAGGCCGAGTGGCTCCCCGACATGCTCGGCGGCGAACTCCTCGGCGCGTACTGCCTGTCCGAGCCGCACGCCGGCTCCGACGTGACCGCCATGCGCACGCGCGCCGTCCGGGACGGCGACGCCTATGTCCTCAACGGCGCCAAGGCGTGGACCACTCACGGCGGGCACGCCGACTTCTACAAGGTCATGGCCCGCACCTCCGATGACCGCAACCACGGCATCTCCTGCTTCCTCGTCCCCGCCGACACCCCGGGCCTGAGCGCCGACCCGCCCGAGCGGAAGATGGGGCTCACCGGTTCCGCCACAGCCACCCTGCGGCTGGACGACGTACGGGTCCCGGCCGACCGGCTGCTCGGCGAAGAGGGTCAGGGGCTGCAGATCGCGCTCGCGGGCCTGGACGCCGGCCGCCTCGGCATCGCGGCGGTCGCCACCGGCCTGGCCCAGGGGGCGCTGGACCACGCCGTCCGCTATGCCCACGACCGCGAGACCTTCGGCAAACCGATCATCGAGCACCAGGGCCTGGCGTTCGTGCTGGCCGACATGTCGGCCGCGGTCGAGTCGGCCCGGGCCACCACCCTCGCCGCCGCCCGGCTCAAGGACCGGAAGCTGCCTTACGGGCGAGAGGCGTCGATTGCGAAACTGGTGGCCACGGACAACGCCATGCGGGTCACCACGGATGCCGTTCAGGTGCTCGGCGGGTATGGATACACCCGTGACTTCCCGGTGGAGCGCTACATGCGCGAGGCCAAGGTCATGCAGATCTTCGAAGGAACGAACCAGATCCAGCGCATGGTGATCGGCCGTGCGCTGAACAGGGACACCCAGGGCGTCATCGCCGTACACGGCAAGGAGTACTGATGCAGCTCGACAACACCGCCGCGATCGTCACGGGCGGGGCCTCCGGCCTCGGCGGCGCGACCGCGCAGGCCCTGGCGAAGCAGGGAGTGGCGGTCTTCGTCCTCGACCTCCCGGCGAGCATCGAGAACGCCCCGGAGGTCGACCATGTGACGTACATCGGGACCGACGTCACCGACGGCGAGCAGGTACGGGCCGCGGTGGAGACCGCGGCGTCGAGCGGCGTCCCGCTGCGCACGGCCGTCAACTGCGCCGGCATCGGCCCCTCGATGCGCATCCTCGGCAAGAAGGGTGTGCACGACCTCGACTTCTACGCCAAGGTCGTCCAGGTCAACCTGATCGGGTCGTTCAACGTCCTGGCGCTTGCCTCCGAGGCCATCGCGCAGACCGAGGCCGACGAGCAAGGGCAGCGCGGAGTCATCATCAACACCGCCTCCATCGCCGCCTTCGACGGCCAGGTGGGCCAGGCCGCGTACGCCTCCTCCAAGGGCGGCATCGTCGGCCTGACCCTGCCCGCCGCGCGCGACCTCGCCCAATACGGGATCCGGGTGTGCACCATCGCCCCGGGAATCGTCGAGACCCCGATGCTCGCCACCGTCTCGGAGGAGTTCAGGGCCGGACTGGCCGCCGGTATCCCGTTCCCGCAGCGCCTCGGGCGGCCGGAGGAGTACGCCCAGCTCGCAATGTCGATCATCGCCCACGACTACCTCAACGGCGAGACGATCCGCATGGACGGCGCCCTGCGCATGGCACCTCGCTAGTGCCGCCCCGTCAAGTCTGCCCGGTGGCGAGGTGTCCAGGTGCGGTCGGAGCAAGTCGCCGGAACGTTCTCGTAGTGGGCCTGCTCGGCTGATCCGGCAAGGCAGCAGACGGCCGTGCCGGGGGCGGGCGACGAGCGGGGCAAACCTTGGCGGGGTCGGTGCCAGCCCTGTCTTGAGAGTCCCGTCCGCTCCCGGCGCCCGCCCGGCGGGCGGACGCCGCTCCTTCGAAGACGGGCCACGTGCCGCCGCGGAGGTCGTCGGCCGCGCACCCCGGTTCGTCCTTCACAGCGGGACGAGCGCGACCTCCGTCGCTTTGACGCTCGTGAACACCGGTGTGCCTTCGGCCAGTCCGAGCTCCGCAGCGGCCGCCGGAGTGACCTCGGCGACGAGGTCCGGGGCCTCGCCGGACGTCACGAGCACGCGCAGACGGCTGCCCACCGCGGTGATCTCGTGCACCGTGCCGGGCCAGACGTTCCGCGGGCTGCCGCTGGGCCTCTCACGGTGCAGCGCGACCGCCTCGGGGGCGATGACCGCGAGTGCTTCCACCCCCGGGTCCACCGGCTCGGCCGCGACGATGCCCGTACCGCCGGGAAGTCGGAGACCGTCCGCCGTGGACGTGCCCGGCCAGGCGTTCCGGCCCAGCATGCGCGCGACCCACGGGGAGCGCGGATGGCGGGTGACCTCCAGCGGGGGCGCGTCCTGCAGGGCACGGCCGTCCTGGAGGACGAGCACACGGTCGGCCAGGGACACCGCCTCGACGGGATCGTGGGTGACGACAAGGCAGACGCCGCCGAACGCTTCGAGGTGGCGTCGCAGCAGATGCCGTACACGGGCCCGAGTCGACTGGTCGAGGGCGGCCAGCGGCTCGTCCAGGAGCAGCAGCCGCGGGCGGGCGGCCAGCGCGCGGGCGAGAGCGACCCGCTGGGCCTGGCCGCCGGAGAGCTGCGCCGGCCGGCGATGGGCGAGAGAGCCGACGCCGAGCCGTTCCAGCCACACCTGCGCGGCCCGGCGCGCCTCGGTGCGCGGCACGTGGTGCGCCCGCAGCCCGTACGCGGTGTTGGCGAGGGCGGACAGATGCGGGAACAGCGCCCCGTCCTGCGGGACCCACGCCACGCCGCGGCGGTGCGGCGGGAGCGCGGTGACGTCGGCGCCGCCGAGGCGCAGCGTGGCGCGGGACCGGTCGGTGAGGCCCAGCAGCGCGCGCAACAGGGTCGTCTTTCCCGCGCCGTTGGGGCCTACGACCGCGATGGTCGTGCCCGGCTGGGCTTCCAGGGCCAGCCGGTTGAAGCCGGTGACCTCCGCGAGCAGGGACGTGAGGGGCGTGTCGTTTCCCGGTACGGGGGACGGGGCGCTGTTCTCCGTTGCGCCTTCCCACGGCACGGGCGCGTCGTCGTCCCCGTCCGGCCGCTCCGGCGGGCCGCTGGGCGAACGGCCGCCCGTGACGCCCGTCCAGCGCCCGCGCAGCGCGACGAGTACGGCGAAGGCGACCGAGAGCAGCAGCAGCGAGACCGAGGTGGCTGCCTCCGGCCGGTCCTGGAGCAGCAGATACACCTGGAGCGGAAGGGTCTGGGTGGTGCCGGGGAGATTGCCGGCGAACGTGATGGTCGCACCGAACTCGCCGAGCGCCCGCGCCCAGGTCAGCGCGGCACCTGCGGCCAGCCCCGGGGCGACCATGGGCAGCGTGACGGTGAGGAAGACCCGTATCGGCGAGGCGCCGAGCGAGGCGGCCGTCTCCTCGTACCGGCGGCTGAGCGCGGCGAGCGTGCCCTCCAGGCTGATGACGAGGAACGGCATCGCCACAAAGGTCGCGGCGACGACCGCCCCCGAGGTGTGGAACGGCAGGGTGACGCCGAACCACTCCTCCAGCCATGGCCCGAGCAGCCCGCGTCGCCCGAAACCGAGCAGCAGCGCGACACCGCCGACCGTGGGCGGCAGCACCATCGGCAGCAGGACGAGCGATCGCACCAGAGCCTTGCCGGGGAAGTCGACGCGTGCCAGGAGCCAGGCCAGCGGCACGCCGAGGACGAGGGAGAGCACCAGCGCCCACGCCGATACGACCAGCGAGAGCCGCAGCGCCTGGACGGACTGCGGAGTGCCGAGGTGGTCGCCGAGTTCGCCCCAGGACGTCCGCGCCAGGATGCCGATGAGCGGCAGGAGCAGAAACGCGACGGCGAGAGTTGCGGGGACGGCCAGGGGGAGGGGCGCGCGCGGCCGGCGAGCCGGCGGGCGTATGCCGTGGCTGATTCTCATCGTGATGTCCCGGAGCGGTGTGCGGGGGAGTGCTGGTGCACCGGGGGGGGCGCCCGTCCCCCCACACGCGGCCGGCCCCCGTGCACCGGGTCGGTCACGGCTTCTGGAACCCGGCGTCCCGGAGGATCTTCTGCGCCTCGGCGGACGACAGCCACGCCACGAACGCTTCGGCCGCCTCCGCGTGCGCCGACTGCTTGAGTACGGCGGCCGGGTACTCGGCTACGGCGTTCTGGTCGTCCGGGATCGTCACGGCGTCGACCTTGCCGGTCGCCGTGTCCGCGTCGGTCTTGTAGACGAGCCCCGCGTCGGCCTCGCCGAGTTCGACCTTGCTCAGGACGGCCCGGACATTCGGCTCCTCGGAGACCGGCTTCACCGAGACCTTCCGCGCGTCCAGGATCTGCCGGCTGTAGCGCCCGACGGGGACCTCCGGCGCTGCCAGAACCACCTTGAGCTTCGGGTCGGCGAGGTCCTCCAGGCCGTCGATCTTCTCGGGGTTGCCCTCGCCGGTGGCGATCACGAGGCGGTTCTCGGCGATGACCTTGGGCTTCCCGGTGTCGCCCTTCAGTCCGTCCATGGTCTTGGTGTCGGCGGTGACCAGGGCGTCGGCGGGGGCGCCCTGTTTCACCTGGGCGGCCAGTTCCTGTGAGCCCGCGAAGGAGAACGTGATCTTCGTGCCGTGGTGCGTCTTCTCGTAGGCGTCCGCGGCCTTCTCGAAGACATCGGTGAGGGAGGAGGCGGCGAGCACGGTCAGATCGGCCGGGGGCGCGGAGGTCGCCTCGGGGGACCCGGAGCCGGTGTCCTTCGTGTCATCGCTGCCGCAGGCGGCGAGAGACAGCGCCGGCGCGACGGCGAGGAGGGCGGCGGCGGCACGGCGCCGGGTGACGGCGAGGGACATGGGAATTGCCTCCTGGGAGAGGTGACGCGACGCGCGCGGTGGCGTCCGGCGAGGGCGAGGGAGCGGACGGCGGTCGGCCGGGCGGACCGGAAGACGGCCCCGCCCGTATGTGACGGGGCATCAGGTGCGGTCGACGTGCACGCTCGTGGACTTCACCCGGGCGGTGGCCTGCATGCCGACTTCCAGCCCCAGCTCCTCGACCGCCTCCCGGGTCAGCAGCGAGACCAGCCGGTGAGGTCCCGCCTGGATCTCCACCTGGGCCGCGACATCGCCGAGCTTGACCGCGGTGACGATGCCGGGGAACGCGTTGCGGACCGAGGTGTACGAGGTCTCCTCCTCGCCGGTGCCGCTCTGCGCGAGTTCGGTCGAGAACGCGGCCAGATCTCGGCCGTCGATCAGGCGGCGGCCACTGTCGTCGCGGTGGGTCGCGACCCGGCCCGCGTCGGCCCAGCGGCGCGCGGTGTCGGGACTGACACCGAGGAGACGCGCCGCCTGGCCGATGGTATAGGACTGCATGTGCGCCACCGTAGAGCTGAAGTCCTCGCATCTGCAATGTGTCAGGCGCGTTGTTGTAGCAAATGCGGACTCGCTTGGAGGAACTGCCGAGCGGCGGGACCTGAGGTCGCCCGTCGGGGTGCCGGACGGTGGTCCACGGCATGGCTAGAGTGCGGAGGCACCCGACGAAACATGACATGCGATCAGAGGATGGGGCATTCCGGTATGGACTTGAGCATCCGCAATCAGTTGGCCGGCACCGTCGTTTCCGTGACGCGGGGCGAGGTCATGGCCGTCGTCAAGGTCCGCCTCTCGGGCGGGCAGGAGGTCAGCGCGGCGGTCACGGCCGAGGCCGTACGGGATCTGGGCATCGCGGGCGGCTCCGCTGTGCAGGCACTGGTGAAGTCCACCGAGGTCGCTCTCGCCACCGGGCCGGTCGCCGCCATCAGTATCCGCAATCAGATCCCCGGCACGGTCACCGGTATGACGGCCGGCAGTGCCATGGCGGGTGTGAAGATGGATGTGGAGGGCGGCGCGACGCTGACCGCCGCGGTCACCCAGGACGCCGTCGCCGATCTCGGTCTGACGGTGGGAAGTTCCGTGGTCGCGCTCATCAAGTCGACCGAAGTCTCCCTCGCCACGGCCTGACCCGGGGGCCGCTCCGCGTGTGACGCGCCCCGGGGCGGGTGAGCCGAGGCCCGTCCTCGAACGGAGCGTTGCGGTCCCGCGCTGCCCGACCATCCGCGAGGGGTCACTTCCGCGGCAAGGTCACCCGGGCCTCCGCCCGGCCATGGGCTTGTTTGCACGCCCATGGCCGTGGCTGCTTCCCGACGACGTCGACGCTCGTGCGGCGGACGAGTCTGAGCGTTCACCTAGCGTGTCGCTGGCTATCGTCGGCATCGATCCCGGCCCGCCCGCGCGCATGGTCCGCACCAGCCGCCGCCCCTGCCGTGAGGAGGCCTCGTGCCCGTCCCGAACACTCCCGTACCGATGGCGCCGTCACCGCCGCGCGCGCCGGCGCCGGTGACGGCCGGCGGACCAGGGCGGCGCGGCCCGCGGCGCAGGACCCGCCGGTGGCGCCGTGCTCCGCCGATTGCGGGACGCGTGCTGATCCCCGGGCGGCCCGCGCCCAGGCCGTACGCCCGTGGCACCGCCTCCAACTCGCCGTTTGGACATGCGCCTCGGTGCCGCGGCGCTCCGGCGCCCGTAGACACGGGTGCGTGTAAACGGGCCGAAGCGGCGGCCGTGCCCCGTGCCGGGACGACCAGCGGAACACTCCGAAGCTCCGGAAGTCCGCTCAAGCCGTGAAGGGGCGCCGCGCGACGGCTGAACGGATTTCCCGAACCGGCTGATGCACAGGGCCTTTCGGCGAGGCGGGAACGTCGCGGTCGCGCATGCGGCAGTATCGCGATGAGCACAACCACGAGAAAGGACCGTCACGGTGATGAGGCTCAACCCTGCCACCGAAGCTCTCTACGAGAGCGTCGTGGGGCGCAACCCCGCGGAAGCGGAGTTCCACCAAGCCGTTGCCGAGGTGCTGCAGAGCATTCAGCCCGCACTCGACCTGCGCCCCGAACTCCGCGACGCGGCACTCCTCGAGCGGCTCTGCGAACCCGAGCGCCAGATCATGTTCCGGGTCGTGTGGACCGACGACAACGGCAGGGCGCACGTCAACCGCGGTTTCCGGGTGGGATTCAGCTCCGCTCTCGGTCCGTACAAGGGAGGGCTGCGCTTTCATCCCAGCGTCAACCTCGGAGTCATCAAATTCCTGGCATTCGAGCAGATCTTCAAGAATGCGCTCACGGGGCTGGGAATCGGGGCTGGAAAGGGCGGTTCGGACTTCAATCCCGCCGGGCGCTCCGACGGCGAGGTCATGCGCTTCTGCCAGGCCTATATGACGGAACTGCATCGGCATATCGGCCCGCAGACCGATGTGCCGGCCGGGGACATCGGCGTCGGCTCCCGTGAGATCGGCTATCTGTTCGGCCAGTACAAGCGGCTCACCAACCGCTTCGACGCCGGCACGCTCACCGGCAAGCACCTGCTGATCGGCGGCAGCCACGTCCGCCCCGAGGCCACCGGCTTCGGTACCGTCTACTTCCTCGACGCGATGCTCGCTGCCCGCGGCCATTCCCTGGAGGGGAAGACCGCCGTCCTGTCCGGCTCCGGCAACGTCGCGTACCACGCCATCGCAAAACTGCACGAGTTGGGCGCCACCGCCGTGGCCTGCTCCGACTCCACCGGCTACGTCCACGACCCCGCGGGCATCCGCCTGGATGTGCTCCACGGGGTCAAGACCGTGCAGCGCCGGAAGCTCGACGCCTACGCGGAGCAGGTTCCGTCGGCGACGTTCGTCCGCGGCAGGGTGCCCTGGGACCTTCCCTGCGACCTTGCCCTCCCCGCCGCCACTCAGAACGAACTCGGTGAGGCCGACGCCATCTCCCTCACCAAGAACGGACTGCTGGCCGTGGCTGAGGGGGCCAACATGCCCTGCACGCCGGAAGCCATCCGCATCTTCCAGGAGGCCGATGTCGCCATCGCTCCGGGCAAGGCGGCCAACGCCGGCGGAGTCGCCACGTCCGCACTGGAGATGCAGCAGAACGCCTCCCGGGACCGCTGGTCGTTCATCGAGACCGACAAGCGCCTGGCGGAGACGATGCGCACCATCCACGACACGTGCCTGGCCACCGCGGAGGAGTACGGGCAGCCGGGCGACTACATCAGCGGGGCGAACATCACGGGATTCCTGACCGTCGCCGACGCCATGACCATGCTGGGGCTGGTCTGAGGAGGGTTCGTCCGAGAAGCACATGGGCGGCTGGGCCGGGGCGTTTCCCGCGGCCCGGCCGCCGACTTCCGTGCCCGTACGGCGCGGGCCCGGTCCGTCCGGCCGGTCTCATTCGGCCGCCCGGTCGGGCCGCCGCGGCTCGGCCGAGGAAAGGCCGGTGGTGCATCGCGAGGAGACCGGATGTCAACCTCTCTCCGTGGCCTCGGATATCCGAACCCCATGTGCGCAATTCCCCCTGGGACCGGCCGAGTTGTTGGGGGATCACCGTCATGGGAAATGCCGTGAGCCCGTATGCGGGCAGCGGGCCGAACTGACCCGGCTGACCCGGGAGTTCTCCGAGGAGCCGCTTGGCGTGCCTTTTCGGGCGAAGTTGGGGAAAGGTGGTGCGACCAGGGTTGATTCTGGTCGGACCACCCTTCGTTCCGCACTGGTGAGTTGCTCACCAGCAATCAGTGGTTCCCCTTTTCCCGCCCACCGTTGCGGGCCTTGTGAACTCCTCCATGCCTCCAACCATGCGGGTGCCCCGGAAGTGTTTTTCAAACCTCCCTGCATTGCTGTTTGTTGAAGTCCTCACGAGGTATCCGAGGGGCCCCGCGGCCGCGCGTCGAGATATTCGTGCGCATTGCGGTGTGGCCCGTATTCGTGCATTCACGGTTCGAGGAGAACCTTCACCATGCCGTCCGCTTTCGCCTGGAAGGTCTGGTACGCCCACGGTGCGTCTTCCAGCCGCACATGGTGGGTGGCGAACCCCTCCACCCCCAGCGGATCACCGTCGGAGACCAGCGGCATGATGTCGTCCACCCAGCGCCGGACGTTGGCCTGACCCATCCGGAGCTGAATCTGCTTGTCGAACAGGGTCATCATCGGCAGCGGGTCGGTCATCCCGCCGTAGACACCGCTCAGCGAGATCGTGCCACCGCGCCGAACGACGTCGACGGCGGTCAGGAGCGCGGCCATGCGGTCCACGCCCGCCCGCCCCATCACCTTCTCGCCGACCGCGCCCGGCAACATCCCCGCGAGCTGCTGCGCCACCTTGGCCGCCGTCGCGCCGTGCGCCTCCATGCCGACCGCGTCGATGACGGCGTCCGGTCCCCGCCCGTCGGTCATGCCGCGGATGACGTCACCGATGTCCGCTTCGTGATCGCGCAGATCCACCACGTCCACGCCGTGCTGCCGGGCCCGCTCCAGCCGCTCCGGTACGAGGTCGACGCCGATGACCCGGCCCGCGCCGCGGTGCAGCGCGATCCGGGAGCACATGTCCCCGATGGGCCCGAGGCCCAGCACCGCCACGCTGCCGCCGGGCGGGATCGCGGCGTACTCGACGGCCTGCCACGCGGTGGGCAGTACGTCGGAGAGGTAAACGAAGCGTTCGTCGGGCGGTCCGTCCGGGACCCTGATCGGCAGGGTGTCGGCGAAGGGCACCCGCAGATACTCGGCCTGGCCGCCGGGCACTTGGCCGTAGAGCTTGGTGTAGCCGAACAGGGCCGCACCCATACCGCGCTCGCGCACCTGGGTGGTCTCGCACTGGGAGTGCAGGCCCGCTTCGCACATGAAGCAGGTCCCGCACGAGACGTTGAAGGGGACCACGACGCGGTCGCCGACGGCCAGTGACGTCACGCCGGAACCGGTCTCCTCCACCACCCCCATCGGCTCGTGCCCGAGGATGTCGCCCTCCTCCAGGAACGGTCCGAGCACCTCGTACAGGTGCAGATCCGATCCGCAGACGCCGGTGGAAGTGATCCGTACGATCGCGTCGGTCGGCTGCTCGATCCGCGGGTCGGGAACCGTGTCCACCCGCACATCGCGCCTTCCGTGCCAGGTCAGAGCCCTCATGACGCCTCCTTGCGGGATCATCGCTCCGGTCGCCCCCGGCACAGGACGGGTGCACCTGAGGGCCCGGACCGAAACACCCCGGGGACAACGCGCCGCTTCCGCATCCGCAGGCGGCGCGTCGCCGCGCTGCCGACGGTGTCAGCCCCGGTGGTGCAGGGACAGTACGTCGACCCGTTGCACGGCGTTGTTGGCGAACCCGCCGCGGTTCCACGGCGGGTCTACGGGCTGAACGTGCCCCCCTGCGTCGTGGGCACGCGTGGTCAGCACATACCGGCCGGGGGCGGCCGTCCAGGTGTATTCCCACCGGCGCCACGCCCAGGGGGCTCCGCCCGCGGGGTCGAGGTCGGCGGTGTCCCAGGTGCCGCCGTCGTCCGTGCTCACCTCGACGCTCGTCACGGGTGCGAGGCCCGACCAGGCGCGCCCCTCCAGCCGCACGGTGCCGGGGCGCACCACGCGCGAGCGCGACATGAAGTCCGGGAACCCGGGCGGGATCATCAGCGAACGGGGCGCGATCCGCGTCACCGGCTCGCCCGCCTCGCCGGGGTCCTGCCGCAATCGGTACGCCTCGGCCTGCTGGAAACCGGTGAAGGGGGTGTCCGTGATCCTGATGTCGCGCAGCCACTTCACATGGGCCATGCCGTACCAGCCGGGGACCACCAGCCGCAGCGGGTGGCCGTGCTGCGGCGGCAGCGGGTGGCCGTTCATGGCGTAGGCCAGCAGGACGTCCGAGTCCCGTCCGGCCGCAACCGAAAGCGGCAGGCTGCGCGCGTAGTCCTGCTCGACGCCCCGCTCCACGCCGTGATCGGCGCCGGTGAAGACCGCCTCGACGGCACCGGGGCCGGGCGCGGCGTCGGCGAGCAGTGTGCGCAGCGGCACCCCGGTCCACTCCGCGGTGCCCACGGCCTCGACCAGCCAGGGCTGGCTCACCGGCCGCGGTGTGAGATCGGCCCGGCCGTTGCCGGCGCACTCCATGGTGACGCGTACCGTGGTCGAGGGCAGCGACCGGAGGTCGTCCATCGAGACCGCCAGGGGGCGGCGTACGTCGCCTTGGACCGTGAGCTGCCAGGTCGAGGGGTCGGCGGCCGGGATGTCGTAGTGGGTCAGTACATAGTGCAGTCCCGGCGGGGTCACGTCGTAGCGGAGAGCCTCCAGTGGCAGCGCGTGGTTGCGGGCTGCCAGCGCGAGTTCCTCCCGGCTGATTCCCTCACCGGGGTCGGCGATCCGCGCCGATGCGCTGACATCGTCGATGTGCGGGCTCATACGGCCATTGTGCGTCCGGGCACCGCGGCGCGAAGGCCGAGTCGGGCGGGGAGAGGCAGGGATGCGGGTGCCTCGTCCCCTGGCCGCCGGAGCCCGGTGTCGGGTCCGGGCGGGCGACTGAGCACGGAGGCGCGGCGCGGCACGGTCCGGGCGTACGGCTCGGCGCGGAGGCGCGGCGCGGTGCGGTGCGGTCCGGGCGTACGGCTCGGCGCGGAGGCGCGGCGCGGCGCGGTGCGGTGCGGTCCGGGCGTACGGCTCGGCGCGGAGGCGCGGCGCGGTGCGGGCGTACGGCTCGGGCCGGGCACGGCCCGGTCCAGGACTCAGCCGTGCATCTCCGCCCAGGACTCAGCCGTACATCATCGATCCGGGCGTCGTGAGCTGCTCGCCCGTCTCCAGCCAGGTCTTGAGGCCGGAGAGGATCATCGGCCAGCCGCCGTAGAGTTCGTCGTTGGCGCCCTCACGGAGCTGGTCGTGGGTCACGGTGAGCCGGCAGGAGTCGCCGACCGGCTCGACCTCCCAGGTGACTCGCGAGGTGCCCTCGCTCTTCACGTCGTCGCTCCAGAGCGCGACCATGCTCTGGACCAGCCGCCGCGGAGGATCGACCTCGAGGTTCTCCCCCTCGCCCAGAAGGCCCTCGGCGCTCGGGTGGGCCATCTCGAACCGCGATCCGGGCGTCCAGTCGGAGGAGACGCGGACGCCGAAGTTGTACTTGCTCCGGATCTCGCCGTCGGTGATCGCCTCCCAGAGGCGTTCCGGAGTCGTACGGATGTAGATCTCGAAAACCTTCTCCATGGGACTCTCCAGTCTGCTCTTGAGGCCGCTGAGCGCCGCCGCCCAGGGCTCCGCGTACTTGCTCACCCACCGGTCGTGGACGAGCCGGATCGGGACCGGATTGAGAAAATGGAGCTTTTCGCGGCCGCGCCGCCGGGTGACCACCAGTCCAGCTTCCTCGAGCTGCTTCAGGTGCTTCATCACGCCGAAGCGCGTCATCGAGGCGAAGCGTTCCGCGAGCGCGTTGAGTGTCTGGCCGTCCTCGCGGAACAGCTCGTCGAGCAGGCTCCGCCGGGTCGGATCGGCGAGTGCCCGGAACACGGCGTCCATGCCATCGATGATAGGTGACTGTTTGGTCACCTATCAACCCGCGGTTGCGCCCGGGTGGGGCCCGGGCGCAACCGGCGGTTCAGGACGGCTTGCGCGCCACGCCCGCCCAGTAGTACGCCCCGTTGGGGTCGTCCGGGAGGTCGCCGTCCGGCCGCCAGCCCATCACGGGCACCACGCCCGGCTCGATGAGTTCCCAGTCGCCGAAGAACCGCTCCACCAGGGTCCGTTCGCGGGGGACCAGCGTCATGTGCCCCTGTTCCGCGGCCTTGACGACCTCGCCCATCGTCGCTGGATTGAAGTCCTGGCTCGGGTGTGTGATGGCGACATGGCTGCCGGGCAGGAGGGCGTCGAGGAGTACGGCCGTGCTCGCCCAGGGGTCGTCCTGGTCGTCGAGGAGCATCAGTACCGCGATCAGCAGCAGTCCCACGGGACGGTCGAGGTCGAGTGCGGCTGTGAGGTCCCGAGACCGGAGCAGTTCCTACGGCTGCCTCAGGTCCGCCTGCACGTGGACCGTTCGCGACGACGCGCCGCCGGTCGCCGTCTTCCGGGCGTGCTCCTGCGCGTGCGCGTTGACGATCGGGTCGTTGTCCACGCAGACCACCCGGCTGTCCGGCGCGACGATCCCGGTGACCGAGTGGGTGTCGCCCGGGGCCGGGATACCGGTTCCGATGTCGAGGAACTGGCGTATCCCTGCCTCCTCGACCATGCAGCGCACCGCCCGCCCCAGGAAGCGCCGGTTCTCCCGGGCCATGGTCCTGATGCCGGGGATCGCCTGCTCGAATGCCTGGCCAAGAGCCCGGTCGGCTGCGAAATTGCTGCTCCCGCCGAGCCAGTAGTCGTACATGCGGGCGGAGTGCGGCAGGCTGGTGTCGATGCCCGACGGGGGGACCTGATCATTCGTCATGGCGCCCAATCTGCCGGATCCCGCCCACGGCAGCCACCGGAACGCCGTCGAATTCCCTCTCCGCCAAAGCCTGTTGGGGCGGGCGTTGGGGCGGGCGTCTGCGGCGAGCGTCTGCGGCGAGCGGAACGGAGAGCCGCTGCGGGGTGGTGCGGAGGTCCGCGGCGGAGCGGCAGCCCTGCGAAGGCGGGCGGTGGTTCAGTGCGTCGCGCCCGTCGGTGCCCCGAACACGGCGGGGACCCCCGGCGCATACAACACGCTGCACGGTGGTCCCGCGGGCGCGGGCAGCCCGGCCGAGGCGATCACCTCCTCTTCGAGGCCGAGGAGCGTGGCCGTGCGGAGCGGCCATGTGGGGTGCGCGTTCGGCAGGTGGAGGGTGCGCCCGAACCAGTCGACGTGGAGTCCCCAGCGCGCGGTCAGAAACGTCTCCAGCCCGGTCGGCTCGCCGATCTGCTCGCCCACCTCGATCCGCACGCGGTACGCCCCGGCACGCCCGCCCGTACGGCGCCGGGCGAAGGCCGGCCGCCTTCCGGTGTACGTGATGCGGTTCCCGCTACGGGAGATCCGCATCGACGACCAGCGGTACGGCAGCCGGAACCCCGCGCGCCCGGCGAGGACCGGCAGCAGACGGGCGGCGTCCAGGCTCAGGAAGACCACGCCGCGCCGCCCGCGCTCGTCGACGCTGTAGAGCCGGACGTTGGTCTCCGGAAAGGTGCCCAGATAGGGGAGTGCCGGGCGGCGGCCGATCGCGACCCGTTCCATCCGGAACGGCACGAGACCGACGTACGTCCTGCCCTCGAAGAGGTCGGGACGGGTGCCGTGGGGGAGGAGCGGGGCGACGGAGGCGGGGTCGGCGGGCCAGTGCAGGAAGGTCACGTCGGTCCACCACTGCGACATGATCGGGCGCCGGACGGTGCGGGGCGACGTCGCGGTTACAGGTTCGTCCATGGTGAGACGGACTCCGGTTCGGCTGTGGAGGGTTGTCCGGCCGACCCGCCGTATCGCTCGGGCCGGACACCTCCACCCCGCCGGGGATCGTCCCGCCCCGTCCCGTCCCGCCCCGGGCCGGGCCGGGGCGGGGCGGGGCGGACAGGGGCGCACCCCCGAGCCCCCTCCTCGGTCGCCGGGTGAAATCCGGCGGGGAGCGGCGGGACGCCACTGCGCGGGGGCACCTGTGTCGACAGAGGTGTGGCAGGGTCCGCAGGGCCGACTCCGCCGGACCCGGGCACCAGGAGCCGTCGTCCGCCCGGGTTCCCCTCTCAGCGTCCGATCCCATCGGCTCGACCCAGGAGAAGAGCGCTCATGCGGCACCCAGGCACCGCTCCCACCGCCCGCGCCGGCGCGGCGGCACTCGCGGCGGCCGTGATCGCGAGCCTGATCGCCGGCTGCGACTCCGACCAGGACCCGGCCGCGAAGGCTGCGGCGTCCTTTCTCGCCGCCTGGGCCGGCGGCGACGAGAGGAAGGCGGCCTCGTACACCGACGACCCGAGGAGGGCCGAGGCCGAACTGACGCGTCTGCGCGGTGAACTCGACCTGGAGAAGGCGGAGTTCACCCCGGGGGGAAGGGAGGACGGGAAGAGGGAAGGGACCGCGCGTGTGCCGTTCCGCGTCCGGCTCACCCTCCACGGCGCGGGCACCTGGACGTACGGATCCGGTACCGAGGTACGCGAGTCCGGCGACGGCTGGAAGGTGCATTTCGCCCCGTCGGTCCTGCACCCGGCCCTCGACGAGCCGTTCATGCGTCTGGTCCGCGAGCGCGAGCTGCCGCGCCGCGCCGGCGTCCTGGCCGCGGACGGGACGAACCTGGCGCCCGAGGGCAGCGTGTGGAACGTCCGCATCTGGCCGGCCAAGCTCAGTGACCCCGGCCGCGCCTACCGAGCGCTGAAGAACCCGGCTCTCGGCGCCGACATCGACACCGGCGCCCTCAAGTCCCGTGTGGAGGAGGCGAAGCCGGACCAGGCCGTCCCGGTGATCACACTCCGGGACGAGGTGTACCGCAAGGTGAGAAGGGACCTCCTCCCCATCCCCGGGTTCCAGTTCTACGAGCACCCGCGCGCCGTCGCCACCACGGCCAGGCCCCTGATCGGAACGGTTCAGCCCGCCACGGACCGTACGCTGAGGAACGCCGGGCCGTACGCCGAAAGCACCGACGAGGTGGGGACGGCAGGACTCCAGTACCGCTACCAGAAGCAGCTCGCCGGACGGCCGTCCATCACCGTCCGCGCCGTCAACGAGGTGGAGGAAGCCGGGCCGCCGCTCTACCGCAGTCCCGCGAAGGCCGGGAAACCGGTCCGGACCACGCTCGATCCGGACACGCAGGCGGCCGCGGAGAAGGCCCTCGCCGCGGTGAGGAAGAAGGCGGCCCTGGTGGCGCTGCGACCGGCGAGCGGCGAGATCGTGGCCGTGGCCAACACCCCCGACTCCGCTGAGAACCGTGCCTTCAGCGGCCGCTACGCACCCGGCTCCACGTTCAAGGTCGTCACGACAGCGGCCCTGCTGCGGGCCGGGATCGGACCGGACAGCGCGGTTCCGTGCCCCCGTACGGTCACTGCGGGCGGCCGGGCCTTCCAGAACCAGGACGAGTTCGACCTGCCCTCGGGCACCACCTTCCGCAGGGACTTCGCCCAGTCCTGCAACACCGCGTTCATCGGCCTGGCGGACCGGCTCGGGGACGCCGGACTGGCCGAGGCCGCCGGGCAGTTCGGCATCGGAGGCGCCTGGAACGTCGGGGCGGCGACCTTCGACGGCAGCGTGCCCGAGGCAACGGCCGCCGAGGAGCGAGCCGCGAGCATGATCGGCCAGGGGCGGGTCGAGGCGAGCCCTCTCGTCATGGCGTCCGTCGCGGCCACCGTCCGGTCGGGTTCGTTCAGGCAGCCGGTGCTGGTACCGGATGCGGTGAAGGCCCGGCACCGCACGGCAAGGGCCTTGGACCGGGACGTCGTAGGGCAGTTGAGAACTCTGATGAGGGCCGTCGTGACCGAGGGCTCGGGCACTGCTCTGCGCGGCATCTCCGGGAACCCGGCAGCGAAGACCGGTACCGCGGAGTTCGGCACCGGCAGCCCACCGCGCACACACGCGTGGATGATCGGCTACCGGGGCGACCTCGCCTTCGCGGTCCTGGTGGAGGACGGCGGCTCGGGCGGCAAGGACGCGGGCCCGGTGGCGGCGGAGTTCCTGCGCCGCCTGGACTGAACCGGGTGGCGGCCAAGGGTACGTGCAGCGGCGCTGCCCCAACGGGCAGGTGTCAGGCCGAGTTCATCACCACATCCGTGGCGGCTCTGGCCGCGGCCTCCACCTGCCGGACACCGATGTCCATCGTGCGGTGGCTGTCGGAGACGACGGCGACCAGCAACCGGTGGCCGTCGTGGCGGACCTCGCCGATGCTGTTCACCACCCACAGTCCCGTCGCGCTGCGCGGCAGCCAGCCGTTCTTGAGTGCCGTGGCGGACCCCGGGTCGGCGGCGGCGGAGACGCCCCACGCCTGGTCGGGTTGCACCCGGCTCATCAGACCGTGCAGGAAAGCGCGGTTCCCGGGGGTGAGCGGGGAGTCGTTCGTGCTGATGGCCCGCAGGATCCTGAGCTGGTCGGAGGCGGTCGTGGTCGTCACCCCCCAGGTCGGGCCGGGTGTGGTGGCGGCGAGTCCGAGCCGCTCATTGGCCTTCGCCAGACCGGCTCCTCCGCCGATCCGGTTCCAGAGATACGTGGCCGCGTCGTTGTCGCTGGCGCGGATCATGCGATCGGCGTTGTCGCGCTCGGGAGCGGTGAGCGTACGGCCCTCGTCCTGGGTTCTCAGCAGAAGCGCCGACAGAATATCGGCCTTGACAATGCTGGCGGTGGCAAAAAAGTGGTCCGCAGGCGCGTATTCGCGCGAGGCCCCGCTGTCCAGGTCCAGAACGGCGACGGAGAGATATCCGGACGACAGTGCTCCCGCTTTCTCCAGCGCCGCGGAAATCGCCGCATCGGGACGGCCCGCCGTACTCGGGCGGCCCGTCGCAGCGTTTCCGTCGGCAACGGCCGGAGTTCCGTGCGCGGACATGGTCACCGGCAGGAGGGCGGCGCACAGGGCGGTGAAAGCCACTGCTCTTCCGAAGGGGCCCATGGTCTGTCGTGCCTTTCTGGATGCGGCTCGCTCGGCGCGGCGCTGAGACTTCCGCGATCGCGCTTCACTGCGGGCAGCGGTGCTGCGGAACCGCCGGCTACGGAGGCGTCCGGCCCGGGCGCACCTCGCAGGGCGGGCCGCGGCAGACGGATCCGCGCTGCCCGGCGCCCCGAGCGCTCGCTGCGCCGGCCGCGGGCCGTGCTGCGCCCCGCTCAGGCCTCGCCCGTACCGCGCTCGGAGCTCGGTGCGCGCCGCCCTGCACACGGTGCGGGAACGGACCGGACGGAGTCCGGCGGTGGCCCCCCAGCCTCATGCCCCGCCCTCGCTCCCGACGCGGTCCGGCAGCCGATGTGGTGGGCCTCACATGCGCAAATGCCTCGCGAAAGGATCAAAGGTGCCGTGAAGGGCCTTGTGAGACCATGTACGCGAGGCCGTCCGCCCATGCATGTGCGGAGCACCTTCATGATGGATCACGGTCACCGGCGGTCACTGCACGCCGGACGCAGACAGCGATCGCCCGGGCCGCAGACCGTTGCGCAGGGCCCGGACGTGGCGCTGGCCGCCGTGCTGCGCCCGGCAGTTGACCGCCTCCGGGCGAGCAGCGCCATCACCTATGTCCCCGTCGAGGGAGGCAGAGCGCTGTCCGCGGCTGTCGTGGTCGGCGGTCCGCTGTCCATCTTCACGACCGTGGAGCGAATGTCGGTCGATGACGAGAGATATACGGCGGCGCAGGCGAAACGCACCGGTAAACAAGCAGTGCTCTCCCACCCGGAATCCCTGAATCTCCCGTCCAGACTCGACGTGACCATGCCTTTCTCGTACACGGTGGTGTCCACGCCGGTGCGGGCATTCGGCCGTATTTCCGCGGTGCTCACCATGCTCTGGGTGCCCCCGCGGGGGCCGCGCGAGATTCCGTACGAGGAATTGTCCTATTGCTCGGGCGTGGCGGCGGACCTCGCGCGCGAGCTGGAGAGGATCGGAGAACAATACGTCGCCGTGCGCGGGGCGTCGGCCCCGGTATTCCTGCTGCCCGAACACCGGCAGACCTCCGACCGGGACGAGTACGCGGATGCGGAAGCCTCGGGTGTGTCGCTCCTCTACCACGTGTACAAACTGGCGTCCGCGCTCGCGGAGGCCTCGCGGCTGACCGATGTGATCGAGGCCGTGGTCAACCGCATCATGGAGCCCGTCGGCGCACAGCGCATGGCCGTCCTCACCTTCGACGCCGGGCGACCGTATGTGGTGGGGTACGCCGGCTATCCGCCGGAAACGATCCGCCCGCTGACCCGGGTGTCCCCGGGCGGCGACGACGCCGACCAGCACGTTCCGGCGCCCGAGGAGCCGCTGTTCCTCGAGGACGGGAGCGGCCCGGCCCGGGCGAGTCTCGGCCCCTTCGCCCAGGACATGGAGGCGAGCGCTCTGCTGCCGCTCATCAGCGGGGGCCAGCGGATCGGAACCCTGGTACTCGGCTTCGCCCTCGCCCGCCGCTTCGGCGCGGAGGAGCGGTCGGCCCTGGTCACCATGGCCGGGCTGCTGGCGCAGTCGCTGGAGCGCGCGCGCCTCTTCGAGGCCGAGCACGCCTTGGCCCAGGGCCTGCAGCAGGGTCTGCTTCCGCACAAACTCCCGCATATCGCCGAACTGGACACCGCCGCCCGCTACTTCCCCGCCGCGGCCGGGGGATCGGTGGGCGGTGACTGGTACGACGTCCTGACTCTGCCGGACCGGAAGGTCGGACTCGTCGTCGGGGACGTCGAGGGCCACAGTCCCACTGGTGCCGCCGTCATGGGCCAGATCCGCAGCGGCGTACGGGCCTACGCAGCCGAGGGCCACGGCCCGGCCGATGTGCTGGGCCGGACCAGCCGGCTGCTCGCGGAGCTGGGCACCGACCTCTTCGCCACCTGCTGCTGTGTGTGGATCGACTGCGCCGCCGGCACCGCCGAGGTCTCCTGCGCCGGCCATCCCGCCCCGGTGATCTGCAGCCCCGGCGGGCACGCGGTGACGCCTGACATACCGACCGGCGTCCCGCTCGGCGTCACACCGGACATCCCGTACAGCTCCGGCGAAATGGTGCTGCCGCCGGGCACCATCCTGGCGCTCTACACCGACGGCCTGGTGCACTCGCACACGCTGGATCTCGCGTCGGGCATGCGGCGCGTCGGGGATGTCCTGCACGACGACGACGGCCAGCGCCTGGAGGAGCTGGCCGACCGGCTCACCGCCATCACCGGCGGCGAGGCGAGGCGACGCGACGACGACGTCGCTCTGCTGCTCGCGCGCTACGACGGTGCGCTCCCCGGCACTCAGCGCCGAGTGACCCGGATGTCCGTCCAGCGCCACGACTTGAAGGCCGTCAAGGAGGTCCGGCGCTTCGTCAACAATGCCCTGCGGCACTGGGGACGGGTCGAACTGTGCCGTGAAACCGAGCTGCTGACCACGGAGTTGGTCACCAACGCACTGATCCACGCCGACAGCGACGTGGACGTACGGCTTCGTGAGTACCCCGACCGGATACGGGTGGAGGTACGGGATTCCGACCCCCGGCCGCCCATGCCCGCGCCCATCACGCTCACGGACGAGGCGGACACCGATTCCGAGCACGGCCGCGGCCTCGTCATCGTCGAGACCATGGCCGCCGCCTGGGGCAAGTCACCAAGCGGGCGCGGCAAGTCGGTGTGGTTCGAGGTGAGCGACTGACGGCGCCACCGGCGCACGGGCCCCGCCGACGCCGTCGGCCCACGGCGAAGAGCCCAACTCGGCCCGCTGGCATGGCCGTTCCGCGGAGAGGCATGATGAAGGCAACAGTCGGGAGGCGGAACGTGACCGAGAACGGCGGGGGACCGGCGGATCTGGCCAGGAGCGCGGGAGGGCTCGCGCACAACGCGCGGGTCTGGAACTACTGGCTGGGGGGCGAGGACTACTACCTGGTGGACCGTGAGGTCGGTGACCGGGTGACTTCGATGTACCCCAGCATCGGCGAGGTGGCGCGGGCCGACCGGGCGTTCCTCGGCCGCGCCGTGCGGTATCTGGCCGGTCAGGCCGGGATCCGGCAGTTTCTGGACATCGGTACCGGACTGCCCACGGTCGACAACACCCACGAGGTCGCGCAGCGGGTCGCGTCCGAGTCACGCATCGTCTACGTCGACAACGACCCGATCGTCCTGGCCCACGCCCGCCGCCTGCTCACCGGTTCCTCCGCGGGCGCGACGGACTACGTCGACGCGGACGCCCACGACCCGGACACGATCCTCAGGGCCGCCGCCCGGACACTGGATCTCGACCGTCCCGTGGCCGTGATGATGCTCGGCATCCTCAACTTCATCCTCGACACCGCCGAGGCCGGCGCCATCGTCGACCGGCTGCTCGATGCCATGCCCCCGGGCAGCCACCTCGTCGTCACCCACCCGACGCTGGAGCTGGGAGGCGAGGCGAACGCCGAGGCCATGCGGTTCTGGAACGACAACGCCACACCCCCGATCGTCGCCCGCGGCAAGGAGGACCTGGCGCGTTTCTTCGCCGGGCTGGACATCCTCGAGCCGGGGATCGTCTCCTGCGCCCGCTGGCGGCCCGATCCCGGAGGCCCTGCCGGAGCGGAGGAGGTGGCCCAGTACGGCGTGGTGGGCCGCAAGCCCTGAGGGACCGCCGCGCGCACCGCATCGCCGGACCGCCGTATCCGGGTCCCGAGCGGATCGCGCCGTACGGCGCTGAGCGGCTCGTTGGCGTGCGGGGCCTGGGCGGCTTGTTGCCTACGGTGCCGAGCGGCTCCGTAGCGTGCGGGGCCTGGGCGGCTCGTTGCCGTACGGGAACTGAGCGGCTCGTTGCCGCACGGGCCCCGAGTGGACCGGGTGCGGTACGAGACCCTGGCGACCGGTTCGGCGGTGTTCCCCTGAAGCCGTTCGGGTGGCATTGCGCGCCTCGTGGCCCCCGACGGGTGTCGCGAGGGAGTGTCACACCGTTGGCCTCATGTGACCGTCCCCGGTGTTCGACCCTGGTTCCTGCCGCCCAGTCTCGCGGCGTGGCTCACGGCAGAGATGCCGGGCGGGCCGACCGCTCCCGAGCCGCGTGCGGATCGGGGCTCCGGTCCGCAGCCCGTCGCTCCGCCGGAGAGCGGGGAGACCGGGAGCGAAGAGCGGGGTAGGACGCCGTCGCCCTAGATGCGCATGGCTCACAGCCGCATACGGTGCGCACCCGTTCGACTACGAAATGTGGCGAGCCGTCCAAATCGGCAATAACTTCGCTTTCATGACAAAACGCCATGTTAAGTGTCTCGGTTGGACCACCGCCGTCATAGTCACAAGTCTGGGCGCAGCCGCGCCCGCGGAAGCCAGCGCCGCGCCCAGCGCGCGCCACACCACGCACGTGGTGCGCCCCGGACAGTCGATCCAGCAGGCGGTCGACCGTGCCAGGCCGGGCGACACCATCTTCATCAAGCCCGGTACGTACCGCGAGAGCGTGCTGATCACCACCTCGGATCTGACGATCCGGGGGGCGGGCCCGGACACCGTACTGACGGGTGCGAACCGCAGCAAGTCCGCCCGGCGGTCCGTCAGCACCTGCGCCGCCGACGGCAATGGCATCTGTGTCATCGGCCGGGCCAGCCGTCCGGTCGCGGACGTCAGCATCCGCGATCTGACCCTCACCGACTACAGGAAGAACGGCCTGTGGGCCTCCCGGACCGACCGGCTGAGCGTGACCCGGGTCAACGCCCGGACCAACGGTCAGTGGGGTCTGGCCCAGGAGTGGTCGACCCGCGGCCGGTTCCGTGCCAACGTCGCCCGGGACAACAAGGAGTCGGGCATCTTCATCGCCAACACGGTCGACCGTGAAGGCGGAGGCCTGGACACCAGGGGCGCACGGGTGACCGGCAACCGCCTTGTGGGCAACCGGATCGGCGTGACCCTCCGCCGCGTCAGGAACCTCGCCGTCCAAGGCAACCGGATCAACGGGAACTGCGGCGGCGTGTTCGTCGTCGGCGACGAAGGCACCCCGCCGGCCGGTGACATGACCATCCGCTACAACGTCGTGGAGCGGAACAACCGGTACTGCCCCGGCAACAGCCGCCTCCCGTACATCCAGGGTTCCGGCATCGTGCTCACGGGCACCGAGAAGACGCTGGTGACGCGGAACGTGGTCCGCAACAACCGCGGCGAATCCCCGCTGTCCGGCGGCATCGTCCTGTTCAAGAGCTTCGTGGGCGCCCCCAACGAGCGCAATGTCATCAGCTACAACGTGGCGCTCGGCAACCGGCCCGCGGACCTGGTCGACCAGCAGCCGGGGCACAACAACCGGTTCATCAACAACGTGTGCCTGGTCTCCAAGCCCGCCGGCCTCTGCCGACTCCCGTAGCGGGGATCCCGGAGCGGGCCTCACCGGAAGAATGGAAGCGGAATGACCACCGTAAGTCCCACCCCCTCGCCGGCCATGCGACTGCGGGAGCTGGTGTTCGGGGCGGCATGTGCCGCGGCCGTACGGGCCGCGGCACGCCTGGGCGTCGCGGACGCCCTGGACGACGAGCCCGCCGAGGCGGAGGAGCTGGCGGCTGCGATCAAGGCCGAGCCGCAGCCGCTGCGACGGCTGCTCCACACCCTGTCCTGCTACGGGATCTTCGAAGAGACCGGGGACGGGCGGTTCGTTCACACGGACATGTCCAGGATGCTGCGGGACGACGCGCCGAACAGCCTGCGCTACATCGCCCTGTGGTGCACGGAGCCGTGGACCTGGGACGTCTGGCCCCGGCTGGACGAGGCGGTGCGGTCCGGGAAGAGCGTCTTCCCGGATCTGTACGGCAAGGAGTTCTTCACCTACCTCCACCAGGACGCGCCCGAGTCGGCCCATGTGTTCAACCGGGCCATGACCACCTCCAGCAGGCAGTCCGCGGAGGAGGTCGCGGAACTCCTCGACCTCACAGGGGTGACCTCGGTCGTCGACATCGGAGGCGGCCAGGGGCACGTCCTCGCCAGTCTGCTGGAGAGGCATCCGGAGCTGTGCGGGACGCTGCTCGACCTGCCCGAAGTGGTGGAGAACGCTGACCCGCGGCTCAAGGAGGGTGGCCCTCTCGCTTCCCGGGCCCGGATCCTTCCCGGCGACTGCCGCCGGGAAGTGCCGGTACAGGCGGACATGTACATCATCAAGAACATCCTCGAGTGGGACGACGACAGTACGCGCAGGACCCTGCGGAATGTCGTCGGCGCCGCACGCCCAGGGGCTCGCGTGGTGGTCATCGAGAACCTTGTCGACGACACCCCGTCGATGCGGTTCACGACCGCCATGGACCTGCTTCTGCTGCTCAATGTGGGCGGTGCGAAGCACACCCGGGAAAGCCTGGTCGGCCGGATGACGGATGCCGGTCTGCAGGTCGGTGCGGTGAACCCGGTCAACGCGTATCTGCACGCGCTCGAGAGCACCGTGCCGGCGGGTGAGCGCGGCCGGTCACGGGAGTTGAGCGACGTATGAGGTGATACGAGGTGAGCGGGAAGAGGCCGGGTGCCGGAGAGGATCTCTCCGGCACCCGGCCTCTTGTCTGCGCCGCGAGAACTGCCCGGCGCAAAGTCTGCGCCCGCGAGAACGCAGGGGAACGCGGGATCGAACGCGGTCGCGGTGGAACGGGCGGCCGGGCCGCAACCGGCTCCGATACGGGCTGCGCTAGGCCGCGCTCGGCGCGTCCGCCGCCCCGCCCTCGTGCCGCTCGCCCTCCTCGGCGTCGAGCATCGTCCCCACCAGTCCCGTCGTGTGCTGTGCGGCGCGGAACTCAGGGCGCGCCAGCGTCCGCCGCAGGAAACCGATCGTGGTCCGTACGCCATGACCGTCCACGCGGAACTCCTCCAGGGCGCGGTCCATACGGGCGATCGCCTGCTCCCGGTCCGGCGCCCAGACGACGGTCTTCGCCAGCAACGAGTCGTAGTCCGGTCCGACCAGCCAGTCCGGGAAGCTGTGCGTGTCCACCCGGACGAACGGTCCTCCGGGCGGCACGAATTCGGTCAGGCGGCCCGGGGTGGGGGCGAAGCCACGAAGCGGGTCCTCCGCGTTGACGCGGCACTCCATCGCCGCACCGCGCGGTGCGATGTCCTCCTGGCGCATGCTCAGCGGCAGGCCGGCGGCGATGAGGATCTGCTCCCGGACGATGTCGATCCCGGTGAGCATCTCCGTCACCGGATGCTCCACCTGAAGCCGGCAGTTGATCTCCATGAGATAGAACTCGTGGGCCGGTGTCACGACGAACTCGAACGTGCCGGCTCCCACGTATCCGGCGGCCAGGGCGCCCCGTACGGCCGACTCGCACATCTCCGTGCGCAGTTCCGCCGGCAGATTGGGTGCCGGCGCCTCCTCGACGAGCTTCTGGTGCCGGCGCTGGACCGAGCAGTCGCGCTCGCCGAGGTGGACCGCGGCACCGTGCCGGTCGCAGAGGACCTGGACCTCGACATGGCGAGCGTCCTCGATGAACCGCTCCAGGTACACCCGGTCGTCGCCGAAGACCGCCCGCGCGTGCGCGCGCGTCTCGCGGTACGCGGCGAGCAGTTCGTCGGGGTCGCGCCCGACCGCCATGCCCCGCCCGCCGCCGCCGGCAACAGCCTTGAGGATCACGGGATATCCGGTCTGCTGGGCGATCTCCTTGGCCTCCGCCGCCGTGGCCACCGCGCCGGTGCTGCCCGGCAGCACCGGGAGGCCCGCCTCCGCCATGGCCGCGCGCGCCTCGGCCTTGTCGCCGAGCCGCTGGATGACCTCCGGGGAGGGGCCGATGAAGGTGATGCCGCATCCTTCGCAGATCTCAGCGAAGTCGGGGTCCTCGGACAGGAATCCGTAGCCGGGGTGGATGGCCTGGGCGCCGGAGAGCTTGGCCGCCTCGATGATGGCGGGCGCGTTCAGATAGCTGGCTTTCGAGGGCGAGTGGCCGATGTGCACCGCCTCGTCGGCGAAGCGCACCACGGCCGAGTCGAGGTCCGCTGTGGAGTACACCGCCACCGTTCTGATGCCGAGTTCACGGCAGGCCCGGGCGATCCGCAGGGCGATCTCGCCCCGGTTGGCGACGAGCACGGTACTGAACATTGGATCAGGCCTCCGCCTCTGACAGCGACTCCAGGGCGACAAGGCGCTGCTGGAACTCCACCGGACATCCGTCCTGGACCAGCAGCTCCACGACCCGTCCGCCCGCCTCGGCCTCGATGGTGCTCATCATCTTCATGACCTCGAGAATGCCGATGGGCTGGCCGGGCCTGACCGTGTCGCCGACCGAGACGAACGGCGGGGCCCCCGGCTCCGGTGCGTGGTAGAAGGTGCCGACCGTCGGTGCCATCAGATACGTCAGGTCGTCGACCGCCGGGACTCGTCCGGCAGTTGCGGCCCCGGCGGCCGTGGCAGCCGTGGAGGCTGTTGCGGCCGTGGCGGCTCCGGTGGCGGACTGCAGCGAGGCCGGCGGAGCGACCGTCTCCGGGCTCGGTCCGTCCGGCGGCGCCGGGGCTGCTGCGGCCGGGTCGGGCCACTCCATCTCCACGGTCATATGGCCGTGCTGAAGCTTGATCTTCAGCGGGGGCCTCGGTGCGGCCTTCGCCAGCTCCATCACGCTGTGGCAGACGGACTCCAGGTTGGCGTGCGCGAGGGGCGTGAGGTCGGCGCCTGCAAAGCCGTTCCCGGTGAACGGCACGCGCTGACCGTTCTCATGATGCTCCTTCTTGGCGTCCAGCGTCACGATGAACCTCCTCCGGTTCCGACGGGAATGCTCGCCTCGACACCGAAGCGGTCGAACCGGCTTCTCCGTTCACGGATCAGCCGGCCCGGCTCCCATGGGGTGAGCTCGTCCATGGCCGTGTGCAGCGCGGCGCCCAGCAGCGTGGCCGCCTTCGTGTGGTCCTGGTGGGCACCGCCCACCGGTTCCGGAACGACGCCGTCGACGATGCCCATGCGCAGCAGCTCGCGCGCGTCCAGGCGCAGAGCGGCCGCTGCCGCCGGTGCCGCGTCCGCCTGCTTCCACAGGATGGCCGCGCACCCTTCGGGGCTGATCACGGAGTACACGCCGTTCTCCAGGACGAGCACCCGGTCCGCCACGGCCAGGGCGAGCGCCCCGCCGCTGCCGCCCTCGCCGATGAGTACGGCGACGACCGGTACGCGGAGGCGGGACATCAGCCGCAGATTCTCCGCGATGGCGTTGGCCTGGCCGCTCCGCTCGGACTCCGGGCCGGGGTTGGCGCCCGGGGTGTCGATCAACGTGACCACTGGCAGGCCGAGTTTGTCGGCCATCCGCATCAGCCGGGCCGCCTTGCGGTAGCCGGCCGGGGTCGCCATACCGAACTGGTGGTGCTGCCGCTCGGCCAGCCCAGGGCCGCCCTTGTGATGCCCGATCAGCATCACCGGGCGCCCGCCGAGGCGGCCGGGGCCTCCGACGATCGCGGTGCAGTCCGCGGCCAGCCTGTCGCCGTGCAACGCGTGGAAGTCGTCGAGCAGTTGGTCCGCGTAGTCGAGCGAGGTGGGACGGTTGGGGTGCCGGGCGAGCCGGACGGCGTCCCATGCCTCCCTCTGGTGCACCTGGTCGGCGTCGCGGACGATCGCCCCTGGTTCTGCGGGCGGGCGATCCGCGTCCGGGCGCCGAAGAGACCCGAGGGACAGCAGCCGGGCCAGGGTCGGACGCAGGGCCGACCGGGGTACGACATCGTCCACCATGCCGTTTTCCAGGAGGAATTCGGCGGTCTGGAAGCCCTCCGGCAGACGCTCTCCCGTCGTCTGCTCGATCACCCGCGGCCCCGCGAAGCCCAGCCGGGCACCCGGTTCGGCGATGATCACGTCGGAGAGCGTGGCGAAGGACGCCGCCACACCGCCGTACGTGGGGTCGGTGATCAGCGAGATCGTGAGGACGCCCGCCTCGTCCAGCTCCGCCATGGCCTGGGACGTCTTGGCCATCTGCATCAGCGACAGCACGCCCTCCTGCATACGGGCGCCGCCCGACGCGGTCACCAGCAGAAGGGGGGTACGCTCGCGCAGGCTCGTGCGGGCGGCCTCGGCGATCAGGGCGCCGACTCCGCACCCCAGACTGCCGCCCAGAAAGCGGAAGTCCATCGCGGCGACGACCACCGGCCGGCCCTCGATACGGCCCCGTACGCAGATCACGGCCTCCCGCAGACCGGTCGTGGCCCGGGCGTCCTCGAGCCGCTCCGCATACGGCCGGGTGTCGTGGAACCCCAGCGGGTCGTGCAGCGGCTCCACATGCGCAACCGGGGATGCGGAACCCGGATCCAGCAGCTGGTCCAGACGCTCGGGCGCGGTCAGATGGGCGTGCCAGCCGCAGTCCGGGCACACGCTCAGCGTTCTGCCGAAGCGCTTGCCGTACACCAGGCCGGCGCAGCGCGCGCACCGGACCCACTCCGGCGGTCGCTCGGCCGGCGGGTCGGCCGGTCGGTCGTCGTAAAGCACCATGTCGGGCGTACCTCCAGGCTCTCCGGCTCCACGTCACGCGGTTCCGTCGCGCTCCCAGCGGTAGAACTCACGTGCCATGGCGTCCTTGGGGCTGCGCCAGGTCGCCGGGTCATAGGGGTTGATGAAGGCCGAGAGCCTCTCGCTGATGCCCCGGAACTCCGGGTGGTCGACCATCTTGGCGACGGCGGGGCCGGGCGGTCGGTCCGCCTCGATCAGGTGCATGTACACATCACCGAACTGGAACAGGCTGCGTCCGGTGACGCCGACCAGATGCGGCAGCTCACCGCGGTCGGACGCCGCGAAGACCTCGGCGATGTCCTCGGCCGAGTCCTGCGACATACGCGCGACGATCAGTGCACGGTGCTGCATGAAGGGTCCTCACCTCGTCTGTACGGGCCTGCTGCGGAAGTGACGGCATGCTGCGTACGGGCCCCGGAGCCCGTGCGGGCCCCGGGGGGAGCGGGACCGGCCGGCGGCTCCGCGCGGAAGGGGTGCGGTCGCCGGCCGGTCCCGCTGGTTCAGTTGGGAAGGACGGGCGCGCCGTGCACACCGCGTTCGCGGGCGCGCTGCTCGATCTTGTCCCGGATGAGCTCCATCTGGATCTTGGAGTTCCGGTTGATCATGTCCGTCATCCCGGCGTCGTCGACCGGTGCCTCGGGCCGCATCGCGAAGTCCTGCGTCCAGTGCATCCGCGTGCCGCCGGGCACCTCCGCGTACTCCCACTTGATGTCCATGTGCTTGAACGGGCCCGGCTCGACGCGGCGCGCCTTCACCTTGAGTCCCTTGCGGTCCATCGTCCGCTCCGAGACCCAGGACCAGACCTTGCCGTTCTCGTCGGGGTGCATCGTCAGCCGGAAGGTCGTCTTCTGACCCACACGCTTCATCACTTCGACCGACGCGTACTCGCTGAAGAGCTGCGGCCAGTTCTCCAGGTCGTTGGTCATCTCCCAGACGAGGTCCAGGGGAGCGGCAATCGTGATCTCGTTCTCGGTATGTCCGGGCATCTCAAACTCCTGAGGTCAGTGCACTGTTGACGAGGTTGATGAAGTCCCGCGGGGTCTTGCTCTTCTCGGCGTCCTGGGGCATCGGTACGCCGTACCGGTTCTCCAGTTCGCCGACGATGCCGAGGAGGCCGAGCGAGTCCAGGCCGTATCCGGCGAAGGTCGCGTCCGGCTCGTTCTCCAGCTCCCTCGGATCGACGGTGAGGCCGGCGCCGGACTTCATGAGCGCGGCCAGCTCGTCGAAGGTCAGTTGAGCGGTCATGACGGTTTCTCCTTCTTCGTGAGTCGCGACGGTTCTCAACGGGGGGTGTCGGCGGCATGCCGCAGCACGAGCGCGGAGTTGCTGCCCATCAGTCCGCGACTGAGCACCAGCGCCGTACGGAGTTCCGCGACGCGAGCGACGCCGGTGACCAGATCGAGGTCGTGGCACACCTCGACGACATTGGGGGTGGGCGGCACGACACCGTGCTCCATCGCCAGGGCCGCGGCCACCGTGTCCAGCACGGGAGCGCCGCAATAGGCCCTGCCCGTACCGGTCTTGGGCGCGGTGACCGGCACGCGCCGCGTGTGGGTGCCCAGTGCGTCCGCGATCGCCAGCGCCTCCGCGCGGTCCGCCTCCGGTACGCCGAGCGCATCCGCGAACACCACGTCGACGTCCTCCGCCGCCAGCCCCGCGTCGTCCAGCGCCAGCCGGATCGCCTGGGCCAGCCCCTCGCGCGACTGCTCCCACCGGCCCGCGCCGGTGAAGGTCGCGGCGTGCCCCGCCACGACCCCGCGGACCCGGGCGCCGCGCCCGCGGGCCACCGACTCCTCCTCGACGACGAGCATGCCGCCGCCTTCGGCCGGGACGAACCCGCAGGCGTCGGCCGTGAACGGCAGATAGGCCCGCGCCGGGTCACCGGACCGGCTCAGGTCGTTGTAGCCGAGCTGGCACACCATCGAGTACGGGGCCAGCGGTGCCTCGGCCGAACCCACGACGACCGCCTGGGCGCCGTTGCGGATGATCCTGCTCGCATGGGCGAACGCGTCGAGACCGCCGGCCTCGTCGCTGCACACCACACCGCACGGCCCCTTGAAGCCGCCGCGGATCGACACCTGGCCGGTGCTCGCCGCGTAGAACCAGGCGATGGACTGGTACGGGCCGACGTACGTCGACCCCTTGCCCCACAGCCGCTGCAGTTCCCGCTGGCCGAACTCGCCACCGCCCGAACCCGCGGCGGTCACGACCCCGACGGCGAACGGGGAGCCGCCGTGGTCGGCCTGGTGGAGCTCGGAGTCCTCCAGAGCGAGATTGGCCGCGGCCATCGCGAAGTGCGTGAACCGGTCGGTCTGCACGAGGAAGCGCTCCTCGATCAGCAGCGCCGGGTCGAACCCGCGAACCTCGCCCGCGATCCGGAGCGGCAGGTCCTCGCACCCTTCCCGGGTGACCCGGTCGAGGATGCTCACGCCTTCCCGGGTCGCCTTCCAGAAGGCGTCGGTGCCGACCCCGTTGGGGGCGACGACGCCGATGCCCGTGACGACCGAACGGCGCTTGTGCTGGGGACTCATCCTGTCCTCCCGCCTTCTCTCGTCATGACCACGGCGGACTGGAAGCCGCCGAATCCGCTGCCGACCGAGAGCACGGTGCGCAGCGAGAGTTGACGCGCGGTCCGGGGCACGTAGTCCAGGTCGCACTCCGGGTCGGGCGTCTCGTAGTTGGCGGTCGGCGGCACCACTTGGCGGTCGAGGGCCAGGGTGCAGGCCACGACCTCGATCGCGCCGATCGCGCCCAGCGAGTGACCCACCATCGATTTGATGGAGCTCATGGGGATCTCGTAGGCGTGGTCCTTGAGCGACCGTTTCACCGCCGCCGTCTCGTGACGGTCGTTCTGCTGGGTGCCGGAACCGTGGGCGTTGACGTAGTCCACGTCCGAACCGTTGATACGGGCGTGGTCGAGGGCGCAGTTGATCGCCTCGGCCATCTCCAGGCCCTCACGGGTCAGCCCGGTCATGTGGTACGCGTTGCCGAAGGTGGCGTAGCCGCGGATCTCGCAGTAGACGGTCGCCCCGCGCGCACGGGCGTGCTCCATCTCCTCCAGGACGAGCACAGCGCCGCCCTCGCCCATGACGAAGCCGTCGCGGTGGGCGTCGAAGGGACGGGAGGCGTGCTCCGGGTCGTCGTTGTTGGGCGACGTCGCCTTGATCGCATCGAAGCAGGCCACGGTGATCGGGGAGATCGGGGAGTCCGAGGCGCCCGCGACGCAGACGTCCATCGTGCCCTCCTCGATCGCCTGGAAGGCGTACCCGATCGCGTCCAGCCCCGAGGTGCAGCCGGTGGAGACCGTCTGCACCGGTCCGCGGGCGCCGATCCGCTCGGCCACCTCGGAGGCCAGCGCGCTCGGCGAGAACGCCCGGTGCAGATGGGGACCCGCCTGCCGGTGGTCCACGTCCCAGCGCTGCCCGGACGAGCTGACCGCGACGTAGTCGTGCTCGAGCCGCGTGGTGCCACCGACCGCGGTGCCCAGGGACACCCCGATGCGCCAGGGGTTCTCCGCCTCGGGGTCGACGCCGGAGTCGCGCAGGGCCTCGTCCGCTGCCACCATCGCGAACTGGACGTACCGGTCGGCGCGTCGGATCGTCTCCTGGTCGAGCCCATGCGCTGCGGGATCGAAGTCGCACTCGGCGGCGATACGGGAGCGGAACCCCTCCGGGTTGAAGAGGGTGATGCCCCGCGTCGCCGTACGCCCGGCCGCGAGCATGTCCCAGAACGCCGGTATCCCGACGCCGCCCGGGGCGACGACGCCGACGCCGGTGACCGCCACGCGGCGGGTCACGAAACCTTCTCCGCTCGTTCGGGCGGACCGGCCTGACCCGTGTCCTCCGTGCCCTCGGTGTCCACGTGGCCGAGTTCCGGCCGCGGGGCCAGCGGGCCGAGGTGGAACACCATGCGGGCCTCGGTGTCACCGATGTTGCGGAACCGGTGGCGCATGTGAGGGGGGATCAGCAGTCCCTGGTCGGGCTTGAGCGGGTGCGGCTCGCCGTCCAGGTCCACCTCGAGCTTGCCGCAGACGACGTACACGAACTCCTCGGAGTACGGGTGGTAGTGCTCGCCGATGCGTTCGCCCGGCTCCATGATGGCCAGGCCCATGAAGCCGCTCGTGGCGCCGACCGCGGTGGGGGTGAGCATGGCGCGCAGATCGCCCCCGCGCCGGCGGTTGGGCTGGGTCTCGCTGAGGTCCACGATGCGTGGGTGGGGCTTGGTCATGATGCCTTCCTCCAGGTGGCGTTGATGCTGACGAGGTTGGGGCGGTGCGGCGGGGTCGCAGGCGCGCCGGAAGGGGGGGCGGTCCCCCGAACGGGGCCGGCAGGTTCAGGAAGCCGGTGCAGGCGTGGTGGCGGGGGCCGGTCGATCGGTGATCATCCGCATGTCCGCGTGGGCGATGAAACGCGTGATCTCGCGCTCGGTCCGCAGCTCGCCGCAGCCGCTGGTCTCGATGAGCCGGCCGAGGACCGGGGCTTTGAGCGGGCCGGAGACTCCAAGGATCGAGGACGCGGCCGAGTCCAGGGGCGCACGGCAGTCCATCAGCCGGACAACGATGTCATCGCGCTGGTAGACGGTGCTCGCCACCACAGGGCTGTCGGCGTCGTCGATCGCCTGCTCGTCGTGGGGGGGGGGGGGGGGCGCCCCCCCCCCGCCCCCCCCCGGGGGGGGGGGGGGGGGGGGCCCGGGGGGGGGGGGGGGGGGGGACGCCCCGGCCCCCCCGCCCCCCCCGGGCCCCCGGGGGGGCGCGGGGC
>NZ_JBFAYQ010000034.1:0-77085 GCF_040681345.1 Streptomyces sp. NPDC051776 | reverse complement strand
GGGCCGCGTCGTGGACGCCGTCGTCACGGCGGCGGACGGCCTTGCCACCAGCCCGCTGGAGGTGGCACTCGCGTGGGTCCGCGACCGGCCGGGGGCCCGCCCATTGCCCGAGGTCGGCGGCCGTGAAGAACCGCGGGCATTGACGAATCAAGGGCGCTGTCCCACCCCCGTCGCCAGTTCGTGGAAGCGGCGGCGTGGGCGGTTCTTCGCCAGCGGAGGGGTCCCCTTGCCGGAGCCCTCCCGGAGTCCGCGCAGGAAGTCGGTCAAGGCCTCTTGCGCGGTGTGACGGGGAGCCCAGTCCAGTTCCGCACGCGCTCTGCTCGTATTCATGACCGGCAGCCGCAGGACGGCATCGAAGAGGTCGGGAGAGGCGGGGAGCACATGGAGTCGCCATGCGGCGGCCAGCGCGGCACGGGCAGGTGCCGCCGGAAGCGGTACGACACGCGCACCCAGCAGCTCGGCGAGAAGTTCGGCATCGACGACCGGGTCCGAGGCCAGATTGAAGGCTCCCCGAGCGGGCCGGGTGACCGCCGCCAGAAAGGCTTGGGCCGCGTCCTGTGTGTGCAGCACCTGGAATCGCAGCCCGGGGAGATCAGGCACCACGGGCAGCAGCCGGGGACGGACCAGGCTCTGCGGGAGGAAGGGACCGGCGAACAGACGGCGTTGCTCGGTGGCCGCCTCCTCCTTGAAGATGAACCCCGGCCGCATGCGGGCGACCCGCACCTGGGGGTTGTCGAGTTCGAAGGAGTCCAGGACCCGTTCCAGATAGGCCTTCTCCCGGCAGTACGCGGCCTGTGGCCAGCCATGGGTGGGCCAGGACTCGTCCACGGCCTGCTTCTTCGGCCCGGGTGAGTAAGCGCCGACCGACGAGGAGTACACGAGCGCCGGTACGTGTGCCGCGGCGACGGCTTCGAAGACGCCGATGGAGCCCAGGACGTTGGTGCGCCACGTCGTGACCGGTTGGTGCGTGGGTTGGAAGAGCCACGCGAGATGGACGACCGCGTCCGCGCCGCGGAACAGCTCGACGAGGCCGTCGCCCTCACCGACGTCCGCTTCCACCCAGGTCGTCTTCGCGGGTGCCCACTCGGGCCGTCTGCGGGCGATGCCGACGATGGAGTCGATCGCGGGGTCGTCGGCGAGCGCCTGCACCACGCCGGTACCGACATTGCCCGTCGCACCGACGACCACGACGCGCATGCTGTCGCTGCGCGAGGAGGCATGACGATTCATGACACATTCCTTTCGTCATCCGTCCGCTCGGGGTACCCACGCGGCCGGGAGAAAACCGGCGGACGGCCACCGGCGGCGGCGACCGTCAGTCGCGGGGCAGCAGCGGCCCGAGCGGGCCGAGGTCGATATTGAGGTCCTCCGGCTCCAGGCCGAACTCTTCACGGAGTTCGTCCATACGCTCCTCCAGCGCCATCAGGGTGAGGCCGAGCTTCTCGATCTGCTCGTCGCTCAGGCCCCCTTGCTCGACGCGGCGCAGTGCTTGGCGTTCCATGAGCTGCCGGAGCAGTTCGATGATCGTGAGCACCAGGCCGGCAAGGCCGCGTTCGACCGATTCGGGGTCGACTTCGAGGCGGCGGCGGACACCGGACGCATCCCGCCCGGGCTCTCGTTCGCGGGGTGCGTGGTGGGCCGCGCCGTGCCTCCTCTCACGCGGGGGCATCGGGACCTCCGGTGTCCCCCGCTTCGCCGCCTCCTCCTCGGCTCAGGGCGTCTTCGCCCTGCTGGGTGACGGCATCGCGTACGGAGGCCACGAGCGCACGCAGCGATATCTGCACCAGGTCGATGTCGGCGATGGTCAGGGTGATGTCACCACTGATCACCACACCGCCGGCGAGTACCCGGTCCAAGAGGTCGACGAGTGCGATCTCGCGCCCCCGCAGACCCTGTGGGGCGGCGCGCGCGGGCGGGGCGCCGGTCACGGTCTACACCTCGTCCTCGGTGGTGTCCGCGTATGGGCCATGCGCTACTGCGCCCGTGTCCACCGCCGGCTGGGCGGACTCGGTCTCGGGACCCGTTCCGGTGAACGAGTACGGGGGCCAGGGCCCGCTGAGTTCCAGGCGTACGTCGGGGAAGCGGGCTCTCAAGTCGGCTACGAGGGCCGCGAATTCCTCCGCACGGTCGTCGGGAACGAGGTAGGAGTGGTTGAGGACCATCCAGCCCTCGTACTGGGCCAGTCGTGCGTCCTGCGGGCGGTGTTCGGCTCGGGCGGCGGCCAGGGAGGCGAGTGCGGCGTCGATGTCCGCCGCCCGCTGGATCGCGCGCTCGT
The DNA here is from genome assembly GCF_040681345.1 of Streptomyces sp. NPDC051776. Lineage (NCBI taxonomy): Bacteria > Bacillati > Actinomycetota > Actinomycetes > Kitasatosporales > Streptomycetaceae > Streptomyces > Streptomyces sp. NPDC051776. The sequence goes on along the minus strand of NZ_JBFAYQ010000034.1, from coordinate 74,810 downwards.
GGGCGGTTTCCTGGCTTTCCCGTTCCGCTTTCCGGCGGAGCAGATAGTTCGTCCCGGGCCGCCCCCCTCCCCCGCCGCGCTCCCGTGGCGTGCCGGTCGCCTCGCCCTGCCCGCCCGCGGGGGCCGTGTCACCGGCAGCGAACCTGCGGGGATCGACGTAGCCCTTGACGCCCCATTCCGTACGGCCCTCCACGCGTTCCAGCGCCGCGAGAAGGTCCTCGTGCCGCTGCTCGAGAAGGGACCGGACCCGGTCGTCATCGTGGTAGACGGTCGCGAAGCGCAAGGGGACGACGGCTTGGAGCGCGGCGACTGCGGCATCGATGATCCGGTGGTGGGCGCGTGCCGCTTCCTCCAGCCAGTGGAGGTCTTCCAGGTGCTCACGGAGGGCCGGTTCGCTGAAGTCGGTCAGCGGCACGGAGCCGACGACGGCGGCGAGATCCCCGCTCTCGACACGGCGCACGGTCTCGCCGGCCACTCCGGGCAGTTCGCTTCCGAGGAGCGGCGAGCCGGCTGCGGTGGCGCGGGAGACCGCGTACACCCACGTGGCGTTGGGCTCCTGCTGGTCGTTCACGGCTCGTCCTCCTCCCCGGCTTCGGTGCGCGGTGAACGGCGGCGTCCCGCGTCCCGGCCCTCCGGCCGCGACGTGTCCTCCTCGAATCGGCCGGGCAACTCCTCGCGCACCTCGCGCTCCTCGCCGCCGCCGGCACGGCGCCGGGATTCCAGCTCCTCCGTCATCCGGGCCTCGAGGTCACCGATCCTGCGGCGCAGCCGCTCGTTCTCCTCCAGGACGTCGCGCTTGCCCGCCGAAAGGGTCGGGTCGTGCTCCCACCAGTCGATGCCCATCTCCCGGGCACGGTCGACCGACGCGACCAGAAGGCGGATCTTGATCGTGAGGAGTTCGATGTCCAGGAGGTTGATCTGGATGTCGCCGGCTATGACGATGCCCTTGTCCAGCACGCGTTCCAGGATGTCGGCGAGGTTGGCGGGCTCGCGCCGGGCGGGCTCGTAGGACTCGCCCATGCGCCGGCTCGGTGGATTCCACCCGGTGCCCATCAGCTCTCCTCGGGCCTGCTGCGGTAGTAGCGCCGCTCGCGGTGGTACGAGAGAAGCTCTCCTTCCTCGTCCACATCGACCCGGTACTCGGCGAGGATGTCGGTGGAGTCCGGAACACGGTGGGTCTCCACTACTTCGATACCGACGCGCCAGCCCTCCTCGCCGTGTTCGAGCGAGGTCACGCCCTCCGCCTCGCGTCCGGTGAGTGTCTTGACGTGGAGTGCGGCCTGAACAGCGGCATCACTGGCCGTCAGACGGCGCGTCCCGCTCGTGGACTTCTTCCCGGGAGAAGTGGTGCCGGAGGTGCGCTTGGCCGTACGACTGGTGTCACCGGAGTCGCTCTTGGCCGTACGTCCGGAGGCGTCGCTCTTGGCCGTACGTCCGGAACCACCGGAGTCGCTCCTGGCCGTACGTCCGGAACCACCGGAGTCGCTCTTCGTCTTCCGCTCCCGGCGTTCGGTCTGCCGCTCGGGCGGCTCGGTGCGGGTGCGCTCGGATTCCTTCGATCCGGACGCGCGCGTCCCGGCGTTCCTGGAACGTCCAGCCCCGGGCATCGCTCACACCCCCGAGCCGCTGTCGGTCCGTCCGGAGGCGAACAGCCGGTGCACGAGTTCCTTCTCCCGCCGCGCCGCCTCCTCCTCGCTGATCTCGCCCGAGGCCCTGGCTTCCGAGACCTCTTCGAGGCGTTCACGGATCACCGCCGGGTCGGTGGTCTGGCGGAGCGCCTCGTCGCGGATCCGCTCGCTGATCCACACCACACCGCGTACGGGGGCGAGGGGAAGGGTGAGCAGTCCGGTGAACAGCCCCATGATTACCGGTCTCCCTTGGTGTCGTTCAGCGCGTCGTCGACGAAGTCGTAGGGAGCGACAGGACCGAGCAGGCGGAGCCGGACCCGGCCGTGCCAACTTCGGGCGAGTTCCTCCGCGGCCTCCTCGAACTCCTTGCGCCGACGATCCTCGACCAGGAATGCCGAGTCCACGACCCCGTCGGCGGACGCCGGTTCGACGGACTTCACCGCGACCGAGAAGGGCATCAGATGCTCTTCCACGGCGGCCGCGTCCACGCGTCGTTTCTCGGCGACGGCCTGGGAGACGAGTTCCCCGAGCCGAATGCTTCCGTCGTGCCCCGCTTCCTCCGGTGCTCCGGCAAGTTCTTCCCGGAGCTTCCTGATGTCCGGGCGTTCCTCCAGGATCTCGCGGAGCACGGCATCCTCGTCGTAACGCGCCCGGATGGTGAACTGCGCCTGGTCCGCAAGCCGTTCGGCAGCCCGGAGAAAGTCCTCACGGCCGTTCTCCAGCAGTTCGTCGATCACGGCTTCCTCGTCGGGAAGGACGGTGCCGAAGCGGAAGGGAAGGACGACCATGGAAGAGGCGGCCAGGGAGTCCAGGACATGTGCGTGGGCCTGGAGATCCTCCGGGGTGCCCAGGGGACGGTCGAGCGGGATTTCGCTGACGACTGCGGCGAGTCCGCTCCGCGCCACAAACCGTACTTCGGCGTCGGGGTCAGCTACCGCGGGCAGCTTCTCCAGCGCTCCCGCGTCCTCGGGCTCGGGGACGACCCCGTAGACGTAGCAGGCGCGTTCGGCCTGTTCGGGTACCGGCTCGTCGGTCGTCATCGCTCACGCTCCTTGCGGCTCGGCCGGGAGGACCGGGCGCTGCGGCGCGGACGCTCCTCGCGCTCCTTCTCGTCCTCCTCCTCGTCCTCGTCATCGCCCTGGAGGGCGTCGCCCACCTTCTCCTTCACGCCTTCCAGCACCCCTTTGGTCTTGCTCTCGGCCCCGCCTTCCCGGATCTCCTCCATCATTCCCGGGAGGCCGCGGGTCTCGGTTCCGCTGCGGGCGAGATCGAGACGGTTCACGCGCTCCGCAAAGCGCAGATAGGTGTCGACGCTGGCGACGACGATGCGGGCGTCGATGGTGAGCAGTTCGATGCCCACCAGGGATACGCGTATGTAGATGTCGATGACCAGGCCCTTGTCCAGGATCAGGTCGACGACGTCGACGAGTCCGCTGGAGGACGGCCGGTCCAGGTAGTGGCTGCGCTGACTGGCGATGCTCATGGTCTCTCACTTCGATGCGGCTCGTGAGCGACGCCGGGGGCTCTGCGCCGGCTTCCCTTTCCGGCCCTTGGATCCGTCCGGGTGCGCGTCCTCGTCCTCGGCTTCCTCATCTGCGTCCGGGGGCTCTCGCTCTTCCTCTTCCTCCTCGTATTCGTCCTCAGGTTCTTCCTCCTCCTCTTCGTATTCGTCCTCGGGCTCCCCCTCGCTCTCTCCGTATTCGTCCTCGGGCTCTTCCTCGCTCTCGTCGTACTCGTCCTCGGCTTCTTCCCGCTCGTCCTCGGGCTCCTCCTCGCCGGTGCTGACGACTTCGCCCTCGTGGATCTCGCCACGCCACCCCTCGATCTCCTCGGGGTTGAGGAAGGCATCGGTCATCACGTGCCGGCGGAAGTGCTTGAGTTCAAGGCGTGCACGGCGGCCCTGAGCGCGCCAGATGTTCCCGGTCTGCTCGAAGAATCCCTGCGGGTGGTACTGCAGTACGAGCAGGATGCGAGTGAGACTGGGCGACAGTTCGTGGAAGGTGACCGCACCGTCGACGTGGCCCTTCTCGGCCTTGGACTGCCAGACGATCATCTCGTCCGGGACCTGTTCAAGAATGGTCGCCTGCCACTTCCGGTGGGACCAGAGCACCTGAGCCTTCCACTCGAGTTCGGACTCAGACTCCTGCTCGACGCTCTCCACCTTCTTCATGAACGCCGGGAATTCCTCGAACTGGGTCCAGTAGTCGTAGGCGGTCGAGACGGGCACGCCCACGTCGATCTGCTCGACGATATTGGTGACCTTGATCTTCTTGTCCTTGTCGCCCCCGCCCTTGCCTGCGCCACCGGTCAGGGTCTCCTTGACCTTCTCCTTCGCACGGGAGAGGCCACCGCCGAGCAATGCCCCCACGGGCGACTTTCCGCCGGTGAGCGCGGTCATCAGACCCGGGCCCCCGTCCGGGCCGATGTCCGACAGACGATCGGTGACGCCGCCCACCTTGTCGCTCAGCGAACCCATCGCCCGCTCAGCGAGCGCCATGAGGAGGTCCTGCACCTCCTGCTTCAGGCGATCGGTGTGCAGGTCCTGGCTCAGTGCGCCATGTCCGTTCGTGCTGCCGCCGGACCGATCAGCCATACGTCATCACCCTCGGTTCCGCTGGGCCGAACCACGTGAGTCGCTTGCCCTGCTCGAAGCGCGCGAGCCGCCCTTGCTCTTGCTCTCGGTACTGCTCGAGGACTTCTTGGTCCCGGTGCGGGACTTGGATGCGCTACCGCTCCCGGACTTGGTCTCGCGTCGCGACGAGCCGCGCTTGTCCTCCGTGGGCTCCTCTTCGCGGCTCTCCGCCGCCTCGCCCTCGTCGGAAGGTTCGCCGCGCAGCGTGGAGGCTCCGTGTTCCAGCCGGTCGCTGAGCGCGTCGACACGGTGCCCGATCGCATTCACTGCCGCGGCCCGGCCAGCTGAGACCAGTTGGCCGCGCAGTGTCTTGGTAAGCCCTTCGACCTCGGGGGTCTTCATCAGGCCACGTGCCTTGCCCAGGCCTCCCACTCCACGGCCGGCCGCGACTGCGGCCAGCGTGACAGCCAATCGCGCCTTGCGTGTGCGGCCCAGGACATAGCCGCCGACGACCGCTGCGGCCACTTGCCCGTTGTTCATGATCCTCATCTCCTCCTGCCCATGGCGCACAGGTCACCGAGCCTGGGGACGCCGGTGAAGATTGCTCCGGCGAGCGAGTACCACATCTACGAGCAAAGAGACATTCAGGGAGCAATTCGACACATCGAATCTGGCCCGCATGGTGAGGTCACACAGGGTGGCGGTTCAGCTGCACCATGTCGGCCACGCGGTCCGGCCGGCCCCTTCGCGGCACCCCCGAGAGCCGCGACGGGCCCCGCCGAACCGTGCTGCCGGCGGGTAATTCCCCCCGCCCGCGGGCACCCGTGAGCCATGGATCATTACGAAGCGCCCGTCCTGGAGGCCCTGGAGCGCTACCACGAGTCCGGGGCGCTCCCCTTCACTCCGCCCGGCCACAAGCAGGCCCGCGGCACCGATCCGGAGGTACTGAACGTTCTGGGCGAGCCGGTCTTCCGCTCGGACGTGCTGGCTCTCGGCGGTCTCGACGACCGCCATGCGTCGAACGGCGTTCTGGAGCGCGCCGAGGCCCTCATGGCGGACGCCGTGCGCGCGGAGCACACCTTCCTCTCCACCTGCGGCAGCTCCCTCTCGGTGAAAGCGGCCATGCTTACGGTGGCCGGCCCTCATGAATCGCTGCTCGTGGGCCGGGACGCCCACAAGTCAGTGGTGTCGGGGCTGATCCTTTCCGGTGTGCGCCCCATCTGGGTCGACCCGGCATGGGACGCCGAGCGACACATCGCCCACCCGCCCTCGGCCGCCGCCTTCGAGGAGGCAATCGCCGCGCACCCGGAGGCCCGGGGCGCACTGGTGACCAGCCCGACGCCGTACGGAGCGTGTGCCGACCTCGGCGGCATCGCGGACGTGTGTCACCGGCGACAGCGTCCGTTGATCGTCGACGAGGCATGGGGAGCGCATCTGCCCTTCTGTTCCAAGCTTCCCGCCTGGGCGATGGATGCAGGGGCCGACATCTGTGTCACCAGCATTCACAAGATGGGCAGTGGCCTGGAGCAGGGCTCGGTCTTCCACCTGCAGGGCGATCTCATCGACCCGGCGGTGCTCAAGTCGCGGGCCGATCTGCTGGGGACCACCAGTCCGTCGGTCCTGATCTACGCCGGGATGGACGGCTGGCGGCGGCAGATGGTCCTGTCCGGCGAAAAGCTGATCGGCGGGGCGCTGAGGCTTGCGGACGACGTACGGAACGAGATCAACGGCATCGACGGCTTGAGCGTGGACGGACGTGGGGAGTACGTGGGCCCCGGACGCGCGGCCGACCTCGATCCGTTGCCAGTCGTGATCGACCTCCACCGGCTGCCGATCAGCGGCTACCAGGCGGCCGACTGGCTCAGGGAGCACCACCACGTCGACGTCCATCTCGCCGACCACCGCAGAATCAGCACGCAACTGACCCATGCGGACGACTCGTCGACCACGGATCCATTGCTCAGGGCTCTGCGCGAACTCGTCGATCGCGCAGGGGATCTGCCCCCCGCGCGGCCCGTGGACGTGCCTTCCCCCGGCGAGCTGCGGACCGAGCAGACGTGCCTGCCCCGGGACGCCTTCTTCGGCACCGTGGACGACGTACCCGTGGATGAGGCGGCGGGGCGTGTGGCCGCCGAGATGATCACTCCGTACCCGCCCGGCATCCCCGCTGTCGTGCCGGGCGAGCGGTTGAAGAAGCCGGTGCTGCGCTACCTGAGGACCGGCGTGGAGGCCGGAATGCTGCTCCCCGATGCGACGGATCAACGCCTGGACAGCGTCCGCGTCCTTGTCGAAGGAGGCCATGCGGACTGAGGCACGCGGCGCGGCCCCCCTCGGCCCGGGAACAAGAACGCCTGCGGCAGACCGGGGGTGTCGTTGCGTCACAAACGCTCTGGGGCCGGAATGATGACGCCATGCAGTTGCGGGACTGGACAGTGGCCCTGGGTCGGCTGCTGCTGCCCCTGGACCATCCGGCACAAGCGGTCTACGGCACCGTCATCACCGGCGCGGTCATGTCCGCCTACTCCGAGCCGCCCGTCGAACTGGACGAGGTGCTGATCCACGTCCCAGCGACGGTAGCGGTCTACTGGCTCGCCCACGTCTACGCAGAGCAACTGGTGCACGCCGAACAAGGAGTGCCGTTCTCCAGGCGTCGGCTTCCTGCCGCCATGCGCAACCAGTGGCCCATCATCCAGTCCGCCCTGACCCCCCTGCTCGTACTGCTCCTGGCGCTCCTCTGCGGGGCGACGACGACCATCGCACTCGCCATCGCCGTATGGTTCACCGTTTTCCTCCTCAGCGCTTTCGGACTGGTCGGTGCACGCAGAGGCGGACTCAAAGGCAGACCTGTGGTCAAGTCCGCCCTACTCGCCGGAATCCTCGGACTCATCGTGGTCGGGCTGAAATCCTCCGTCGACTGACGCCCTCCGAAGTGCTCTCTACTCCGATCGCGGCGTCACAAAGGCCACCGTCGTGTCGATGTCCGCGTCGCGGCGCCTGCGCCGGGCCTTCGGTGTCACGGCATCGCGGATCGCGGCATTGAACGCCTCGTCCGCCGTCCGGGCACGCAGGACGAAGGTGTGGGTTCCCGGATGTCCGTCCACCGTCACAATCGGCAGTGTCACGTCCCACCACATCGCGGCGCAGTCTTCCCCGGCCCCGAAATGCTGTACCGGAACAACTTCCGCGTACGCGCGCTCGGAAAGGTCGAAGAACCCGTCCATGGTGAACCTCCCGGCTGTCACGGCGAATCTCCCGCGCGCCTGCGCGAGGGACGCTTCCGAGAACAGCCTGGCCCCCGAGCAGGCACCAGCACATCCGGCCACAGCAGGCAATCGCCTACAGCCGCAGCAGGCACCGTAACGCGGCAACGGGTACTCCCAGGGGAGTACTCCGCACAGGACAGGCCGCGGTTACCGGTCAGGCGGCGTCGGCTGCCCGGCGTATCGCGTCGAGCGCGCGACTCACGTCGTCGTCCGTGGTCGACCAGTTGCTCACCGAGATGCGCATGACGCGACGGCCGTGCCAGGTGGAGCCGCTGATCCACGCCGTACCGTCCTCGAGCAGCCGGTCGAGTACGCGGTCCGTGCGCGCGTCGCTGCCGAACTCCGCGCAGACCTGGGTGAACACCACCTCGTTGAGGATCGTGGCGCCCTCCGTCCCGGCGATGCCTGCGGCGAACGCGGATGCGTGCCGGCACAGCCGCTCCACGAGGCCTGCCACACCCGACCGGCCCAGGGACCTCAGCGCGGCCCACACGGTGAAGGCCCTGCCGCGCCGTGAAAGTTCGGGGACCTTGTCGGAGGGGTCGCCGTGTTCGTGCTGGATGAGGTAGTCGCCTTGGACGCCCATGGCTGCCCGGACCGCGAGGGGGTCGCGGACGATGGCCAGGCCGCAGTCGTAGGGGACGTTCAGGGTCTTGTGCGCGTCCGTGGCCCAGGAATCGGCATCCGCACCCCCGGATGTCAGGTGCGCATGAGCCGGGGAGGCGGCTGCCCACAGTCCGAAGGCGCCGTCGATATGGACCCACGCGTCCGCGTCGCGAGCGGCGCGAATCGTCTCGGCGAAGGGGTCGAAGGCACCGGAGTGGATGTCCCCGGCCTGCAGGACCACCACCGTGGGACTTCCTCTCCCGGCAGCCAGGGCGTGGCGCAGTGCCACGGGGTCGATTCGCCCCTGATCGTCCGCGGCGACCAGTTCGGGTTCACCCAGTCCCAGATAGCGCAACGCCAGGTCGATGGACGTATGACGGCCCTCGCCGACGATGACGCGTACGGCCGGCCCGCCCGTGAGACCGTCGCGGGCGGTGTTCCATCCGGCGCGGCGCAGCACCGTGTCGCGCGCCGTGGCCAGGCAGGTGAAGTTCGACATGGTGGCGCCTGTGGTGAAGCCGACGGTGCTCCCGCCGGGCAGGCCGAGCAGATCCAGCAGCCATGCACTGGCGATCTCCTCCACCGCCGTGTACGCGGGCGTGACCGCTCGCATCACGCAGTTCTGGTCCCACGCGCTGACCAGCCAGTCCGCGGCGAGGGCGGCGGGTTCGGTGCCGCCGATCACGAACCCGTAGAAGCGGCCGCCGGGAAACGCGGTCAGCCCGGGCTCACAGGCCGTTGCCAGCAGGTCGACGACGTCGGCCGGCCTGCTCGGTTCGTCGGGCAACTCGGCGCCGAGCGCGCGTACGGTCTCCTCGACCGAAGCGCGGGCAGGGACCCTGCGATCGGACAGGCTCGCCAGCCAGCGGGCGGCATGGCCGTACGCCTGCCAAAGCGCCGAATCGGGCGCGTCCATACCTCGGACTATCCACCGCTCGGGGGCCATGTGCCAACGCGGACATCCCGCTCGGGAAGAGGTCCCGGCACCGGGGCGGCGGCGCCGAGGGCGGCGGTGGCGCGGGATCGGGGGTTCAGCCTCGGCGACCGCGCCGGATATGTCTCGGTGCGGCGCTCCGGCCTCGGTGTCGCCGATCGGGGCCGGGGGGCCGAACGGTCCGGTTCCGCAGGTCAGCGAGCGACTTCAGCGGGATCGGCGGCGGGTGCCGCGGGATCGGCGGCGTCCGGATCCGGGTCGGGGATGGAGCTGCCCCACTCCGCCATCGCGTCGAGCACCCCGCGCAGCCTGTTCCCGAGCGGCGTGAGCTCGTACTCCACGCGCGGCGGCACTTCGGGATGGACGGAGCGGATCACGATCCCGTACGCCTCGAACCTGCGCAGACGGCTGGTCAGGGTGTGCGGGCTGATCCCGGGCAGTGCGTCGCGCAGCTGGGAGAAGCGGCGTTTGCCGGGCAGGAGCTCGCGCACGATCAGGGTCGCCCACGGCCCTTCCAGGACGGTCAGGAACCGTGCCACCCCGCACTCGGGCAGCTCAGGAATGTGCGTCGTCACAATTTCTGAACGTACCCCATTAGTGCAGTTGATGTAACCAGTGCACCCCATGCACTAATGGCTTCATGAGCTACGTGATCCACGGCGCCACGGGCGCCCAAGGCAAACCCGTCCTGACCAAGCTGGAGGCCGCCGGAAAGCAGGTCGTCGGACTCGCCCGGAAGCACGGAACCAGCGACCACGGCACCCCGATCGTCGCGGCCCGCTACTCCTCCGTCCAGGAGCTGACCGCCGCCTACGAAGGCGCCGACGGCGTGTTCGTGCACCTGCCGATCGGCGCCGAAGAGGACCGCGTGACGTATGCCCACAACATCGCCGCCGCGCTCCGCGCAGCACAGCCCCGCCGGGTCGTGGTCTCCACCAGCGGCGTGGTCGTCGACCGGCCCAGCTCGCCGCTCCAGGCCCCGGTCGAAGCCGCCGTCCCGACCCTGATCCGCGGCCTGGAACAGGCCGGTCTGTCGTACGCGGTGATCGCCCCACGGCTGTTCCTGGAGAACCTCCTGGCACCGTCCGTCCTCGATGCCGTCCGCACGGACGGAGTCCTGCGCTACCCGCTCCGCGCGGACTTCCCCGTCTCCTGGTCGTCGCATCTGGACAACGCGGATGTCGCGACCGCCCTGTTCGACCGCACCGACATCACCGGCACGATCGCCGTGGGGCAGTATCCCGGCCTCACCGGGCCCGACCTCGCCGAGGCGTTCACCGCCCATCTCGGCCGGACGGTGTCGTACGAGCCCAGTACTCCCGAGGTCTTCGGCGAGCTCCTCGCCCCTGCCATCGGAGCGGCCGGAGCCGCCGGCGTCGTCGCCCTCTACCAGTGGTTGGCCACCGTACGGGACAACACGATCACCATCGACAACAGCGCCCAGCAGAAGCTGGGCCTCAAACCGCGCACCACCACCGAGTGGCTGGAACAGATCGGCTGGTAGCGGCCGGGCGTCGGCCGAGAGGCAGCGGTGCGGCGTCGACACCAACAGGCGTGCGGCGTCGACAGCAACAGGCGTGCGGGGTGTACTGAGCCGACGTGCCCGGCGCGGCGTCCCCGCGGCCGTCCGGTCGCGGGGCGCCATCGCAGGTCGCGCCGTAAGGCCTTCCGCCTGCGCGGCACCCTATGACGCGGCTCTGTCCTCAACGGATCCCGGGGTCGGAAGAGCCCAGGACGGCAGAGGGTTGGCGTCTCGCTGTCCCCCCGTGCTCGTCGCGGGGGTCAAGAGGGTCCGCAGGTCGACGATTCGGTAGCCGCGTGCGCGGACGGCATCGATGATGTCGGGCAGGGCCTCGGCGTCGAGGACCGGGCCCTCGCCGGTGCCCTGGCCGATGTGCATCTGGATGATCTCGCCCGGGGTGAGGGCGTCCAGGGCGCGGTCGAGGACCTTCTCGACCGTCATCCCGCCCGCCGGCCCCAGGTAGCCGTTGGTGTCGGTGGTCCACTCGATGTCGGCGTACCCCAGGCCGTTCACCTCGGCGATCTGCCCCGGGGTGGTGTCGCCGTAGGGGAAGCGGAAGAACGGCAGGGGCTCGGTGCCCGACGCCTCACGGAGTGCCTCGTCGGCGGCATTGACCTCCGCCGCGCGTCCGGCGGGCGTGAGGTCGCCGAAGTGCGGGTGGGTGTGCGAGTGGTTGCCGATCCCGTGGCCGGCCGCGGCGATGCGCCGGACCGCGTCGGGGAGACGTTCCGCGAAGTCGCCCGTGAGGAAGAAGGTGGCCGGAGCCTGCTGCTCGCGCAGGGCGGACAGCACGGTGTCCAGGCCCTCCTCGTTCCAGGCGGCGTTGAAGGTGAGCGCGACGACCTTTTCCTGGGTGGGCATGGTGCGGTTGACCGAGCCGAACAGGTGCTCCGGGACGGGCCGCTCGTCCCCGGCGGCACCGGTGGGCACGAGCAGGGCAGCCACCAGCGGCAGGGCGACGCATGCCCGGCGCAGGGCCCGGGAGAGACGAAAATTCACCATGAACGGGACCGTACAGGCATTCCTGATCGTCGGACGGCGGGCGCGCGGACCGCAGCGACGAACGGCGCCGAGCGAGCGGAACGCGCCGGGACAGCCGGTGACAAATGCGTTCTCAACCCTGCTTCAGCAGAACGGCGCGGGTGTAGAGGAGATGAAATCCCTGGCGTTGCGCATTCTCCTGGGACTTCGAGCCCGGCTGCGTGGTGATGACGGCGATGTCGCAGCCCGATGCGGCAGCATCCGCGAGCCGGGCGGAAAGGAGCGCGGTCTGAACCCCCCGGCGGCGGTGGGCCGGTGCCGTCGCCGCGCCCGTGAGCTGGGCGATGCCCGCGGCCGTACGAAAGCCGGCCCCGCCGACCACGACGCCGCCACGCAGTGCGCTGTAACGCTTCATGCCTGCGGCGCCCACCAGGTCGCGCACCGCTGCGGCCATCACCTCGTACGGGAACTCCTCGTGCGATGGCACACCTTGTGCGTCCGGGTGCGCGAACCCGTCCACGACGACCTCGAGCCAGCGCTCGAACTCCTCGTCGCCACTCTCCCTGACCGTGACCCCGTCGGGTTCGACGCGCTCGTACCCGCCTGCCAGGGAGAGACCGAGCACGTTCTCGTACGAGGTGAGCCGGTACCCGCGTTGCGTGAGCATGTCGCCGATGGCCGGGTCGGCCAGATGTGCCAACTCCACCAGCACCGCCACGCCACGATCGGCAAAGGCGTGCTCGATCTCCTCGAGTGCCTCCGCATCCGGTACGCCGCCGAATCCGAGCCCCGCGACTTTGTTGAGAGGAGAGCCGTCCTCGGCGAAAGCGGCCACCGCACCCGAAATGGGTTTGAGAAAGCCCGCACCGTCTCCCCTGCGACGATGGGCGGCCTCAGTGCCTTTCGCGACGAGGTGCGCTTCGGCGCGCTCGATGCGTTCCGCGAGGCCGAGGTCGCAGAAAAGCGGAGGTCGATTCGTATCCACCCGGGGAGGCTACAGCGCTCGCCACATCCCGGGCTTCCGAATTTCCCGGCCGGGCGGGAGGCACGTTCACAGGTCTCGCGGGTACGGATGGCGCTGCGCACGGCCGTGCAGAACTCACGGAACCAGGCATCGAAAGCGTCGTAGGTCTCGCGCCGCTTCGCCGGGCTCGACGCGTCGCCGATCATGGCGCCGCGGAGTTCGGTGGTCATCTCCACCTGGACGCCGCGGCTCGTGGCGGTGCGGTTGACGATGTTCGCCGGTTCCCCGCCGTCCAGCCCCGGTACGTCGCTGCCGTCGGGCACCGTGATCTGCGTCGACGTGAAGGCCCCGCGGATCGCCCGCTTCACCGCCGCCCTGAGCTGCGCGTCCCGCCCGCCGACGACCACAGCCCGGTTCCCGCTCCTCGCGGGGCCCATGGGGGCGGCGGTCAGCTGGTCGCGCGGCAGCCGTGCAGCGAGACCGCGAAGTCGCTCGCGCGGACCAGGGCGAGCGCAATCGGGTCGTCGCAGTGCCCCGAGGTGACTTCGAGGACGGAGTTGCCAGAACCGCGCAGCCCCTCGAACATCCAGTAGCCGTAGGCCGGTCCGGAGATCAGCGGCCGACTCGGGCGCTCCGGCCGGCAGCCGGCGATGCCCAGGCACAGCTCGCCGGTCCCGACCTCGATGCCGCCCCCGTGCGGAGCCAGGACGGCCGTACGGACGGAGCCGGACGGCTGCCGGGACCGCCGGGCCCAGTCGATGCCCTCCTTGTCGGCCAGCACGCCCACGCCCCCGCCCACGCGAGATAGAGGCAGGCATTACTCATGTGCCGCTCCTGCGCGGCCCGTTAGCGTCCGGTCGTCATCCGACACTCCGAAGGAAAAGAGTGACGCATGCGGCGCCGGCGCCTTGCTCTCGTGACCTCGCTCGTGGCCACTACGTGTTTCGCGACCCTACTGTCCCTGCCCTCCAGCGCGGAGGCCGCGCCGAGCGACGCGGAGCTCGCCCAGCGCTGGGCGCCCGTCCACTACCAGGACACCGCCGACGCCAATCCGACCGCGGACTACCTCTCCGCCGTCGACTTCGACGGCGACTGGGACACCCGCAACAACCAGCAGTCGCTGCCCACCCACCGGGACCGCCTCAACGGCACCGTCTACTACTCGGTGGTGGAGACCGGCACCCACTGGTTCATCACCTACGCCTACTTCCACCCCCGCGACTGGAAGCTGTTCGGCGGCCACGAGAACGACATGGAAGGCGTCATGGAAGTCGTCCGCAAAGACGGCACTCCGTACGGGACCCTCGAGGCGATGCTCACGCAGGCGCACAACAACTACTACTCGTACGTCCCGCGCGGCGGTACGTGGACCGAGGGCCGGGAGAGCATCGACGGCGACCTGCTGACGCAGCCCTATGGGGGCGATTCCCACCCGACCAGTTTCCAGGAGGCCAAGGGGCACGGCACGTACCGCTGGGACGGCGAGGGGTTCGGCGGCGGCGACGGCGTCGTCTACTACCCCGGAGCGCCCGGAGCGCCCGGCGAGGTCCCCGACAGCGGCAACGACCGTTCGGTGCAGTATCAGCTGGTCGACTTCTTCGCCCCGGGCGGTCTGTGGGAACGCCGCCACGATCCGGTCACCTTCGCCGAGTACGGGGCGTTCCGTGGCGACGACGGCAGCGACAACGCCGCGAACACGCCGTGGGCGTGGGACGACAAGGACGACGGCAGCGACCTGCAGAAGGGCAGCATCGCCGAGGACCCCGCCTATCTGGTGGACCAGTACTTCGGCAACAAAGGCGACTTCTCCCTGGACTACGTCCGCAATCCGTACGCCACCGGCTGACCGGGCCGCGGCGGCCGGGCGCTCGATTCAGAAAAGGCGTCGGCCGGAGAGCCGTCGGAAGACCGTCAGAAGACCGTCAGAAGACCGGCTCGCCGATGCCCAGCATGTTCCCCTCGCTGTCGCGGAACCAGGCACCGCGTTCGCCCCGTGCACCCTTGCTCGGGTAGTTGCCTTCGATCTCCACGATCCCGTTCTTCGTACGCAGACCGGGCAGGTCGACCTCCTCGAACACCACACCCCGCCGTTCGAGTTCTGCCACCGCGGCCTCGATGTCGTCGACCTCCCACCCCATCTGCGTGAAGCTCCCCGGAGACGCACCGGCCGATCGGAAGAGGGCGAAGTCCGCGCCTCCGCACCGGTAGAGCAGGCCGCCGGGCCGTTCGTCGATGGGCTCCAGGCCCAGCGCCTCGGAGTAGAAGCGCCGTGCCCGGTCCAGGTCCTGGGCCGGAAGCCGGGTCGCGACGCGCCCCCGGGCCAGTGCGTTGCTGTCGTCCGCGTTCATGGTTCCACTGTGCCGTGGGCGGCGGCTGGAGGGGTGGAGGCGCCAGGTGCGCGACACGGACATACGGTCCGGACGTACGGGGGAGAACGTCGGGCGCCGATACGGCAGTAGCGGCCCCTGCCCGGGTGGCAAAGTTCACAATATGTCCGCATCGGAAACCCTTTCGGGCGTCCCCGGGCTCTCCTTTACCGAGGGAGCAAGAGGACGTCCAATCTGAGGCTGACCATGGAACTGCGGGCCGAGACCAAGGCCGAGGAGAAGAAGAGCCCCGAGCTGAGCATGGCGCACGTCGCCGGAAGTGCGATCGCGGCCGTCGTGGCCGCGCTTCTCGCCGCGAAGCTGGGGGTGTACGGCACGGTCCTGGGAGCGGGCGTCGTCAGTGTGGTCGCGACCACGGGCGGCACGGTCTTCCAGCATGTCTTCAAGCGCACCGGCGAGCAGATCCGCGACGCGACGGAACAGGCCAAGCCCAAAGGACGCCAAGTTCCGGTCCGCGACTCCGGCGGCCAGGCGGACCGCGACGCCCGCAGTCATGCCGACGGCGACCCCACCATGATCCTCGACCCCGCACCGTCCCGCGGTGAGGCGGACGATGCCCGTACGTGGCTGCTCGATCAGGTCGAAGCGACCCGGATGCTGCCGCGGGCCGATGCGGCGGCCGACCCGGCGCACGACTCACCGCCCGTCGACGCCACGACCATGCTCCCGCAGGTGGGCGAGGCGACCTCCGGGCCGGACACCAATGGGACGACGCCGCTCGGGTACGGCGCGCCCGCGCCCATCGGGACCGGGCAGCAACCGGCCTACGGCGCGCCCGAGTCGTACACGGACGCCGTAACCCACGGCACCAGGCTGCGCGGCTGGAGGCGTTCGCTGCTCGCCGCCCTGGCCGCCTTCGTCCTGGCCATGGGGGCGATCACGGTCATCGAGCTGCTCACCGGCTCGACGGCGAGCGGCGGAGGGGGCACCACGGTCGGCCGCATCGTGGGCGGCGACGGCGGCAGTGACCCCGACGGGGGTGACGGCGGGCAGCGGCCCGGTGCGCCCGCGCCCTCCCCTTCGTCGAGCGGCCCGGAGTCCGGTCACCGCTCGGGCGGCGCGAACGGCGACGGCCGGCGGTCCCCCGACCCGTCGCAGAGCAAGGGCGCAGACCCGGACGCGCCGTCGAAGCCGGACGGGGACGCCGGCACCACGACAGGGCCGACCGGCAGCTCCCCGTCGTCGTCCGGATCCGGCTCGTCGTCCGGGAGCACGAACGACGGGAGCACCGGCGACGGCAGCGCGAGCCAGGGGGGCACCGGCCAAGAGCGCAAGGACGGCGGCGACAGCTCCGGACACGGCCCGGGGAACCAGCAGCAGACCGGTCCCGACGGCGACGACGGTTCCGGGCCGTAGACCGCGAACCATCCGCCTCGCCACCGGGGGCCGCGCGACAGCCCGCGCCCCGGCCCCGGCCCCGGCCCCGGCCCCGGTAGCATCCGAACCCAACTCCCCTGAAGAGAACGGCACATGTATCACGGCACTCCCCCGGCACGACGGCGCACGGCCGCCGTGGTCACGGGTCTGCTGCTGGCCCTGGCCGCTCTGCTGGTCGGCAGGCCGGGGGCAACCGCCGCACTTCGCCATGAGCCGCTCCCCGCCGCTGTGACGGCCGTGACTGTGACCGGTGTGACGGCTGTCACGGCTGTGTCGGCTGTTACGGCTGTTACGGCTGTGTCAGCTGTCACGGCGCAGCAGGACATCCACACCCCCGCAGGCGCGGTCGCTGCGGACCGGGACCTGCCCGGCGCGCGTACCGGGACCCCCGCCCCGAGCTACGCCGCCACCGTCTCGCCCACCTCGTCCGCCGCGGTCTTCGCTCCCTCGTCCGGCGGAGACGCGCCGGGTTGCCGGGACGACCGGCGGGACGACGAGGGCACCCAGCCGTCGGTCCCGCCACGGACCGGGCCGTCGTACGATCACGGGCCGCTGCTCGCGGAGCGGGCCGTTCCCGGCGACCGGGCCGTACCAAGGGTCCTCCTCTCGCACCCCGCCGTTCCGGGTCCCCCGCTGCCGCCCCGTACGCCGGTGACGCTCTCGGTGGTGCAACGGGTGTAGACGGCATCGCCGGGCGGTTCCCGCCGGCGCCCGGCCCCGCTCTGCCCCGTCCTTTCTCCGGCCGCGCGCCGCGTCGTACGCGTGCGCCGCTGCCGCATGCACCGTCCGAGGAGAACTCATGGCTCCGGCCGCCCCATCCCGCCGCAGGACCTCGCGGCGCTCCATCGTCATCGGCGCCTGTGTCGCGCTCGCCGCGCTGCTGCTCGGCGCCCTGTCCCAGTTCGCAACCGGCGGCTCCGGTACCTCCGGTTCCGGCTCGCCCGGCCCGGAAGCCTCCGACGCAACCGGCGGGTCCCCGGCCGGAGGTGAGCCCGGCTCGGCCGCACCGGCACGACGCCAGGCCGGGGACGCCATGGCGCAGGGCCGCAGGGACGCGCCAGTCGTCCTCGTCGAATACGCAGATTTCGCCTGCTCGTTCTGCGGGAAGTTCGCCCGTGACACCGAACCCGGGCTCGTACGGAAGTACGTCGACAGCGGCGTCCTCCGTATCGAGTGGCGCAACCTGCCGATATTCGGCGAGGATTCGGAACGCGCCGCACGCGCTGCCTGGGCGGCCGGCAGGCAGCACCGCTTCTGGCAGTTCCACCGGGCGGCCTACGCCGACGAGGACTCCAAGGCCAAGGGGTTCGGGCAGGAGCGCCTGGACGCGCTGGCGCGCGAGGCCGGCGTCCCGGACCTGAAGCGCTTCCGCCGCGACGCCGGCAGCGACGCGGCACGCGCGTCCGTGCGGCGCGACCAGGAGGAAGGGTACGGGCTGGGCGCGACCAGCACGCCGTCCTTCCTCGTCAACGGGCGCCCGATCGCGGGGGCCCAGCCCGGCGAGGTCTTCAACCAGGCCATCGACGCGGCCACGAAGGCGGCACGCAAGCAGCCGGGCGGCAAGGGGGCCGCCAAGTGACGGAGATCGGTTACCTGGCCGCCTTCCTGGGTGGTCTGCTCGCGCTCGTCAGCCCGTGCAGTGCCCTGCTGCTCCCGGCGTTCTTCGCGTACTCCATCGAGACCCGGGCCCGGCTTTTGGCCCGGACGGGGATCTTCTACCTCGGTCTGGCGACCACGCTGGTGCCGCTGGGGGCGGCCGGTTCCGTTGCGGGCCGGCTCTTCACCGGGCACCGGGACGTGCTCGTGGCCGTGGGCGGCTGGCTCATCATCGCGCTCGGCGTGGCCCAGATCCTCGGCCTCGGCTTCGCGTCCCGCCGGCTCCAGGCGGCGGCGGGACGCATCCGGCCCACGTCCGCCACCTCCGTCTATGCGCTGGGCGCGGTTTACGGGCTGGCCGGCTTCTGCGCGGGTCCGATCCTCGGCAGTGTGCTGACGGTGGCGGCGGTGGGCGGCAGTCCGGCGTACGGCGGCGCGCTGCTTGCCGTGTACGCGCTGGGCATGGCAGCGCCCCTGTTCCTGTTCGCCCTGCTCTGGGAGCGGTTCGACCTGGGCGGGCGCCGCTGGCTGCGCGGCAGGCCGCTGCGGATCGGCCGCCTGCGGCTGCACACGACGTCGCTGGCGTCCGGGCTTCTCTTCGTCGTGATCGGCACGGTCTTCCTGCTGTACGACGGGACGTCGGCGCTGCCGGGTCTGCTCGGCGTCAACAGCGCGTTCGCGGCGGAGCGTTGGGCGCAGCGGCTCGGGGCGGCTGTTCCGGACACCTTGCTGCTGGCGGGTGTGGTGGGGACCGTCGGGGCGGTCCTCGTCGTCCAGGGAGTGCGCGGCCGGCGGTCGCTCCACGAGCGGCGACCGGCCCGGAGCGAACGGCGACCGGCCCGGAGGGAGCGGCGACCGGTCCGGGACTGAAGGCGTACGGGGGGGCGACCCACGCCGGCCCACGGGAGAGCAATCCGCGCTCCGCGAGGCGCACGCCCGCTCCACCCCCGGGTGGGCGTGCGCCGAGCCGTCGGACCCGGGTGACGCGACATTGAACCGACGCGGCCGAACCGACGCGCGACGCGCACGAGGTGACGGCGGAAGCCGAGGCGGGAGGAGGAGGTGGCGCCACGGGCCGATGAGCCACGGTGCAGCGAGTTCCGGTCATCCCGGACCGGGCGGCGCGAGCCGCCGTGAACGGCGGGGGCACCCTGGGCGACCCCGGGCTCACGCCGCGTTCCATCGCCGCGGCTCACCACATCTCCCTCAGCTACCTGCACCGTCTCTTCCAGCACGAGGGGAAGACACTCGCCGCCTGGATCCGGCGGCAGCGTCTGGAGCGCATCCGCCGCGATCTCACCGACCCGGCGCTGGGGGGCACCCCCATCCACGCGCTCGCCGCCCGCTGGAGCTTCCCCCGCGCCGCCGACTTCAGCCGCGCGTTCCGCAGGGCGTACGGGGTTCCGCCGAAGGATTTCCGCCTGGGGGCGCCGGCAGGCCTCGAGGATGCGTGACACCGAGCGGGTACGGACTCTCATCGGGCTCCGGGCGCTCTCCGGCACCGCGGCTCCCGCCCCCTCGTCTGCGCCGCCCGGTCCTCCGCGGGCTCGGCTTCCGGGGCCGGACACCTAGACTGGGCGGCGCGAACGCGGTGGTGACGATCGGGGCGGGACGGGAGAAGGCTGTGGCGGCAGGCGTCGATGGCGTCGAGGATCCGTCCGCGGAGGTACTGGCGGAGGCGGCCGCGGCCTTCGGGCTGCTTGCCTCGTCGGCACGGCTGCACATCATGTGGGCGCTGGCCCAGGGCGAGAGCGATGTGACGCATCTCGCGGACCGTGTGGGCGGGGCCCTGCCGGCCGTCAGCCAGCACCTCACCAAGCTGAGGCTCGCCGGCCTCGTGCGCGCCCGACGCGAAGGACGGCGGCAGGTGTACTTCGTCGACGACCCCGACATCGTCACCGTCGTACGGCTGATGGTCGGGCAGCTCGCCGCACGCGCCGGGGAGGCCTCCGCCCCCGTCGCCCGGCTGCGCGGGACCGGTGCCTGAGAAGGCCGTGGCATCCCGGCACGCCCTGGTCACCGATGCCGGGAGCGGGGAGCCGGGCGCGCCGACCGTACTGCAGGTGCTGCGGCGGCTCGACAGCGGTACGCGCGGGCTGACCGAGGCGG
Source organism: Streptomyces sp. NPDC051776 (assembly GCF_040681345.1). Taxonomy (NCBI): domain Bacteria; kingdom Bacillati; phylum Actinomycetota; class Actinomycetes; order Kitasatosporales; family Streptomycetaceae; genus Streptomyces; species Streptomyces sp. NPDC051776. The sequence continues at coordinate 54,871 of NZ_JBFAYQ010000034.1, read as the reverse complement.
AGGCCGGGGAGCGGCTGGCCCGCTACGGGCCGAACGCGGTGCCGGACCGGCGCGGCCCGTCCTGGCCGCGGCTCTTCGTGGGCGGTCTGCGCGACCCGTTCACCGCGGTGCTGTTGTGTGCCGGGCTGGTGTCGGCGGCCGTGGCCTCGTGGGGCACCGCCTGTGTGGTCCTCGTTCTGGTCGCGATCAGCGGTGCTCTCCGCGCGCAGGGGGAACACCGGGCCGACCGGTCGACGACCGCTCTGCGCGAGCTGGTGGTGAGCACGGCCACCGTGCTGCGCCGCGCCGGTGCGGACGCGACTCCGGTGGAGCGGGAGATCCCCGTGGAGGAGCTGGTCCCCGGCGACGTGATCCGCCTGGGCCCGGGCGACATGGTGCCCGCCGATGTGCGTCTTCTGCGGTCGCACGGCCTGACCGTGCACCAGGCGGTACTCACCGGCGAGGCGTCCCCGGTGGTGAAGGACGCCGCCGACACCGTGGACGTGGCGGGCGGGGGCGTGTTCGGTGTGCCCCAACTGTGCTTCCAGGGCAGCGGCGTTGCGTCCGGCAGCGGCACGGCGGTCGTCGTCGGGACCGGCGAGCGGACACGGTTGGCCGGGGCGTATGCGCTTCTCGCGGTCCGGCGCGGGCCGAGCGCGTTCGACCGCTGTGTGCACGGCGTCTCCTGGACCCTGGTGCGGTTCATGCTGCTGGTGCCGCCGCTGGTGCTGCTCACCGACGCTGCGCTCCGCGGGCACGGTCTGGCGACGCTGCCGTTCACGATCGCGGTGGCGGTGGGACTGGTCCCGGGAATGCTCCCGGTCGTCGTCACCACCTGCCTGGCGCGCGGGGCCGCGGTGCTGGCCCGTACGCGCATGGTGCTCGTGCGGCGGCTGCCGGCGTTGCACGACCTCGGTGCCGTCGATGTGCTGTGCCTGGACAAGACCGGCACGCTCACCCGGGACCGCCCCGCGGTCCACCGCGCGCTGGACGGGCAGGGCCGGGAGGACCCGGAGGTGCTGCACTGGGCCGCCGTCAATGCCTGGTGGACGCTTCAGCTCGCCGATCTGCCCGTGCCGGACGCCCTCGACGAGGCGGTCCTGAGCGCGGCCGGTGAGGAGGGCCCGGCGGCGTACGAGGGGGTGGCGGCGGAACCGTTCGATCCGGTGCGGCGCCTGTCGGTCGCCGTCGTCCGCACCCCGGGGCGGCTCGGCACGCACACGGTGGCCGTCAAGGGCGCGGTCGAGACCGTCCTGGAGCGCTGCGTACTGACGGACGAGGAGCGGGAAAGGCTGTCGGCTCTCGCCGCGCGCAGTGCGGGGCGTGGTCTGCGAGTGCTGGCGGTCGCCACCGCCGAACGGACCGCCCGCCTCCGTACGCCCTCGCCCGCCGAGACGCGCGGCTTGACCTTTCGCGGCTTCGTCACCCTGCGGGACGCGGTGGCGCCCACCGCCGCCGAGGCCCTGGCGGCGCTCGCCGGCCGGAGCGTCGCCGTCAAGATCCTCACCGGCGACCATCCGGGCACGGCCGTGCGCGCCTGTCGCGATCTGGGGATCGCGGTGGCCGCGGGAGGCGTGCTCACGGCCGACCGCATCGACGGGCTGAGTGATCACGAGCTCGTCGAAGCCGCCGAGCACACGACGGTCTTCGCCCGATGCACTCCCGGGCACAAGGTGCGGATCGCCAGGGCGCTGCGCGCCGGCGGACACACCGTCGGCTTCCTCGGTGACGGCATCAACGACCTGCCCGCGCTGCGCAGCGCGGACGTCGGGATCGCGCCGCGCGACGCCGTGCCCGTGGTCCGCGAGGCAGCGGATGTGATGCTCGCCGGGAAGGACCTTGCCGCAATCGGTCACGCCATCGCGGAGGGGCGGCGTGCGACCGGCAACATCATCTCGTATCTGCGCGTCTGCCTGTCGTCGAACCTCGGCAACGTGATCGCGATGCTCGCCGCGGGCCTGCTGCTGCCCTTCCTGCCGATGCTCCCGGCTCAAGTGCTCATGCAGAACCTGTGTTTCGACGCGGCCCAGCTCGCCTTCGCCCACGACCATCCCCCTCCGCAGGTGCTGCGCCGCCCGGCCGTCCTGCGCGCCCGCGAACTGCTGTGCTTCGTCACGGGATTCGGTGCGCTCAACGCCGTCGCAGACCTTGCCACGTTCGGTGTTCTGGAGCTCGCGTTGCACGGATCGGGTGCCCTGGGCGACGAAGCACTGTTCCATTCGGGCTGGTTCACCGAGAATCTTCTGACCCAGGCGGTGGTGATGCTGCTCCTGCGTACGGTTGGAGGCACCGCCCGGAGACGGTGGCCGGGCCCGGTCGCCTGGGCGGCAGTCGCCCTGGCCGCCGCGGGACTGCTGCTGCCGCTCTCGCCGCTCGGCCCGCCGCTCGGTCTGACGGCGCTGCCCCTCCTCTCGTACGCGCTGCTCACGGTCGTACTCGCGCTGTATTCGGCCGTGTTGGCGGCTTTGCGCGGACGGCAGCCGTAGGACGCGGACCACACACGCAGGACGCGGACGTCACCCGTAGGAGAGGCCGGAGCACAGGTCGTCGTCGGCGGACCGGGACCCGTCCTTCACGCTCGGCGGAACGGGGGTCTCCGACGCATCGCCCGTCCCTCCTGAAGGGGACTGCGTTCCCTTCCGCCTGCGTCCGCCCTCGCCGCCCGCGTCCTTGCTGCCCGCTCCCTCGCCGCCCGCGTCCTTGCCGTCGATCGTGCGGTCGTCCTTGATGGCGCGCCACAGGGTGTCGGCGTCCGGCTGGATCAGTCCGACACGCTGACCCTCGTACCGCCAGGGGACCGTGACGAACCTGATGTCGGGCAGGTCGATGTCCTTCAGCGTCATGGCGAACGAGATCAGCCTGCGGGCGGTCCCGAGTCCCGGGTCGACGGTCACGGACTTCGTCGCGGCGTCCGCGAGCGGCAGCAGTTGGGCGGGGGTCAGCCCGTTGCTCTTCACCTTGGTGATCAGACTTGCCACGAATGCCTGTTGCCGCTTGATGCGGCCGATGTCGGAGCCGTCGCCGATGCCGTGCCTGATGCGTACGTAGTCCAGCGCCTTGCGGCCCGCGACGGTCTGCCTGCCCTTGCGCAGCAACCTCTTGCCGCGGGTGGCGCGGCCCGGGTCGAGGTCCTTCTGGTAGACGTCCTGGGGCAGGCACACGGGCACGCCGCCCACCACATCGGTCAGCCGGGAAAAGCCCTTGAAGTCGACGACGATCGTGTGGTCGACGCGCAGCCCGGTCAGCTTCTCCACCGTGTTCTGCGTGCAGGCGGGATTGCCCTCGGGTGTCTGCCCCACCGAATACGCCTCGTTGAACATCGTGTTCCTGCGTGTCCTGGTCCAGCTTCCGTCCGGGAGCCTGCAGGGCGGGATGTCGACCAGGGTGTCGCGGGGGATGGACACGGCGACGGCGTGCCGGCGGTCGGCGTAGATGTGGAGCAGGAAGGCGGTGTCGGAACGGCCCGTGTCGTCCTTGCTGCCGCCGCCCAGCGCGGTATTGCCGGAGGTGCGGGCGTCGGAGCCGAGGACGAGGATGTTCTGGCCCTTGGACGAGCCCCGCCCGGGGCGGTCGCGCGCGATGCCGTCCGCGCCGAACGTGCCGATGTTGCGGTCCAGTTTGAGGTACACCCACCCGGCGCCGGCCATGACGAGGGCGAGCACGACCGCCGTGACGGCCAGGGCCGTCCTCGTACGGCGACGTGCGCGTCCGCGCCTGCGCCGCGTGCCTCCGGCGCCGCGGCGGGTTCCGCGCCCTGGACGACGGTGCGACCTCGGCGGTGTTCTGCGGTGGCGCGGGGTCGCCCGGCGGCTGATCGGCGTCGTGCGCCTCCGTGTGCGCGTGGAACTGCGGCTCATATCAGGTGGGACGAGCGATGGCGTCCATTGGTTGTACAGTTGCGCAATATAGCAATTATTACGAGAGGGAGGGACGGATGTTCCGCAACGCACTCGAACCCTGGCACCTGCTGATCGTGGTGGTCGTCGTCATCGCGCTGTTCGGCTCCAAGAGACTGCCGGACACCGCGCGCGCCTTGGGCAAGTCCCTGCGGATCCTCAAGAGCGAGGCCACGGCGATGAAGGACGACACCCCGCCGGCGCCCGGGCCCCCCGCGTCCACACCCCGTGACGCACCCGGGCAGCCCGTTCCCCATGCCGTCACAGCGGCGCCGGGCGAGGCACCGCGGCACCGGTCCGGCGAGGGCCCGACGGTCCACTGATGTCCGCGCCGGGTCAGGTGGCGTCGGGGTCGAACGGCGGACGCGCGGGGCCCTCGGCGGGTTCGCTCCCGGCCGGGGCCGGGCGGGGCGCCGCGGCCGGAGGCGGCGCCGCGGCCGCTGTCGCGGACCGGCCGTCGGCCACGTCCCGTACGGCGTCGGCGATCTCCGCCATCTCCGCCGTCGGATCGAGGGCGCGCCGAATCTCGTCGAGCCCGGGGCGGCCACCCCCGCTCCGGAGCTGTTTGCGCACGAACGCCCCCGGGTTGAGATCCTCGAACTCGAAGTCCTCGAATTCCGGCCCCAGTTCTGCACGTATCCGCTCCTTGGCGCCATCCGAGTACTCCCGTACCGCGCGCAGAAATCCCAACACCTTCCGTACGGCCTCGGGCAGCCTCTCCGGACCGAACAGCAGGAAGCCGAGGACGGCCATGGCGACCAGCCCCAGCGGGCCCACGTCAGCGAACATCCGTCACCCCTCACGCTCCGCATCACCGGCGCCCTGGACACTTTCAATATTGCGCAACTAATGTAACCATGACGTTCGGGCCGGGCGAGCAGGAGGACCGGTGCCGGGTACGCACCGGAGGGTTCCGGTGCGTACCGCAAGCAGTACGCGTCGTGCGTTGCCGTTCAGAACGTGAGGACGGCGGGGTGGCGGGGGCCGAGGAAGACGGTGACGTCCCCGCTCTCCGGCGCGGGGCGATCGACCTGCCGCCAGCCCATCCGCCGGTAGAAGCGGACGGTGCTGCGGGCTCGTACGGAGGTGAGCAGCCAGCACCGGCCGTCCTCGGCCGCGTCGGTCACCAGTCGCAGGAGACCGGCGCCGAGGCCCAGGCCGCGTGCCCGGGTGCGCACGGCGAGTTCGTCGACCTCGCGGGCGCCGCACAGCCAGGAGCCGGTGCGTTCCGGCCCGAGCGCGGCGGCGGCGAGCGGATAGCCGCGGTCGGCAGGGAAGGGATCCGGGGTGGTCCAAGCGGTGGCGAAGCCCAGCACCCGGGCGCCGTCCCGCGCGAGCGCCGCGACGAACCCCGGCCGCGTCACATCGACGGCCAGGCGCTCCATATACGCCTCGGCCATCGCTTCATCCGCACCCCAGGGCGGCTGGGCGAAGGCGTCCGCGTACACCTGGCGCAACCCTTCGCCGTACGCCAGCAGCCGCTCGCCGCCGACCAGTTCGGCCTGCGGGCTCATGCCACGACCACCGGAACGGATCCGGTGGCCCGGCGGCGCTCCCGGGCCGGCGGGCACAAGCGGGCGCAGGCGGCCACCCTGCCGACCTCGACGAGGCCGCCCACACCGTGAACGGGCGGGGCGGCAACCGCCGTGATTCCCAGCACCACCGGTGACGCCATGCTCCACTCCCCTTGTCCGGACCCGTCGTTGCAACCCAGTGCCTCCCCCGGCAGGGTCTGCCCCACTCGCCGCCCTGGCACAACCGACCGCTGCGTCGTCGGACCAGCCGAGCAGATGCCCCCCACGAGACCGATCCGGCGCCTTGCGTCCGACCGCACCAGGACACCTCGCCGTCGGGCAAACCTCGGCGGGGGCGGCACTCGGCGCAACCAGCCGGGCAGGGGGACGGGGTCCCGGGGAGGAGTCGCAGGTCGCGTGGCCAGTAGAGTTCCCTTCCGAACCGGCCTCCGCCACCCGTACATCCATCCCGTCCCCGAGGAATCCCGCTTGAGCCCCGCACACCGACCCGCCGTGACCGTCGTCGGCATCGGCGCCGATGGATGGAACGGGCTCCCCGCGCCGTCGCAGGATGCGCTGCGGAAGGCGGAGACACTCATCGGCGGGGCGCGCCAGCTCGGTCTTCTCCCCGAGGAGTGCACCGGCGAGCGCGTGGCCTGGCCGTCGCCCCTGCGGCCCGCCGTCCCCGGGCTGCTCGCCGCACACGCCGGGCGCCGGGTGTGCGTCCTGGCCAGCGGGGACCCGATGTTCTACGGCATCGGGCGTGCCCTCACCGACGTGCTGGGCGCCGGGGCGCTCCGGGTGCTGCCGCATCCGTCCTCCGTGGCGTACGCCTGCGCGCGCCTGGGCTGGCCGCTGGAGGACACCGAGACTGTGACCCTCGTCGGGCGTCCCGTCGCGAACCTGGTGGCGGCGCTGCACGACCGCCGCCGGGTTCTCGTTCTCAGCGCCGGATCCACTACCCCGGCCGAGGTCGCCGGCCTGCTGCGGCAGGGCGGGTTCGGCCCGAGCCGGATGCACGTACTGGAGCAGCTCGGCAGCGAGAAGGAGCGGTGCACCGAAGGCATCGCCGACACGTGGGACGAACCTCCCGGCGACGCGCTCAACATCGTCGCCGTCGACTGCCGCATCACCCCGGACGCCGTGCGCCTGGGCTGCGTTCCGGGTCTGCCCGACGAGGCGTACGACCATGACGGCCAGCTCACCAAGCGACATGTCCGCGCCGCGACGCTCGGCGCCCTCGCGCCCTCTCCCGGTGAACTCCTCTGGGACATCGGCGGCGGCTCGGGCTCCATCGCCATCGAGTGGATGCGCGCGCACCGCTCGTGCGCCGCGATCAGCGTCGAGCGCGACCCGGCACGCGCGGAGCGCATCGCCCGCAATGCAGATGCTCTGGGCGTACCGGGACTGCGTGTGGTCACCGGAGCCGCGCCCGGGGCGCTGGCCGGACTGCCCGCTCCCGACGCCGTGTTCGTCGGCGGAGGGCTGACCTCTCACGGCCTGCTCGAGGCGTGCTGGGACGTGCTGCCACCGGGCGGCCGGCTCGTCGCCAACACGGTCACCCTGGAGTCCGAGGCCGTGCTCGCCGGGTGGCACCGCCGCCACGGGGGCGACCTGGTGCGGCTGTCGGCCGCGCACGCCGCCCCCGTGGGCGGTTTCACCGGATGGCGTCAGGCCATGCCGGTGACCCAGTGGTCCGTCCGCAAGGAGACCACCGGCATCACCCCCCATTCCGACAGGATCGCCACTGCCGCCAACATCCCGACGGGAGACGAGAGATGACCGTGTACTTCATCGGCGCGGGGCCCGGTGCCGCCGACCTGATCACGGTACGCGGTGCCCGTACGCTCGCCTCCTGCCGGGTCTGCCTGTACGCGGGGAGTCTGGTACCGCGCGAACTGCTGGACGAGTGCCCGAAGGGCGCCCGGCTGGTGGACACGGCGAACCTCACCCTCGACGAGATCACCGCGGAAGTGGTACGCGCCCACGAAGAGGGGCACGACGTGGCCCGGCTGCACTCGGGCGACCCTTCGGTCTTCAGCGCGGTCGCCGAGCAGATGCGGCGTCTGGACGCGGCCGCCATCCCGTACGAGGTCGTGCCGGGCGTACCGGCCTTCGCCGCAGCCGCGGCCGCCCTGAAGCGGGAGTTGACCGTGCCGACGGTCGGCCAGACCGTCATCCTCACGCGTGTCGCCCAGCAGGCCACGCCCATGCCCGAGGGCGAGGATCTCGGCACGCTCGGGCGCAGCGGGGCCCTGCTCGTGCTCCACCTCGCCGCCAGGTACGTGGACCGGGTGGTGGACGAGCTGCTGCCGCACTACGGCGCGGACTGTCCGGCCGCGGTGGTGGCCATGGCCAGCCGTCCCGGCGAACTGGTGCTGCGGGGAACGCTCGACGGCATCGCGGGCCAGGTGAAGGAGGCGGGCATCGTGCGGACCGCCGTCATCATGGTGGGCCGCACGCTGGGCGCGGAGCAGTTCCGCGACAGCCACCTGTACTCCTCGGAACGCGACCGGCACTAGCGCGGTGCCGCACGGTTGGATCCACGCCGAGGCCGCTCCCCGTCCCGACGCTCCTGTGGGGTCACGGCGTTCGAGATCGAAGGGGGGCGAAACGGCTTCGGGCAGCGGACGAAACGACTTCGGGCAGGCGGTCGAGGTGCCGGGCAGTGTCCGAATTGTGGTCTTCCCCTGTTCCTAGTGCCTGGCAGTGTCCGGGTCGTGAGCAACGTCCGACTCGTGAGCAGTGCCCGGGCCTGGACAGCGTCCGACTCGTGAGCAGTGTCCGGGCGGTGGGCGGGACGTCAACGCCGGGCGTGACGGCCCGTCAACCATCCCCACCCGATCGCCCGGACGACAACGGCACACCCGGGCGCGGTTGCTCGGCCGCTATGCGGGGGCGCACCGGCCCACGATCGTGCCCGCACGGTCGATGCAGATGACGTCGACCGCCACGGGCTCCCCGCGCAGCACCTCCAGGGCCCGGTCGCGGGCGGTCACGGCGACGAGGTCGCCCAGGGGCACGCCCCGCGCCCTGCACAACTGGAGCGCGGCGAGGCCGGTGTTGGCGGCCGCGACCTCCGCGGCGAGAGCTTCGTCGGCGCCGCCGTGCCGGGCGAGCTCCGCGAGGAAGGCCTTGTCGACCTGGGAGCGGGCCGAGTGCAGGTCCAGATGGCCGGCCGCCAGCTTGGACAGCTTGGCGAAGCCACCGCAGACGGTGAGGCGTTCGACGGGGTGACGGCGCACGTACTTCAGCACCGCCCCGGCGAAGTCGCCCATGTCGAGCAGGGCGTCCTCGGGCAGGTCGTACACGGCCACCACCGTCTTCTCGGAGGTGGATCCGGTGCATCCGGCCAGGTGCGTACGTCCCGCCGCCCGCGCCACGTCCACACCGCGGCGGATCGAGTCGATCCAGGCCGAGCAGGAATAGGGCACGACGATGCCGGTCGTCCCGAGGATGGAGAGGCCGCCGAGGATGCCCAGCCGGGGGTTCCAGGTGGAGCGGGCGATTTCCTCTCCGTCGTCGACGGAGAGGGTGATCTCGACGTCGCCGCTGACCCTGTGCCGTTCCGCGACCCGCGCCAGGTGCTCGCGGATCATCCGCCGCGGCACCGGATTGACCGCGGGCTCACCCACGTCTAGGGGCAGGCCGGGGCGGGTGACGGTCCCCACACCCGGTCCCGCCCGGAACACCACGCCCGACCCGGCGGGCAGCGGCCGGACGGCAGCGCGGACGAGGGCACCGTGGGTGACGTCAGGGTCGTCGCCGGCGTCCTTCACCACCGCCGCCATGGCATGTCCGTCGCCCAACTCCTCGGCGGCCAGCGCGAATGCCGGGGTCTGTCCCCTGGGGAGGCTGATCGTCACCGGGTCCGGGAAGTCACCGGTGAGCAGGGCGGTGTATGCGGCGGTGGCGGCCGCGGTCGCGCACGCCCCGGTCGTCCACCCGGGGCGCAGCCCGGTGTGCTTGAGTTGAGCGCTGCGCCCGCCCGCGGCCCTCCGTCCGCCCCTGCCCGACTCAGCCATGAAAGGCTCCCATGCACGCGATACGCCATGTGCTGATCCTCGGCGGCACGACGGAGGCCCGCCGTCTCGCGGAGGCGCTCGACGGCCGCGTCGCGGCCCGCCCGCAGCCGGACCTGCGCGTGACCACCTCGCTCGCCGGACGGGTGGCCAAGCCCGCGCTGCCGCCCGGCCAGGTGCGCATCGGCGGTTTCGGCGGCGCGGAGGGACTCGCGCGGTGGCTGCGCGAGCACAGGGTCGACGCGCTCATCGACGCCACACATCCCTTCGCCGGCACGATCAGTTTCCACGCCGCCGTCGCGGCCGCGGAGGCCCATGTTCCCCTGCTCGCCCTTCGCCGTCCCGGCTGGGTTCCAGGTGACGGTGACAGCTGGCACGCGACCGGTTCGCTGAGCGAGGCGGCCGCGCTCCTGCCGTCCCTGGGGCGGCGGGTGTTCCTCACCACCGGGCGCATGGGGCTCGCCGCCTTCGCGGATCTGGACGGGCTGTGGTTCCTCGTACGGTCCGTGGACGCGCCGGAGGCCCCGTACCCCGCCGCCATGGAAGTCCTGCTGGACCGCGGGCCGTTCACGCTCGACGGCGAGCACGAGCTGCTGCGCCGCCACCGCATCGACGTTCTCGTCACCAAGGACAGCGGCGGCGAGGCCACCGCGCCCAAGCTGTCCGCGGCCCGCGAGGCGGGCATTCCGGTCGTGGTGGTTCGGCGGCCTCCGGTGCCCGGGGGCGTACCGGTGGCGGCAACTCCGCTCGGGGCCCTGGCCTGGCTCGACGCCCTCCCCCGCGCTGTGGAGGCGGACAGGGGTCAGGACTCCGGATAGCGGCGCGGAGTCCAGACGACTTCCTGCCCGTCACCGCGCCGCACCACCCGGGTCTGCGAGGAACCCACGAGGATGATGGAGCGCATGTCGACCGCGGACGGGTCGAGATCGGCCAGGCGCACGATCCGTACGCTCTCCTCCGGACCGCCGACGTCCCGGGCGAGAACGACCGGGGTGTCCGGGGCGCGATGCTCCAGGAGCAGTTCCCTGGCCTTGTCGACCTGCCAGGTGCGGCTGCGGGAACCGGGGTTGTACAGGGCGAGCACGAGATCGGCAGCCGCCGCGGCGTGCAGGCGCCCGGCGATGACCTCCCACGGCTTGAGGCGGTCGGAGAGGGACAGCGCCGCGTAGTCGTGACCGAGCGGGGCACCGGCCTTTGCGGCGGCCGCGTTGGCGGCCGTCACTCCGGGAAGCACCCGGACCGGGACGCCTTGGTACTCCTCATGCGCGGCCGCCTCGAGGACGGCGGTGGCCATCGCGAACACCCCCGGATCGCCGCCGGAGACCACGGCCACCCGGCGCCCGCGCCGGGCGAGATCGAGTGCGAACTCGGCCCGCTCGGACTCCACCTTGTTGTCCGAGCCGTGCCGGCGCTGGCCGGGACGTACGGGCACCCGCTGAAGGTAGGTGGTGTAGCCGACCAGGTCGTCCACGGAGGCCAGGGCTCCCCGCGTCTCGGGCGTGAGCCAGAGCGGGCCGGCGGGCCCGGTGCCCACGACCACGACCTCCCCGGTACGGGCAGCGGTTTCGGTGGCGGTTTCGGTGGCGGTTTCCGTGGCGGTGTCGGTGGCGGTGTCGGCTCCCTGCGTCCCGACTGGTGCGCCGTTACGGCTGGGCAGCACCGCGACCGAGAAGTACGGCACCGACTCCGGGTCGGTGCCGGCCAGTCGACCGGTTCGCTCCCCGGCCATGGTGGCCCGTTCGACGTAGTGAGCCTCCGCCAGGCGCCCGGCGCGCTCGAACGCCCGCCGTACGCGCGGGAAGGTCCGGCCCAGTTTCATGACCACGGCCGCGTCCGTCGAGGCCAGACGCGCCGTCAGTTCCTCCTCGGGCAGAGTGCCGGGAAGGATGGTGAGGACCTCCTCGCCCTCGGCGAGCGGGGTTCCGAGCCGGGCCGCGGCTGCGCTCACCGAGGTGACACCGGGAATCACCTCGGTCGGGTAGCGGTCGGCGAGACGCTTGTGCATGTGCATGTACGAGCCGTAGAAGAGCGGGTCGCCCTCCGCGAGCACGGCGACCGTGCGGCCCGCGTCGAGGTGCGCGGCCAGGCGGGCGGCGGCCTCCGCGTAGAACTCGTCCAACGCGCCCCGGTAGCCGCCGGGATGGTCGGTGGTCTCCGTGGTGACGGGGTAGACCAGCGCTTCCTCGATGTGGTCCTCGCGGATGTGCCGGGCGGCGATGGAACGGGCGATGGACCGCCCGTGCCGGGCACTGTGGTAGGCGATGACGTCGGCCCCGGCGATGGTCTCCACGGCCCGTACGGTCATCAGCGACGGGTCCCCGGGGCCGAGCCCGACTCCGTAGAGCCGGCCGGTCTGCTGCTCGCTCACTCGTCCTCACTCGCGATCGCGTTGAGCGCGGCCGCCGCGAGGGCGCTGCCCCCGCGGCGGCCGCGCACCACCAGGTGCTCCAGGCGCGAAGGGTGCGCGGCGAGCGCGTCCTTGGACTCGACCGCGCCGACGAATCCCACCGGCACGCCGATGACGGCGGCGGGGCGGGGGGCGCCCTCCTCGATCATCTCCAGCAGCCGGAAGAGTGCGGTCGGGGCATTGCCGACGGCCACGACCGCGCCCTCCATGCGCTCACGCCACAACTCCAGTGCGGCGGCGGTGCGTGTGGTGCCGAGCTCCTGCGCGAGTCCGGGCACCGCGGGGTCGGAGAGGGTGCACACCACGTCGTTGTCCGCAGGCAGCCGCTTGCGGGTGACGCCGCTGGCGACCATGGCCACATCGCACAGGATGGGTGCGCCCGCCCGCAGGGCCTTCCGCGCGGCGAGCACCGCGTCGGGGGTGAAGCGGAGGTCGCGGACCAGATCGACCATGCCGCAGGCGTGGATCATCCTGACGGCGACCTGGCTCACCTCGGCGGGCAGACCCGCGAGGTCCGCCTCCGCGCGGATGGTGGCAAAGGACTGGCGGTAGATCGCCGCGCCGTCCTTCTCGTAGTCGAACACGGTGCTCTCTCTCGTCACTGCGTCGGTGGTGTGGTCCTCGCCGCAGCGATCGCGGCGGCGAGGTCGGTGGGTCCGGTGAGTGCCGCGTGTTTCCGTACGCCGCCGGCGCGGATGTCGTAGCCGTCGCGGGTGGCCAGCACATCCACCCAGTCCCCGCGGGGGTGACCGCAGCGGCGTTCGCAGCCGGACCAGTACACGGGGAGCCCGCCGGGTACGGGCGGCGTCAGGGACAGACAGGCGTCGGCCCGTACGTCCGCCAGGGACTTGGCGCACCCGGGTCGTCCGGTGCACGCCCCGACCCCGAGCCAGGGCGACCCTGAGTCGGTGACCAGACCGGCGGCGCGGAGGTCGTCGAGGCAGCGGACGGCGCGCTCACCGGAGAGTCCGGGAACGACCACTCCGCGCCAGGGCGTGAGGCGCAGTTCACCGCGCCCGTCCCGGTGGGCGATTCGCGTGAGCAGCCGCCACTGCGCGACAGTGAGCCGGCCGAGCGGTGCCAGGACCGACAACGCACGGCTGCCGCCCGGTCCTTCGACCGGGCCCGGCGCAGGTCCGGAGCCCCGGGGCAGGACGGCATCGGCCGGAGCGGCCGCCATGCCTTCCCCCACGAGGCGTCCCACCACCTCGCGCGTCAACGCCTCACCGCCGTCGGGCAGTTCGCGTATCCGCCAGGCTCGAGTGCCGCTCTCCCGCCCCGTGGCGAGGAAGGTCTCGGCGGCGGCGAGTGCGGCCCGCGGCGCCTCCTCGGCCGGTACGCGGACTGCCCAGGAGCCTCCCAGGTGCACCGCCGCGTACGGTGAGCCGGTTTCTGCGACGATCGTCACATCGGCGTCGAGTCCGGCGACATCACCGCGCCCGTCGTCGAGGGCGAACAGGAACCGCCCGGAGAGGTCGGCGGCGGCTTCGCTCCCGCACACCAGGGCGTCCAGGGAGCGGGCCCAGGGCTGCACTTCGGGCCGGCCCGATCCGTCGATGCCCGACAGCGGCGAGGCCACGAAGTTGCGCACCCGCTCGTGCCGGGGCGAGGGCAGGAGCTCCGCGGCGCGAAGGCGTTCGGCGAGTTCGCCACCGCAGCCCTCGCCGAGCCCGCGCAGCTGCACATTGCCGCGCGAGGTCAGATGCAGCGATCCGTCGCCGAGCCGTTCGGCGGCTCCGGCGAGCGCCCGTGCCTGGCCCGTGTTCAGCACCCCCGCCGGCACGCGCACGCGCGCCAGCGCCCCGTCGTCCGCGGAGTGGAGACGGAGCGCACCGGGGCACGCGTCGTCACGGTTCCGCGCAGGTGGGAGCGGTGCGGAGGGGGAGGGCATGGCGGCGAGCATACCCATCGCCCCCTCGGCCGTATGCCCCGCATCCACCGGCCGCCCTTACTATGATCCCGGCGGGCCGACCGGCCCGCCATCGCCGATCGACGGCGACAGGGGAGGAAGCCCGGTGCGAATCCGGCGCGGTCCCGCCACTGTGAATTCGGCGACAGCCGGATGAGCCAGGAACTCCCGCCGACCGACACCGCCCGGGGCGCGGACACCCCGAGGAAGGCCAGACGCCGCATGATCCTGCTCCTGTCGACGTCCGACACCGATCTGCTCAGCGCCCGCGCGGCGAACGGGCCCGTGTCCTACCGCTACGCCAACCCGGCGCGGCTCGCCCTCGACGGGCTCCCCGCACTGCTGGAGGGCGTGGACCTGGTGGTCGTACGCCTGCTGGGCGGCGTACGCGCCTGGCAGGAAGGCCTGGACCAACTGCGCGGCACGGGCCGCCCGGTGGTCGTCCTCACCGGTGAACAGGCCCCCGACGCCCAGTTGATGGAGGCCTCCACCGTCCCTGTCGGCATCGCAGCGGAGGCTCACGCCTATCTGGCCCATGGCGGCCCGGCCAATCTCGAACAGCTCGCCCGGTTCCTCTCCGACACCGTGCTGCTCACCGGACACGGCTTCGAACCGCCCGCACCCGCGCCGACCTGGGGTCCGCTGGAGCGCACCGTGCGTACGGACGCCGATGGCCCGTGCGTCGCGGTCCTCTACTACCGCGCCCACCACATGAGCGGCAACACCGCCTTCGTCGACGCTCTCTGCTCGGCGATCGAGGACGCCGGCGGGCGGCCGCTACCCCTGTACGTCGCCTCCCTCCGCGCCCCCGAACCCGAACTCGTCGAGGCGCTGCGCGGTGCGGACGCCGTCGTCACCACCGTCCTGGCGGCCGGCGGCACCAGCCCCGCCGAGGCGTCCGCGGGCGGCGACGACGAGAGCTGGGACGCCGGAGCGCTCAGCGGCCTGGACGTGCCCGTCCTGCAGGCACTGTGCCTGACCGGATCACGCAGCGACTGGGAGCACAACGACGAAGGGGTTTCGCCGCTCGACGCCGCCAGCCAGGTCGCCGTGCCCGAGTTCGACGGCCGGCTCATCACCGTCCCGTTCTCCTTCAAGGAGATCGACGAGGACGGCCTCCCCGCCTACGTCGCGGATCCCGAACGGGCCGCCCGGGTCGCCGGGATCGCCGTACGCCACGCCCGACTCCGCCACATCGCCGCCTCCGGCAAGCGCCTTGCCCTCGTCCTCTCCGCCTACCCGACCAAGCACTCCCGCATCGGCAACGCCGTCGGGCTCGACACCCCTGCCAGCGCCGTCGCACTGCTGCGCCGACTGCGCTCCGAGGGCTACGACTTCGGCGACGAGCCCGTCCCCGGCCTGGAGTCCGGCGACGGCGACGAGCTGATCCGCGCGCTCATCGACGCCGGCGGGCACGACCAGGACTGGCTCACCGAGGAACAGCTGGCCCGGAACCCGGTGCGCATCCCGGCCGCCGACTACCGGCGCTGGTTCGCCACGCTCCCCGCCGCACTGCGGGAAGCCGTCGAGGAGCACTGGGGGCCCGTGCCCGGCGAGATGTTCGTCGACCGCAGCAGCAACCCCGAGGGCGACATCGTCCTCGCCGCTCTGCGCCGCAGGAATCTGCTCATCCTCATCCAGCCGCCCCGCGGCTTCGGCGAGAACCCGATCGCCATCTACCACGACCCCGATCTGCCGCCCTCCCACCACTACTTGGCGGCCTACCGCTGGATCGCGACCCCGGAGGCGGACGGCGGCTTCGGCGCCGACGCCATGATCCATCTCGGTAAGCACGGCAATCTGGAGTGGCTGCCGGGCAAGAATGCCGGACTGTCCGCCGCCTGCGCCCCTGACGCCGCGCTCGGCGACATCCCGCTCGTCTACCCGTTCCTGGTCAACGACCCGGGCGAGGGCACGCAGGCCAAGCGCCGCGTCCACGCCACGCTCGTCGACCACCTCGTACCGCCCATGGCCCGCGCCGAGTCCTACGGGGACATCGCGCGCCTGGAGCAGCTCCTCGACGAGTACGCAGCGATCTCCTCCATGGACCCCGCGAAGCTGCCCGCGATCCGTGGCCAGATCTGGACGCTGATCCAGGCGGCGAAGCTCGACCACGACCTGGGCCTGGAGGACCGTCCCGACGACGACGGCTTCGACGACTTCCTGCTCCACGTCGACGGCTGGCTGTGCGAGGTCAAGGACGCCCAGATCCGCGACGGCCTCCACGTCCTCGGTCAGCCGCCCGCCGGAACCGCGCGCGTCAACCTCGTCCTCGCCATCCTGCGCGCCCGCCAGATCTGGGGCGGCACGGCGGCCCTGCCCGGACTCCGGGAGGCCCTGGGCCTGGATGAGTCCGCGGCCACCCGTACCGCCGCGGACACGGTCGAGGAACGGGCCCGCGCTCTCGTGCAGTCGATGGAGGACGCCGACTGGGACCCGGCCGCCGTCGAGCGCGTTGCGGACGGGCACCCCTCGGACGTGGCCCGCATCCTGGACTTCGCCGCGCGCCAGGTCGTCCCGCGGCTCGCCGCCACGACCGACGAACTCGACCACGCCGTGCACGCGTTGGCCGGCGGATTCGTCCCGGCCGGGCCGTCCGGCTCGCCGCTGCGCGGCCTGGTCAACGTGCTGCCGACCGGACGCAACTTCTACTCGGTCGACCCCAAGGCCGTACCCTCGCGGCTGGCGTGGGAGACCGGCCAGGCGCTCGCCGACTCGCTCCTGGAGCGCTACCGCGGCGACAACGGCGAGTGGCCCACGTCCGTCGGGCTTTCCCTCTGGGGCACCAGCGCGATGCGCACCTCCGGCGACGACGTTGCCGAAGCCCTCGCGCTCCTCGGCATCCGGCCGGTGTGGGACGACGCGTCCCGCCGCGTGACCGGACTCGAACCGGTCCCCCTCGACGAGCTGGGCCGCCCGCGGATCGATGTGACGCTGCGCATCTCGGGCTTCTTCCGCGACGCGTTCCCCCACACCATCGGCCTCCTCGACGACGCCGTGCGGCTCGCGGCCTCGCTGGAGGAGCCCGCCGAGTCCAACTTCGTCCGCGCCCACACCCAGGCCGACCTGGCCGCGCACGGCGACGAACGCCGGGCGACCACCCGTATCTTCGGCTCCCGGCCGGGCACGTACGGCGCCGGTCTCCTCCAGCTCATCGACAGCCGGGACTGGCGCACCGACGCCGACCTCGCGGAGGTCTACACCGTGTGGGGCGGCTACGCCTACGGGCGGGAGCTGGACGGCTGCCCGGCGCGCGAGGACATGGAGACCGCGTACCGGCGCATCGCCGTCGCGGCGAAGAACACGGACACGCGCGAGCACGACATCGCCGATTCCGACGACTACTTCCAGTACCACGGCGGCATGGTCGCGGCCGTGCGGGCGCTGCGCGGCTCGGCGCCCGAGGCGTACATCGGGGACTCCACCCGCCCCGAGACGGTGCGCACCCGCACACTCGTCGAGGAGACCTCACGGGTCTTCCGCGCCCGCGTGGTCAACCCCCGGTGGATCGAGGCGATGCGCCGCCACGGCTACAAGGGCGCCTTCGAACTTGCCGCCACCGTGGACTACCTCTTCGGATACGACGCGACGACGAACGTGATCGCCGACTGGATGTACGACAAGCTCACCGAGACGTACGTCCTGGACCCCGAGAACCGGGCGTTCCTGCAGGGGGCCAACCCGTGGGCGCTGCACGGCATCGCCGAGCGCCTGCTGGAGGCGGAGTCCCGCGGAATGTGGGCCAAACCCGACCCCGCGGTGCTCGACGCGCTGCGCCAGGTGTTCCTGGAGGCGGAGGGCGACCTGGAGGGCGAGGACTGAGGGGCGGCAACGCACAGCCACGCTCGCAGCAAGCCGCCGAGGCTGTCGACACGGTACTGGACGCGATCCTCGTAGACCGCATGAGGTAGTCGTTACTCACGCGTACGCGACCCGTTTCGTACGAGAGTTCAGCACGTCGTACGAGGGCTCCGCACCGTCCTCGGCCGACCACCGGCAGAGCGCCACCACGTATCGCAGCCCTGACCAGCCGCAGTACACCGGAGGTCGACCGTGATCAGCACACCGAGGAATCCAGGCCGTCGCCGCTTCGTCCGGATCGCGTTGGCGGGGTGCGCGGCCGGGGCGATGGGGCTCGCGGGAACCAGAGCGTCCGCGGGGGAAGCGGCCGCGGGGCGCCCCGCCGGTGGAGGCGTGAGGCGAGCGACGGCGAACGGGATTCCCGACCGCCCTGCGGACGCACGGCCCGGAAGTGCCGTACTGGCCGCGACCGATGGCCTGTCGTACGAGGAGCGCGACCAGGTCTTCGCCGACGAGCTGGCAGGCGGCAACCTCCCGGAGTTTCTTCGCTCCTTCATCGAGATCGAGCTCACCGCCTCGGACGGTGCGGGGGCGCAGACGGTCGTCGTCCGCGTGATGCCCGACTATCTCGCCGTGGGCTCCGACGACGACTGGGTCCGCGTACCTCTGATGTGCATGTCGGCGCAGAGCCTGGCCGATGCCTGGGGCATGCAGATCCCCACCACGAAGGTCGTGGACGCCGCCTGGCAGCAGGCGGCGCTGCGGCTCACCCCGTATCCGCTCCCGGCCGGACCGGACATGGGCTCGAACGCCTACATCGCCAAGCACCAGGAGCGCATCGAGGAGCAGCGCGGGGACGCTCCGCACGACCTCACGGCCGGGCAGAAGAAGGATGTGGTGGTGTCCAATCGCCTGGCCTCCCATCCGAGTTCAGTGGCGATCTACGGTTGGCACGGACAGGACGGCGTTCCGATCCAGCCGCTCAGCACGGCTCACGCGAAGACGTACACGGACTACAGCCACGGCATCCGCCTGGTCGGGGGAACGGTACGCGTGGACGGCGAGGACCGTCCGTTCGCTGACGTCGTGGCGGACTCCGCACTGGCCGGGCTGCTCAGCGACGAGGGTCCGATCACCACGCCGCACTACTGAGAAGGGCGCTGGTCCGGGTGGCCGCCGGGAGGTGGGTGTTCACGTGCGGCAGGGTGACTGGAGGGCCTGGGAGTATCGCGTCCACGGTGGAACCGCGCACCGCCGTGGGCGGTCTCACCAAGGGCAGGAGCAGGGCGGGTCGGCGATGTCACTGCCGCCGCACGTGACACCGGCCCGTGGCGAGCCCGCCCGGCGGAGAGGGAGGATCATGGCCAGCGCAGCAGCAGGACCGGCGCAGCGTCCGCGAGAGGTCGAGACGGCGTTCTGGCTGTCGGTGGTCGCAATGGGCGTCCAGCTCGTCATGTGGGTGCTGGACGTGTTCGTCATCGCGCCGACGGGGCTGGAGCAGATGCGCGAGGCGGACGGGCAGCGCGGAGCCGTGGTGCAGGTCGCGATCTCCGGCGGCGTCACGGTCGTCGCCACGGGGCTTTGGCTCTGCGTCGCCGTGATGATGCGGGCGGGCCGCAACTGGGCCCGGATCCTGCTCGCCGTCGGCGGCGCCCTGAGCGTGTTCTTCCTGATGAACAGCTTGGGCATGAGCGGCTTCGCCTGGGAGGAGCTGGTCCGCGTCGCTCCGGACGCGCTGGCCACCGCGGCCATCGTGCTGTTGTTCCTGCCGCCGTCTCAGGCGTACTTCTCCCCCTCGCCGCGGACCGCATAAGGACTTGTTCCGGTCGTGGCCCCGCTCCCGTTCCCAACGGGCGGCGGGGCCACGGACGTTGTGGCCGCCCCCGGGTCGCCCGTCACGGGTACGACCGCCTGGTAGGACCACCCGGTGCGACCGCCCGGTAGGTCCACCCGGTGCGCCCGAACGGCACGACCGCCCCTGCGCGCGCCGGTCGGTGGCGGTCCGCGCTCGCCGCGCCCGGTTCCGCGGTCGGTGACCACGGCCCCGGAGGCGAGCGCTGCCCGGGTGCTCCCCCGCGCGGAAGGGTGTACCCAGCACCACCTCAGAAAGTCGCCTTCCGTCTCCGGGAAGGTGGGCCTCGGCGGCTGGGAGCGAACGTCGCCCATTCCTAGCGTCGGGCCCTGACGTTTTCGCACCTCGAACCCGGAGAAACACCATGAGGCACAACCTCGCGGCCCGGCTCGGCATATGGAGTTCACGCCACCGGAAAACCGCGGTCATCGGCTGGCTGCTGTTCGTCGTCCTCTCGGCCGGGCTCGGCGGCATGTCCGGACTGGACGTGATGACGGACTCGCAGAACGGGGCGGGCGACTCCGCGCGCGCTACCAGGATCCTCGAAGACGCCGGTCTGGAGAAACCGGCCGGCGAGATGGTGATGGTGAAGAGCGCCTCGCCCGGCGGATGGAAGAGCGCGGCGCGCGATGTCTCGTCCGCGCTGCGGGACACCCGCGAGGTACGGCACCTTCAACCGCCGGTGGCCTCCAAGGACGGCCGGTCGGCCCTGATCAGCTTTCAGATGAAGGGCAAGGCCGACACCGCCGGGGAGCGGGTGCAGCCCGTGCTGGACGCGGTCGAGGAGACCGAGTCCGCCCATGACGGCGTCGAATTGTTCCAGTTCGGCAGTGCCAGCGCGGACAAGGAATTCACGGATCTGCTCGCCGAGGACTTCTTCGCCGCGGAGATGACCGCCGTTCCGCTGGCTCTCGGCATCCTGCTGGTCGCCTTCGGCGCGGTGGTCGCGGCCCTGCTGCCGGTCTCGCTCGCGCTGTCCGCGTGCGTGGCGGCGTTCGGCCTGATGTGCCTCGCCAGCAAGGTGATGCCGCTCAGCGAGCAGACGTTCTCGGTGATGTTCCTGATGGGGCTGGCCGTCGGTGTCGACTACTGCCTGTTCTATCTGCGACGGGAGCGTGACGAGCGGGCGCTGGGCCGTGACCCGGAGACGGCGCTCCGGATCGCCGCGGCCACCTCGGGCCGCGCGGTCCTCATCTCGGGGCTGACCGTCATGGTGGCCATGGCGGGCATGTTCCTGTCCGGGATGATGCTCTTCAAGGGCTTCGCCGTCGTGACCATCATCGTTGTCCTCATCGCCATGCTCGGTTCCGTGACCGTCCTGCCCGCCCTGATGGCCTGGCTGGGAGACCGCGTCGAGAAGGGCCGTCTGCCCCTCATCGGCCGCCGCGGGAAGCGTGGCGCTGGGACCGGCGGCCGCTTCGCCGGCCGGCTGCTGAGGCCGGTCCTCATGCGTCCGAAGCTCTTCACCTTCGCCGCGGTCGCGCTGCTCCTCGCCCTGGCCGCCCCGGCGGCCGGGATGAAGACCGAGCAACTGTCCGTGCCGCAGCAGCTCGGCCAGGACTCGCCTCTGGGTGCGGCCGGCGCGGAGATCGCCAAGACCTTCCCGGGCGGGCCCTCTCCCGCGGAGGTCGTCGTCGAGGCCGACGACATCGACTCGCCCAGGATGCGTGCCGCGTTCGCGGACTTCCGCGACAAGGTGACCGCTTCCGGTGAGTTCGGCAAGACGGTCGGCATCACGGTGCACAAGAAGGAGAACGTCGCCGAGATCGAGGTCGCGCTGGCGGGCGACGGACGGGACAAGACCTCACGGCATGCCCTGGAGACCCTGCGGGAGGAGCTCGTCCCCGGCACGCTCGAACCGGTGGCGGAGCAGGCCTGGGTCGGCGGTGACCTGGCTCAATCGGTCGACGCCAACGAGCAGTTGGAGAGCGGCATCATGCCGGTCTTCACCTTCATCGCGGCCGTGACGTTCCTCATCATGCTGTTCTGCTTCCGCTCGATCGTCATCGCGGTCACCTCGATCCTCCTCAACCTGCTGTCGGTCGTGGCCTCGTACGGCGTCATCGTGGCGGTCTTCCAGCACGGCTGGGGCGACGAGCTGTTCGCCACGGAGGCGCCCGGGGCCATCCAGAGCTGGATGCCGCTGTTCGTCCTCGTCGTCCTGTTCGGCCTCTCCATGGACTACCACGTCTTCGTGGTCTCCCGGATCCGCGAGGCCCGCGACCGCGGGCAGTCCACGCCGAACGCGATCGCCGAGGGCATCCGCTCGACCGCCGGTGCCGTCACGGGGGCGGCGGTCATCATGGTGGCGGTGTTCGCCGTCTTCGCCACCCTCTCGATGCAGGACTTCAAGCAGCTGGGTGTCGGCCTCGCCGTCGCCGTCCTGCTCGACGCGACGGTCGTCCGGATGGTGCTTCTGCCGTCGCTCATGGCCCTGCTGGGCGAGCGCAACTGGACGGTGCCGCGGTGGCTCCGCTGGCTCCCCCACATCTCGCACGGGGAAGGAGAGGCGGAGTTGGCGCTCGCCGGGACCCAGGTGGGAGCTGCCGGCGCGGCGGCGGGGGCCGTCCGCTCGGCGCCGGCGGCGTACGCCGGGCAGTCCCCGTACGCGGATCCGGCCCCGTGCGCGGACGACGTTCCGCACGCGGGCGGCGCCCTGTCCCAGCGCGGGTGGGACAGGCCGGGCCACGGCCCGGCAGGAGCGACGGCGACGGGCCACGCCGGGCCACCGCAGAACTCCCCCGGCGCCCCGCCCCGGCAGCGCCGGGAGCCGAGCCGTGACGTGCCTGCGGCCCCGGACCCGGAGGTGTCCACGCGGCACCTGTCGACGCCCCGGGACAAGACGGCTTACGAGGGACCGTACGGGGGCGCGCGTGCGCACCGCCCGCAGGCCGATGTGCGCGTCCCGGCGCCGGTCCCCCACGAACCGGCGCCGGTTGCCCACCGCCGGACGCCGCCCCCCGGACAGACGCCGTACGACCGTCCCGGGCCGGAATGGGCCGGGCAAGGGGACCGTGGGCCGTACCCATCGGGCGTTCCGCGGGACACGGCCCGAGGGGAGCGCCTCGCCCCCAACGGCCTGCCCTACTCCCCCAAGTCGAAGAACGTGGCGGGTGTGCTCCAACTCCTGCTGGGCTTCCTCGGCGTGGGCCGGTTCTACACCGGCCACATCTGGACGGGTATCGCCATGGTGCTCACCGCGGGCGGCGGCATGATCTGGGCCCTGATCGACGCGATCATGTACTTCGTCACAAGTGACCGCACCGACAAGAAGGGGCGCATACTGCACGGCTGAGTCGCGCGGTGAGCGCAACGTCGATGCCGCGGCGCCTGCCGAGCGCCGCGGCATTGCCTGCGCCGTCCGCGATCCACCCGGCAGTCCGCCCCCTCCTCCCCCGGTCATTCCCATGCCTCACCGGGCCGCGTCGGCCACCGGTGAGTCGGCGACCACGGAAGCGGCCCCCGCGATGAGCGCGTCGTCGTAGTCGGCGTCCCGCGTGTCCCGGCTCGACAGCACCGCGATCACGATGGGCTTGCCGCCCGGGGGTGTCACCACGGCGATGTTGTTGCGTGTGCCGTACTCGCCCGCTCCGCTCTTGTCGGCGACGGTCCAGTCCTTCGGTACACCGGCCCGGATGAGCGTGGAACCGGTCTTGTTGGTTCGCATCCATGTCGTGAGCAGGGCACGCTCGTCCTTCCCCAGTGCGTCGCCGAGGGCGAAGGAGCGCAGATCCGTGGCGAGGGAGCGGGGGGTGCTTGTGTCGCGCACGTCGCCCGGGGTCGCCTCGTTGAGTTCCGTCTCGCGGCGGTCCATGTGCGTGACGTCGTCGCCGAGGTCTTCGAGTAGGGCATCCAGGGCCTGCGGACCGCCCAGGGCGTCGAGGAGCAGATTGGCAGCGGTGTTGTCGCTGTAGCGGACCGCGGCGTCGCACAGGGCGCGCAGGCTCATGCCCGTGCCGGTGTGCTTCTCGGTGACCGGCGAGTGGGCGACCAGGTCGTCGCGGTCGTAACGGATCACCTTGTCAACGCCCTTCACGGAGTATTTGCGCAGGATCGCCCCCGCGGCAAGTGCCTTGAACGTGGAGGCGTACGCGAACCGTTCGTCCGCCCGGTAGGCGACCTCGCGCCCCGTACCGGTGTTCAGGGCGTACACCCCGAGGCGGGCGCCGGATTCACGCTCGAGCTTCTTGAACGCGGACGTGGAGGCGGCCGCGGATCCGGTGGCTCCCGGCGCCGCTTCCGATGCGGATGTCTTCCGGGGTGTCGCGGACGAGCCGGCGGCGTCGCCCTGTGCGCAGGCCGCGAGCGAGGCGAGCGTGAGGGCGAGGGCCGCCCCGAGGGCGGCGCGAGGGGCGAAGCGTTTCTGCGTTTTCAACACAATCCGTTACCTCCAGGTGACCGTACGCGCCGGCGCACGGGGCGTCTCATGACGGGGCGCTGTGGCGGGCGCGCCCCGGTTCACTGGGGCAACCCTCGCGTGGCTGGGGTTATGCGGTCCAAGACGCAGATGCGCGGTTCCATGCGGATTCGGCATAGGCTGTGCCTGTGGATCTTGTCGCAGCGTGTCGGGCCTTCATCCATGTGGGCGAGCGCGGCAGCTTCACGATCGGTGCGGCGGCCGCCCGGATGTCCCAGTCGGTCGCCAGCCGTCGTGTCGCCGCACTGGAGAAGCACTTCGGCGAGCAGCTCTTCGAGCGGACCCCGCGCCGCGCCACCCTCACCCCCTTCGGCCGCGACATGCTGCCCATGGCCAGACGGCTCGTTCTCCTCGCCGACGACCTCGAACGCGAGGCGGAGACGGCCAAGCGCAAGCCGCTGCGGCTCGCGGTTCCGGACACCTGCAGCACGGCCTCGCTCGCGCACCTCGTCGCCGACGCGCGCGACCAGGGCATCTCGCTCGAGCTGCGCATCGCTCCGCCCGCGGAGCGGATGGAGCTGGTCCACACGCAGGAGGCCCGTGCGGCGCTGATCGCCGTACCACCCGACCAGGCGTGGTGGTCCGTGCCGCTGGGGCTCGCCGGCCGGCACGACCCCGGGGTGTCCCGCGTCTACGTCGAGACCCTGCGGGCGGGACGCGCCGACCCGTCCCCGCCGCGCCGGATCTGGATCCAGCCGGAGGACGACGTCCCCCACGTCAGGGACCGTATGACGCGCCTGTGCGACGCCGTCGGGTTGCGGCCCGCACAACTCCTCGTCGGGAACAGCCTCCCGAGCGCCTCCGCCGAGGTGCTGTGCTCGCACGACGTCCTGCTGTGCTCGCCCCAGCAGGCCGCCGAACTCGGCCTGCACTGGCGGCCGGTGGGCGAGACGGGCCCGGTGCGGGGTTTCGCCGTCGCGGCCACCGCGGCCGGAGACCCCGAGCGTCTGCGGACGCGCCTGGGCGGCGAGATCGCCCGCTGCCTCGGTGCCTCCCCCGCGACCGGGCAGGAGCGGGACCTGACGGGGGGGGCCACGGTGAGCCCTGAACGGCTGGCGCGCGATCTGCGCCGAAGCCTGGACGAGGGCGGGCTCTACGGATCGTTCCTCGTACGGGATTTGGAGACGGGGGACGAACTGGGCATCGACCCGGACACCGAGCTTCCCTCCGCCTCCCTGGTCAAGGTCCCGCTCGCGCTCGCGACACTGGAGCGCATCCGCCGGGGTGAGCTCGACGGGTCGGCGACGCTGGACGTCCAGCCCGGACGGATCACATCCCCGGGGCCCACCGGGCTGAGCCGATTCCGCCACCCGGCCCGCATCGCTGTCGACGACCTGCTCTACCTCAGCACCTCCGTGAGCGACGGGACGGCGACCGACGCGCTGTTCGGCCTCACCCCGCCCTCCCATGTCGCCCGGATCCTCGGGGAGTTGGGACTGCGCGGGCTGTCCGTGCGCCATACGATGCGTGACCTGGTCGACACCCCGGCGGAACGCTTCGACACCGCGCAGGTGCACCTGGCCCATGCCATCGCGATCGACGCGGGGACGACCGGTCGCGGGCACCGGCTGCCCCAGCTCGATGTGTCCCGCGCCAACACGGGCACCGCACGCGCCTTCGTCGATCTGCTCCAGGCACTGTGGAGGCCGTCGACGATCGACGCCGCGGTGGCCGAGCGGGTGCGTCGCCTCATGGGAGCCAATCTGATGCGCCACCGGCTCGCCCCGGACTTCACGTCCGACGCCTCCTCGTGGTCGTCGAAGACCGGAACGCTGCTCAACCTCCGGCACGAGATCGGCGTCGTCGAGCACGCCGACGGGCAGTCCTTCGCCATCGCGGCCCTTACCGAGTCGCGCGTTCCCGCGAGCAACCAGCCCGGCGCCGAAGCTCTGATGGCGCAGGTCGCCCGTACGCTGCGGGACCGGCTGCGACAGCTTTAGGGTTCATTCACTGGGTGATTCCCCGCATATCACGTCCGACCGATACCGGTCGATGCACGGCCAGGAGAGTTCAGGGCCCCAGGTCGAACCAGAGCACCGTGCCCCTGCCCGAAACTCGGCTGCCCCATTCTCGGGCAAGCTGCTCGACGAGGAGCAGACCACGGCCGCCCTCATCCTCGCGTGCGACGACGTTCGTGCGATGCCAGTCCGCGCGACGACAATCCGTGGAAACGCGAGAACTCCTGGTAGTCGGCTGGGCCCACGAGAACGACATGCTGGGCCCGAGGGACGTCACTACGCGGGCCGAAACGCTCGGCCTCCACGCAGCGCCGGACGCCCGCCGCTTTCCCCGCGCCGAAGACCCGGGCGGGCGGTCAGCGGTTCGTCGCGTCCGGGATGTTGTCGCAGTTGGTGAAGCGGTACCGGGCTGGGCCGTCGGTGCTGCGCAGCACATCCGCGGGCGTCGTCGTCTGTCCGCTCTGGCCACGGTAGAAGTGGCATCCGTCGTAGACGAATCCTCCACGGGTCTGTCGGGGGCCGTCGTACGTGTGGCGGCCGGCCAGGGCGCAGGAGCGGTAGCGGACCGTCGGGCCGTTCCCCTGGTCCCACCACGGCTGCCCGACGTACCGGTGCATCGTCCGCCCGTAGCTCGCGGTGTTCTGCATGGAGCCCACGTCGGAGCAGTCGTCGAAGGTGACCGTCCCGGTGCCCCACGCGCAGTCGATGACCTTGTGTCGGTCGCCCTTGGGCTCGAACCGCACGTCCCGGACGCTGAGTTGGGCTGCCGTCCGGCTGTTGCTCTGCCCGTTCGGCATGAGGAACCAGGTGATCTCCCCGTCCGCCGTGGCCGCGGACCACGAGCCCCGGGACACCCGCAGGGAGCCGCCCTTGTCCAGCCGGAAGACCACCCCGGCGCTGAGGGTGAGGCAGCAGTCCTCAACCCAGTAGTTCAGGAACTGGTTCTGCTGCGGGTACGTGCCGCTGATGCCTCCGGTACGGAAGAAGGCGTCCCGGAAGGTGGAGTTCGTCGCCGTGAACAAGCGCCGGAAACTCATCTCGCTGTTGAGATTCGAGTCCTGGCCGCCGTCGATGCCGAAGACCCGGTCCCAGGGTCCGCTGAATTCCACATCGTGCACATGCCACGCCTGGTTGAACCCCCGGGTGTCGCTCAGGAGATAGGCGAAGCGGTTCTTCGCTCCGTTGCTGACGACACTGAATCCGCCGAGGGTCGCCCAGCGCAAGCGGCGTACGGCGGTGATCAGGTTGTTGGCCATGGGGTCCCCGGGAGCATCCGTGCCCGGGTTGTCCCAGAAGATACGCGTCGAGCGGATTCCCTGGCCCTGGACGGAGAGTCCCTGCAATTGCTCGTCATTGGTCGCGGTGGACGTGAACAGCGGCTTCGTCAGATGGAAATCACCGGGCGGGAAGACCAGCGTTTTGCGGAGGGCTCCCCCCTGCGCACTGGCGATCACTTCGTCCATGGCGGCCTTCATGGCGGCGTCGTTGAACCCTTCCCTGACGACGACGCGCTCCCAGGACCGTTCCGCGACGGCTGATATGGCGGATTCGGGCATGACGTCTCCTCGGCGGGACATGGAACCAAGGTGTTCCGGACATCCCCCGGTCCCCCGTTGTGTGATGTCCCGGTTATCCCCGCCGCTGTCCCCATGCGATCCGCCGCCCAGGACGCGCGTGAGGGCGAAAGGTTGCGAATACCCGTACGGACCGGCCTGATTGCGCGCCTCTTCCGGAATCACCACCCCGCTCGCGCTGAGGGACGATCCCCTTGCAGTGCACGGCCTGAGACGCAGTAGTGGCCCCCGGCCGCACGTGGGGGGACCGGTGACCGGTGTCGACACCCCGGCTAGGCTGCGGGCTCGCACACCCCGCCCCCGCGACGCCTCACCCTGGAGCAGGAGCAGACATGACGCAGAGTCCAGTGGACGGGTCCGCGACGACCTCCCGGCGCCTGAGCATCGCGGTCCTCGGGGCGGGCAGCATCGGATGCCACACGGGCGGGCTTCTCGCGGGCACGGCCGATGTGACCCTCATCGGGCGCACCGCCGCCATGGAGACCCTGCGGCGGAACGGTCTCACCATCACCGGAGGCAGCCGGTCGGTGGAGCTGACCGTGCCCGGCGACCTCCGGGTGGCGACGGGCCCCGAGGCGGCCGCCGGAGCGGACTACGTGCTGATCGCGGTGAAGTCGTCGGCGACCACCACCGCCGCCCGAGAACTCGCGCCGCACCTCGGCCCGTCCACGGTCGTCGTCAGTCTGCAGAACGGCCTGCACAACGCCGCGGCCATACGCCGCGAGATCCCGGACCGCACCGTGCTCGCCGGAACGGTCCCCTACAACGTGGTGCAGACGGCACCCGGCGTCTTCCACCAGGGTTCCGCCGGAGCACTGACCGTCGAGGACCACGACCGGGCCGAGCCCCTGCTGTCGGCGTTCACGGCGGCCGGTATGGCCTCGGAAACCCGCGCCGACATGCGCGAAGTGCAGTACGCCAAGCTGCTGATGAACCTCAACAACGCGCTCAACGCTCTCTCCGATCTGCCGTTGCGCACCGAGCTGTCGCAGCGCGCCTACCGCCGATGCCTGGCCCTGTGCCAGACCGAGGCCCTCGCGGTCCTGCGGGCGGCCGGGGCGAAGCCGGCGCGGCTCACGCCCGTACCGGCGCGGCTCATCCCGTACGTGCTGCGGCTGCCGGACACGCTGTTCCGGGTCTTCGCGGCCTCGACACTGCGGATCGACGCACACGCCCGCTCGTCGATGTGGGAGGACCTCCAGCGCGGCCGCCGCACCGAGATGGACGAACTCCAAGGCGAAATCGTTGCGTTGGCTCAGCGGCACAGCCTCACCGCCCCGGTCAACGCCCGCCTCGTGGACCTGGTCCGGGAAGCCGAGGCGGCGGAGCCGGACGCCCGGCGCAGGTGGCCGGGCGAGAGCCTGTGGCGCGAGCTGCACTCCGCTCACCGGGGCGGCCACAGGGCGCGGCCCGACGGGGCGTGAGGCGGAACGCCCGACTCGGCGCGCGACGGCCCGCCGGCCGCGCCGGCCGCCGGGCCGGGGCTGGTACCGCGCGGAGGCATCGGGCCGGGGCTCGACATCGGGCCAGTGATCGGGCCGGGGCTGGACATCGGGCCAGTGAATCGGGCCGGGGCTGGGCTCAGCCGGGCATCGGGCCGAGGCTGGGCACCGGAGTGATCGGGCCCCGGCTTCAGCGGGTCGCGGCCCATGGCGGCACGGAGCTGGGGCAGCCTGGGGAACCACCTGAGGCCCCGCCCGCGCCGCCCCCCCCACAGAGAGTCCACGCATGGGTACCGACTCCCCTGCCCCGCACGACGCCCCCGAGCCGCCGACGGCGCTGACCACCCGCCATCGCCGCAAGGTCGCCACGGTGGCCGCGCTCGCCTCCTCGCTGGAGTGGTACGACTACTTCGTCTTCGCCGTGGCCGGCGCCCTCGTCTTCGGCCCGCAGTTCTTTCCGTCCGACCGCCCCGTCACGGGCGTGCTGGCGTCCTTCGCCACCTTCGCCGTCGGCTTCGCGGCCCGCCCCGTGGGCGGCATCGTCGCGGGCCACCTGGGCGACCGGCACGGGCGCAAGCCGATGCTGGTGTGGGCGCTTGTGCTGATGGGCCTGGCCACCACCGCGATCGGGGCGCTCCCCTCGTACGGCACGATCGGTGTCGCGGCTCCCGTTCTGCTGGTGATCCTGCGGATCGTGCAGGGTCTCGCCCTCGGGGCGCAGTGGGGTGCCGCCATGCTGATGACCACCGAGTACGCCCCTCCGGGCAAGCGCGGGCTGTACGGAAGCCTCGTCCAGATGGGCGTGCCCATCGGCCTGGTGGTCGCCAACACCCTCTTCCTCGTCTCGTCGGCCGCCATGAGCAACGACGCCTTCTCGTCCTGGGGCTGGCGGCTGCCGTTCCTCTGCGGAATCCTCGTCCTGGTCCTGGCCCGCTACGTCCACCGGCACGCGGAGGAGACACCCGAGTTCCGCGAGGCCGAACGCGAACTCGCCGTGGAGGAGAAGCTCCACTCCCCGCTGCGGACGGTCCTCCGTCACCACCTCGGCACGGTCCTGCTGGCGGGCGGTTCCCTGGCCGTCAACGCCGCGACCTTCTACATCATCGTGACCGGTGTCCTCGACTACGCCACGCGCGAGCTGGGCATGGCCCGCAACAGCGTCCTCGCCGTCTCCCTCCTCGTCAATGTGACCCAACTGGCCCTGATTCCCACCGCGGCTGCCGTCTCCGACCGGGTCGGGCGGCTGCGCATCTATGCGATCGGGGCGTTCGGCGTCGTGGCGTGGGCGGTACCGATGTTCCTCCTGATCGACACCGGGTCACTGGCCCTGCTGGGCATCGGGATCTTCATCGCCAGCTGCTTCGTCAGCATCATGTACGGCCCGCAGGCGGCTCTGTTCGCCGAGCTGTTCACGACCGGGATGCGCTACACCGGCGCCTCGCTGGGCTACCAGCTCGCGGCGGTCCTCGGCGGTGGTCTGGCCCCGTTCGTGATGGTGCTGCTCCTGGAGGAGACGGGGACCTCAATGTCCGTCGCGGCCTACATCATCGGACTCGGGCTGATCGCGCTGGCGTCCATCGCGGTGCTCGCACGTCGGGGGGCCGTTCCCCGTCCGCACGGAACAGGCTAGTCCCGGTTCCGTTCCTGGCTCGGCTCTCTCGAGCCGGATGGGGAGTTCAGCGGCATGCATTGATGGCCGGGAGGCTGAGACGTCCGGCATCCCAACCGTTCACCCATCACCCATCAGCCGTCACCCGTCACCCGTCACCCGTCACCCGTCACCCGTCACCCGTCAGCCGTCAGCCGTCAGCCGTCAGCCGTCAGCCGATGCTTTCCCGGTCGGCGGCGCGAGCGGGGCTGTCCGGACACCGGGGCCGGCGCGGGGGCAGGGCTCTCTGCCGTGTCCGCCGGGGAGGTGGGCACACGTGGGCCCGGGGGCGTTCGTCCAACCCCCGGGCCGGATGCGTAGCTTGGAGGGACCGGGCCCTACTGCTGCGCCAGCATCCTGGTGCGCAGCACGCGAAGGGTACGGGAAAGCAGCCGTGAGACATGCATCTGCGAAATGCCGAGCACCTCACCGATCTGGGACTGGGTCATCTCCTGACCGAATCGCATGCTCAGGATCCGCCGGTCCCGCTCGCCCAGTTCGGCGACGAGCGGCTTCAGTGACTCCAGATTCTCCACACCGTCCAGTGCCGGATCGTCTTCGCCCACGTAGTCGGCGTAGGTGGAG
Organism: Streptomyces sp. NPDC051776; assembly: GCF_040681345.1. NCBI lineage: Bacteria > Bacillati > Actinomycetota > Actinomycetes > Kitasatosporales > Streptomycetaceae > Streptomyces > Streptomyces sp. NPDC051776. Next base: position 23,867 of record NZ_JBFAYQ010000034.1, on the reverse strand, counting down.
GAGGCCGTGTCGTCCGCGGCCTCGTCCAGCGGGGCGTCCAGAGAGGCGGCGTTGTAGCCGTTGCTGGCCACGATGCCCTCGATGACTTCTTCCTCGCTCAATTCCAGGTATTCGGCGAGTTCCGTGGGAGTGGGATCACGGTCGAGTTCCTGGGACAGCTTCTCGCCGGCCTTCGCCAGCTCGATGCGGAGCTCCTGGAGACGCCGCGGAACATGTACGGCCCAACTCGTGTCCCGGAAGTACCGCTTGATCTCGCCGACGATGTAGGGGATGGCGAAGGTGGTGAACTCCACTTCGCGGGACAGGTCGAAGCGGTCGATCGCCTTGATCAGTCCGATGTGGCCGACCTGCACGATGTCTTCCATTTCATCGGCGCGACTGCGGAACCGTCCCGCGGCGAAACGCACCAGTGAAAGGTTGAGTTCGATCAGTGTGTTCCTGGCGTACTGGTACTCGTGCGTGCCCTCCTCGAGAATGGCGAGCCGGTCGAAGAACACCTTCGACAGCGCCCTTGCGTCCTGCGGCGCCACCTCCGTGGCATCTTCGATCCACGGCAGCGTTCCCTCCCCGGACTCCCTCTCTCCCGCGGAAAGCTCCGGACGCCGTGGAGCGTCGGCCGTCTGCAGGATTGTGGTCATGTAGGTCCGCCCTCCTCTGTGCTGAACCGATGGGACGTGCCACCGAGTGCCCCGTCATCTCCAGGTCAATCCATGATCGTTCAGTGAGCCGCGCCTCATCGCCGCGGAAAGGGTCGTGCACGGGTGGCATCGCCCTCTCGATACGCAGGCTCTCGATACGCAGGCGGATCGTCAGGCTGCCCGCGTCAGTTCGGCTCGGCCGAAGGGGCACGCAACGCCGCGGACACCGTGACGTACGGGTGCCGGGGGCCGGTACGTCCCGGTCCCCGGCACTGGGGAATGACTTGGCCGCAGTCACGCACGGCCGCGTGCGGAACGGGAGACTCCGCCGAAGAGCCGCGCGACGGCACGGAACGGCAGGGTGACCACGGTCGCGATGGCGCCGCCGATCTGGCGGAGAACGTCGGCGATGGCACTGAACACGAGAACTCCCAACGTGAGTTGCATTCCGGTCTGGTCCCGCGAGTTGCCGGGCAGCAGTCGGCCAAACCTGCCGTAGTGATTTCGCAGCATCGGCGGCCGGGGATCCGGCGCAGACGAGCCAGGACCACCTCGCAACCGGGCGCATCGCGCGGCGTGCCGTCACGGCAGCGCCGCAAGGGAAGCCGACCGCCACCGGGACGCCGCAGCACATGGCTCCGGGAAAAGCGGCTGCCAGCGGAGAGCAACGGGGACATCGGAATTCCCTGCTCGGCCCGCAGAACCCCGGCTCGCTCCGCGCGCAGGACGTAACAGCCCGTGATCAGCGCATCATGCCGATGGTCCGGGACGTGACGCGCGTCATCAGAGGAAGCGGACCACGCGCGGTAGCCTGACCGCCGCTTTCGCCCAGCGTCCTTCGCGCCGTACTGGAAGGGGCCGGTCCGCATGTCCATCGACCTCTCATCCGTCATAGCAGCCACCACGCAGTGGCTGGTCAGCGCCTACCCGGCCGTCGGCGGCCCGCTGACGGGCGCGCTGGCCGAAGCGCAGGCGCGCCAGGCAGCCACGGTGGCGGCCTGGCTGCGCTACCCGACCTCGCTCGACGCCGAGCTGCTCACTCTGACCGGCCCCGGTGGATCGGCGCACCTGGACTGGCTCGTCGGCGCCGACTCCGAACAGCCCGAACCCGACCGGAGCGGCTGGCGCACCTGGGTCGACGAGGTCGTGGCCAGCTGGGCGGCCACGCTGCTCACCGATCCCGCCCTCGCCGCCTCGGCCACGGCGGCGCTGGAGGGTTCCGATCATGCCTCCGGTTCCCCGGTCGACTTCCGCCGCCTGACGGACCCCGACGCGCGGGACCGGGATGCGGCTGCCCTGTTGCGCCACCCCGACTGCACCGGCCCCCTCGCAGCCCTGCACCGAGGGGCGCTTCTCGAACGCCTCGGCACACAACGGTTGGCCGTCGACGAAGCCGACGGATAGACGCACCAGTCCCCTGCCCTCTCCGTACCGCACTTCCGCCGGAGCAGCAGCCCCCGGCCCGGCGCCGTACGGCACTTCCGCCGGAGCAGCAGCCCCCGGCCCGGCGCCGTACGGCACTTCCGCCGGAGCAGCAGCCCCCGGCCCGGCGCCGTACGGCACTTCCGCCGGAGCAGCAGCCCCCGGCCCGGCGCCGTACGCATGCACTCTGTGCGCCCGGCTCGTGCCCTGACCCGATCGGGTACGACCGGAGCCGCGGGTGTTGTCACGTAACGGTGGACAGTGGGGCGCTTGAGCGCATCGCGGCACGGCGACCGCGCCGACCGGCTGGACGTACACGTGACCGTGTACGGACTGCTGGCCTTCAGCGGCCGGTCGTGCTGCGGACTGCTGGCGCTCAGCGGCCGGTCGCGCTCCGGTGGAGGTGCTCGAGAGCGTCCCTGACGACCGTGTGCTCGTACCACTCCAGCCACGTGCCCACCTGCGAGCCGATCGTGGTGAGCCGGCGCTCCTGGCCGTTGGACAGGGGCCGGCCCGGGCGCGGAAGGTGCACCGAATACACCCCGAACACCCGGTGGGACCTCCCGGCCATGGGGATGCTGTGCACGGTCCGCGACTCGGCAGCCAGCAGCACCTGGCGGCTCGGCTCGGGGTAGACGGGGTCGGTGGCGACATCGGCCATCACGTACTGCCTGCGGGCCGCTGCCTGGAAGCAGGCGGTCCGCTCACCGTCGACATGGGCGAAGAAGTCCAGGAAATCCTGGTCGAAGCCGTGGTGGTGGTGCATCTCGAGGGCGCCGTTCGCGCCGGTGAGCTGAAGATCGCCCATCTCGCTGTCCGCGCAGGTGAGGGCTTCGGCCAGAAGGGCCTTGATCGTGGCGCTGTGGCCGGCGCTGTCGCCGCGGAGGAACCCGAGCGGGGGTGGCGACGTACGCTGCCGCCCCACGAACCACACCGCGCTGTCGTCGTCAGGGCCGTCGAAGCGGACCACCGCCTCCGCGATCGTCCGCAGCTTCACATTGAACTGCTGCGAGGCCCCCCGCATGAGTGCGAACGCGGCCTCACCGCCCTGCAGTCGGTATCGCTCCTGCAGGATGCCCTGCGCCTGGGCGATGAGCGGGCGCGAGCGGACCTGCCTGCGGAGGTCGCGGATCTCCTGGTGCAGCCGGGCGGCCTCCGCCGCGCCGTCGGGCATCACCCTGACGCCGTCTACCGACTCCGGGGGGCGGGCCGCGTGCGACGTGGATGATCCGGTGACCCTGCACGCGGCGACGGCCGCATCGACGCTCGCGAAGACGTCCAGGGCCTGCGTCGCCTGTGTGACCTGCAGGATCTGTATGACGAGAGGGGAGGGTCCGGCGAGCAGCAGGCGACGCCCCTGCTGGGCCAGCGCCTCCGCGTGCTCCAACAGGGCGCGGACCCCGGCGGCGGACAGCAGCGATACGTCGCTGACGTCGATCACCACATGCGCGAAGGTGCCGTCATCGCCCGCCGTCAGGGCTTCGCGGAGGATGCGCTCGTTCGCGACGTCGACGCAGCCCGTCGCGCGCAGCAGCCTGACGTGACGCGCATCCGATCCGAGTGGCACCGCGTGCACCTGGAGCGGGGAGACATCGAAGGACATACCACACCTCCCGCAGGCACCCGTACACCCGCAAAGTCCACCAGATCATCTGAGGCTGCCCCGGTCAACAGACTCCTGTGGCGAGGTACGGACGCCGCGGTGATCGACTGCTCTCGTTCAGTGTCCGGCGGGATCGCCGTACGAACCCGGGTCGGGCGTTCGGCCCCCTCCTGCCAGTGCACCCGGCAGATGAGGCGGCCCGGGCCGTACGGTTCCGGGGCGCGGCGTCGGCCGGTTCGGACAGCAGCCGACGGCGCTTCCACCCGCCGTCATTTCTCGCCTCCTATGGTGGGCTCCGTCGTCGCATCCGAAACAGGGAAGGCCCTTCATGGGGGTGGGAGTGTCACACCCCGACCTGGGTATGCGGTCCTTCACCGCCCGGCGCGATACCGCTACGAATGGGCGGTAAGTCGGCAAAATCCCTTGAGGAGAGAGGAGACGGCATGTCGTCCAAGCGACGCCGCAAGAAGAAGGCCAGGCGGAAGAACGCCGCCAACCACGGCAAGCGCCCTCAGTCCTGAGCATGAGGGCCCCCGCCGCGACGGGGGCTCTGGTGCCCGGTGCTGAGACTGAACACCTGCCCCGACCGAGCACCTGCCTCGACCGAGCACCTGCCCCGGAAGGGTCCCTGATCACGCGGTGTCGGGAAGGGTTCTGGCGAGTTCCAGTGCCATCAGCAGCTCCAGGGGATTGTCCCGGGTGGAGGTCGGCAACAGCTCCTCCGCACGCCTGACCCGGTGGGTGACGGTGCTGCGCGCCACGAGCAGCCGGTCCGCGGCGCAGCGGAGGCTGCGCTCCGTGGCGAGATAGACCCGCAAGGTCTCGCGCAGCTCCCTCATCCGTGAGTCGCGCGACGCGAGCGGCCCCAGAATCTCGGGGACGAACCACCGGGCGTGCTCCTGGTCGGCGCTCGCCAGCGCGGCGAGCCGCACCTCTCGGTAGTCGCACACCCAGTCTCCCCGGCCGAGCCGTGCCATCCGCTCGGCCTCGCGGGCACCCATGTGGCTGCGCCGCATGCCCGCGGGCCCGTGCGCGGGCGGGCCGAGTGCCAGACGCAGCCCCTCGAAGGGGCCGAGACCGGCGCGTACGGTGTCGGCGAGGAAGGCGTCGGCATCCGCGGGCAGGGCGAGCCACAGCCAGACCGTGTCCTCCCCGACCGGTACCGTCAGCAGTTCGCGGGCCACTGCCGTACGGGCCAACTGGTCCGCGAGCCGGTGCAGCCGATCGGCCGCCGTGCGGGGCCCGGCGGAGTGATCGCACCACAGGATCGCGGCGACGTGTGTCCGCGTGAGGTCGTACCGCAGACGGCGGATCGACGTCTCCTCATCGATCCGCCGCCCCGCGACGATGTCGTCGACGATGTGGCGGCGGGCCGCCTCATCGCTGCCGCGCCAGCGGTCCCTCTCGGCGATGTACTCCTCGGCCATGAGGCCGGCGTGCGCGTCGGCGTAGTGGCACAACAGCTCGTTGAGGCGCCGCAGTTCGGCCGGATGCCGATCCTCGCCGACGTATCGCTCGACGGCCGCCGTGAGCTCCTGGGCGAGGTGGGCGTGACCCAGCCGTATGCCGCGGAGGACCCGGTCGAGCGGAATGCCGCGGCGGGCGAATTCCCGGTCGCCCTCCAGCGCTTCCTCGGTCATGGCCGACACGTCACCGACTCCCTCGTACAGGAGGTGCCGCAGCGCCGCCAGGACGAGGGATTCGGTGGAGCGCCGCAGGGTGCGCAGTGCACCGTGGCCCCCATCGTGCTCGGGCATCTGCTCCATGATCTCGTCGGCTATGGCGTCGGCGGTGCACAGCGCCCATTGGGTGGGGCCGCGCCCCAGTAGGGCTTCGGCCGCGGCGACGGTCGCCGGTGAACTCGAAGGCTCGACCGGGTCGGCCACATGCGGCCGGAGCTGCAGAAGCCACTCACGTGTCACGCCGGGTCCCATCTCGTCCGCCGCCCGTTCCGGACCGACGAGGCGGGCAGCAGCGGCGACGGTCCCCGACCGCCGCGCCGGGCCGGACGGTCCGCAGCCGCTCGCGCGGGCCCCGGTCCGTCGGCTCGACCACCGCCCTTGCCCCGCCACCGGAGTCGTTACCGGAACGCTGGCGGGGCGTCAACCGACTGCGTGAGCCGAGTTCCGAGGAGCGGGCGATGGGGAGGAAGGTGGCCTGAACTCTGCGGCCGCGAAGGTCAGGCTCTCTGCGGTGCGGCATTTCCGGCGAAGTGCTTTTCGAGCACCTTCATCACATCCGCGGCACGGCTGTTGAGGTAGAAGTGTCCGCCGGGGAAGGTCCGCAGGTCGAAGGCCGCCGTGGTGTGCTTCCCCCAGTCGCGGGCCTCGTCGACCGACGTCTTGGGGTCGCGGTCCCCCACCAGCGCGGTGACCGGGCAGCCGACCGTGACGACCGGCTCGCATTGGTAGGTCTCCACCGCCCGGTAGTCGCCGCGCAGCGCGGGCATGATCATCCGGATCAGCTCCTCGTCGCCCAGCAGCCGGTCGTCGGTCCCGCTCATCGCCTTGACCTCGGCGATGATGCCGTCGTCGTCGCGCTGGTGCACGTTCTCGTCGCGGTGGCGTGAAGGGGCGCGCCTGCCCGAGGCGAACAGCCGTACCGGTCCGGTGCCGTCCCGCTCGAGCCGCCGGGCAACCTCGAAGGCGACCAGCGCGCCCATGCTGTGTCCGAAGAAGGTCAGCGGTCGGTCGTCCCGGTCGCGGCGCAGTACTTCGTGGACCCGGTCCGCGAGTGTGCCGATGTCGTCGATCAACGGCTCGAGGCGACGGTCCTGGCGCCCCGGGTACTGCACGGCGACCACGTCGACGCGCGGGCTGAGGGCCGTGGAGACCGGGAGGTAGTAGCTGGCCGAGCCACCTGCGTGGGGGAAGCAGATCAGGCGGTCGGGGGCGTCGGGGGCCGGGTTGAACCGGCGGCACCACAGGCCGTCGTCGGCGGGGGAAACGCTCACGCTGCTCGTCCGTCCTCTGTTGGCGGATTCCAGTGGGTCCGGAGCACTGGCTTGCTTGTTTCGGTTCGGTTGTGCCGGTTCGTGTGCCGGTTCGGTTGTTCCGGCTCGCCGGCACCGGCGTGCTGCAGGGACGCGCGGCCACCGCTTTCTGCCGATGTGCGGCCACTATCCGGCACTCCTGGACCCCGTACGGCTGCAGACGGTCAAAGTCTGGGCGTTTCCCCTGTTCTTGGCCTCGCGGTGCGGGATTGCGTTGTGCGGCCGGCCCGGGCAGTGGCATAAATCGGAACGCCGGACGCGTATCGAGGCGCCGGACGCGCAGCGAGGAGTTCCCATGCCCACCACCACGGGTCGGCGGCCCGCGCCCAGCGAGGCAGCGACGCGGTGAGCCGGGTCACGGGCGGCAGGCTCTTCGCGGTCGGTGACCTGCACGTCGCCTACGAACAGAACCGTGCGGTCGTACGGGACCTGCGTCCCACCGATCCCTCCGACTGGCTGATCGTCGCCGGTGACATCGGGGAGCTGACCGCGGACGTCGAGTGGGTGCTCAGGCTGCTGGCCGACCGGTTCGCGACCGTCGTGTGGGTACCGGGCAACCACGAGCTGTGGACACATCCCGACGATCCGGTGGACCTGCGTGGCGAGGCCCGCTACCACGCCCTGGTCGAGCTGTGCCGGTCGCTGGGGGTGCTGACCCCGGAGGACCCGTACGTGCAGTGGCCCGGCCCGGACGGACCGGTGGTGATCGCCCCACTGTTCCTGCTGTACGACTACTCGTTCCTGCCGCCGGGCGCGACCGGCACCGCCGACGCGCTCGCCCGCGCGGAGAAGGCGGGGGTCGTGGCCACCGACGAGTTCCTGCTGCACAGCGACCCGTACCCGGACCGCGCCGCCTGGTGCCGGGCCCGGCTGGCGTACACCCGCGAGCGGCTGGACGCCTGCCCGCCGGACCTGCCGACCGTGCTGGTGAACCACTTCCCGCTGATCCGCGAGCCCACCCGCATCCTGCGGTACCCGGAGTTCGCGCTGTGGTGCGGGACCACCGCCACGCACGACTGGCACCGGCGCTACCGGGCGGCCACCGTCGTCTACGGCCATCTGCACATCCCCCGCACCACCTGGCACGACGGGGTCCCGCACCGAGAAGTGTCCCTGGGCTACCCCCGCGAGTGGCAGGCCCGCGGGATGCCCGATCCGCTGCTGCGCGAGATCCTCCCCCGGCGAGGTGCCCGGTGACGCCGCCGACGCGCCGGCTGCCGACGGAGGCGCACCGCGGACGGCGCCGCTGCCCGAGGTGCAGACCGCACGGTCCGCGGCAGGAGCTGCGGACCGACGATCCGATGTGAGAGGCAGCGATGCCCCGACTCAACGCGACCGGGCCGACGCCCGACACCGATGCGCTCCTCGCCGCACGGCTCGCGGTGTCCGCGAGCGCCGACGGCGGCGAGGCGATGTCCGACGTCGGGTTCTTCGCATGGCTGGACGAGCGCCGGCGCAAGCACAGCCAGGAGGTGCGCCGCACCACCTTCGCCGAGCTGTCCGGCTGGCACTTCGCCCCGGACACCGGTGACCTGGAGCACCGCAGCGGCCGCTTCTTCGCGGTACGGGGGCTGCGAGTGCGCACCGACTTCGGTCCGGTCCCGGAGTGGAGCCAGCCGATCATCCGGCAACCGGAGATAGGCATTCTGGGCCTGGCGGTTCGCGAGATCAACGGCGTGCTGCACTGTCTGATGCAGGCCAAGTCCGAGCCGGGGAACGTCAACGGGGTGCAGCTCTCGCCGACCGTGCAGGCCACCAAGAGCAACTACACCAGGGTGCACGGAGGTTCGTCGGTGCCGTATCTGGACTGTTTCCGCGAGCCACGGGCCCGGGGCCACCGGGTGCTTGCCGATGTGCTCCAGTCCGAGCAGGGGTCGTGGTTCTTCTGCAAACGCAACCGCAACATGATCGTCGAGGTGGGCCCGGAGGTGGAAGCGGGCGAGGACTTCTGCTGGTTGACGCTGCGTCAGGTCAATGGGCTGCTGCACTACGAGAACCTGGTCAACATGGATGCCCGCACGGTGCTGTCCTGTCTGCCCGACTGGCACCACGCCGCGCGCCCGGCCCCAGGCATCCACTCCGATGTCGCGGTCCGCAGCTGGATCACCACGCAGCAGAGCGAACGGGAGGTCAGCGCGGCCCTGTTGCCGCTGCGCGAGGTGGAGGGGCGCGGCTGGTACCGCACGGAGGACCGCATCTCCCACGAGCGCGGCCTCTTCTTCAGCATCGTGCCGGTGGACGTCGTCTCCATCCGGCGCGAGGTGGCGTCCTGGTCGCAGCCGCTGCTCGAACCGCACGGCACCGGGGTGGTGGCGATGCTGATGCGCCGGATCGACGGCGTACCGCACTGCCTGGTCCACGCACGGGTGGAACCGGGCTACGTGGACGTCGTCGAACTCGGCCCCACCGTGCAGTGCACGCCGGAGAACTACGCCCATCTGCCCGCGGACCGCCGCCCCCGTTTCCTCGACCTGGTGGAGGCCGCCCGCTCGGAGCAGATCCTGTTCGACACCGTGCTGTCGGAGGAGGGCGGCCGGTTCCTCTTCGCGCAGAACCGCTATCTGATCGTCGAGGTGGACGACGGCATCCCTGGCGATGTCCCGGACGAATACCGATGGGTGACGTTGCGTCAGTTGGGCGAGCTGCTGAAGTACAGCCACTACCTCAATGTGCAGGCGCGGACCCTGGTCGCGGCCCTGCGCACGGTTACGGGCATCGCCGACGGCCTGCCCGTGGCCGGGTTCGGGCTCCAGGATGTCGGCAGGATCCTTCCGGGCATGGGAGCCGGTCGTGCGGATCATCGGTGACGGATTCCTGGGGCGCAATCTGGCCGCCGCGTTCGGCGAGCGCTTCCCGGACGTGACGGCCGTCGCCTGCGGGGTGTCCAGCACGACGACAGCGGCTCTCGCCGAGTACGACCGCGAGGCCGGCGTCGTCTACGACGCGCTGGAGACGTGCCGGCGGGAGGGGCTGCGTCTGCTGTTCTTCTCCACGGCCTCCTTCTCCATGTACGGCTTCCCCGACGGCGAGGCGGCCGAGACGGATCCCGTACGGCCGCCGAACGCGTACGGGCGGCACAAGCTGGCCCTGGAGACCGTCGTGCGCTCCTCGGGAACCGAGCATCTGATCCTGCGCCTGAGCCATGTGGTGGGCCGCCACCAGCGGCCGCATCAGCTGCTGCCCACGCTCGTCCGGCGCATCGGAGAAGGCGAGGTCACGGTCCATCAGGGTGCCCACCGGGACCTTCTGGACGTACGGGACCTGCTGCATGCCATCGGGCGGCTGCTCGAAGACGGGGTGACCGGTGAGGTGCTCAACGTGGCCTCCGGGATTCCGCAGCCCGTGGACGCGATCGTGACGGCGATCGAGCGGCGCCTGGGCGTGACGGCACGCCACGTCCACCGCCCCGGCTCCCCGGCCATCACGCGTGCGTCGGTGGAGCGACTGCGCGGATTCGTACCGGACTTCCGCTCGGCACCGGATCCGGAGTACCTGGGCGCCCTGCTGGACGCCTATCTGCCGTACTACACGGCCCTGTCGAAGGACCTGGCGGGACTTCCCGGCCGGTGACGTGCGCCGACTGCGAGAATCCCTAGACATCTCCCTCGGGCGCGGACTGAAGCGCTTCGTCCGCCTAGCGTGTGCCGCATGATCGAGCTTGTGGGAGTGACCAAGCGGTACGGCGAGAAGGTGGCGGTCGACAACCTCACGTTCAAGGTCCGGCCCGGTTGCGTCACCGGATTCCTCGGCCCCAATGGGGCGGGCAAGTCCACCACGATGCGGATGATGCTCGGTCTCGACCGCCCGACCTCGGGTCACGCGCTCATCGACGGCAAGCCCTACGCCCGGCTCCGCAAGCCGCTCCGCCACGTCGGGGCCCTGCTGGACGCCAAGGCGATGCACGGCGGGCGCACCGCGTACGAGAACCTCAGATGTCTGGCGCTCACCAACAACATCCCAGTGTCGCGGGTCGAGGAGGTCCTGCACGACGTCGGGCTGGGCAAGGTCTCCAAGAAGCGGCCCAAGGGCTTCTCCCTGGGCATGGGGCAGCGGCTGGGCATCGCGGCGGCGCTGCTGGGCGATCCGAAGATCGTGCTCCTGGACGAGCCGGTCAACGGTCTCGATCCGGAGGGCATCCACTGGGTGCGCACCCTCATGAAGCGGCTGGCGGAACAGGGACGCACGGTCTTCGTCTCCAGCCATCTGATGAGCGAGATGGCCCTCACCGCCGACCATCTGATCGTGATCGGCCGCGGGAAACTGCTCGCCGACACCAGCATGCAGAACTTCATCGACAGCAGCTCCCAGTCGGTCGTACGGATCCGCACTCCCGAACCGGAACGACTCCGGGACGCGCTCGCCGCGTCCGGTATCACCCCCGCCGAGGACGGGGTCGGCACGTTCGAGGTGACCGACGTCCCGGTGGAGTGGCTCGGGGAGCTGGCACTGCACCACGGCATCCTGCTGCACGAGCTGAGTCCGCAGCACGCGTCTCTGGAGGAGGCGTTCATGGCGCTCACCAGCGATGCGGCCGAGTACCGCACCGAACCGGCCGCCCGGGCCGCGTCGAACGGCGGCCGGCCGGCGTCCCATGCCGGCGGAAGGGGGCGCTGACCGATGCCCGCGTCCCTGCGCTCCGAGTGGGTCAAGCTCTCCACGGTCCGTTCCACGGGGTGGACCCTGTTCGCCGCCTTCGCCGTCACCGTCGCCTTCGGCACGCTGGTGAGCGCACTGTCCAACGCCAACTACGACGACCTGTCCCGGCAGGAGCGGCTCACCTTCGACGCGGCCGGCACCAGTTTCACCGGAGGCATCCTCGGCCAGCTCGCGATGATCGCGTTCGGGGTCATGGTGATCGGCTCCGAGTACAGCACCGGCATGATCCGCAATTCGCTGACGGCGGTGCCGCGGCGCGGCGTCTTCTACCTCAGCAAGCTGACGGTGGCGACCTTCGCCGCCCTGGTCGTCGGCATGATCACCAGCTTTGTGACCTTCTTCGCCGGCCAGGCCGCGCTGGGTTCGCACAGCACGACGCTGGGTGCGGACAATGTGCTGCGCGCGACGCTGGGTGCGGGGCTCTACATGGCGCTGATGGCCGTGTTCTCGATGGGCGTGGCCACGATGCTGCGCAGTTCCATGCTGGCCATGGGCATTCTCATGCCGCTGTTCTTTCTCGTGACCCGCATTCTCACCTCGGTGCCCGGTGCCAAGAAAGTCGCGCATTACCTTCCCGACCAGGCCGGCGAGGCGATGGCACGGGTGGTGGCCAAGTCCGATGTCCCGTACGGGCCGGGCGGCGGTCTCACCATCATGCTGCTGTGGGTGGGTGCAGCGGTGATCGGCGGCTACATGGTCCTGCGCAAGCGGGACGCCTGAAACGGCGGACGATCGGCGAAACGGCGGACGAGCGGACCGGCGACCGGCGACCGGCGACCGGCGACCGGCCTGGAAGTCTAGGAGATTGCCCGCACTCCGCGGGCCACACTGAACGCGGCATTCCACGGCTTCAGGGAGATTTCATGACCGACATCAGGCCCGTTCAGGTAGCCGAGGGCGTTTCCGTCGTCGTCCCGCAGACGGAGGGCGCACTCTTCTCCGAAGTCGACTTCATCTACAACGAGATATTCGTCGAACGCACCTATCTCAAGCACGGAATTCAGCTCTCCGATTCCTCGCGGATCGTGGATGCCGGTGCGAACGTCGGCCTGTTCTCCCTCTTCGTCAAGCGGGAATTCCCCGGCGCGAAAATCCTGGCCTTCGAGCCCATCCCGGCCATCCACCAGGCGCTGCTGGCGAATTTGGACAGCCACGGCGCGAAGGACGTCGAGGTGATGCGCTCCGCGCTGGGCCGCCGTCACGAGGACCGGGTCCGCTTCACCTTCTATCCGTCCCTGCCCGGCAATTCGACGCGCTACCCGGAGCAGAAGAAGGTCGGTCAGGAGCTCACGGTGGAGCAGATCGGCCAGGAGGCCCTGGACCGCATCATGGCCGGCATCGAGGTGGAGGCCGAGGTGAACCGGCTCTCCGACGTGCTGTGCGGATGGGCTCCCGAGGGTCCGGTCGACCTGCTGAAGATCGACGTGGAGGGCGCGGAACTGGAGGTCATGGAGGGCCTGGACGCGGCGGACTGGCGGCGGGTGCGCCAGGCCGTCGTCGAGGTGCAGGACCTCGACGGCCGCCTGGAGGCGGTCCGGGGCATCCTCGACGCCCAGGGTTTCGCCGTGACGGTGGAGAGCGCGGCGAACCTGCCGGAGGTCTTCCGCTACTCGATGGTGTACGCCCGGCGCGAGGGGTGATGCTGCGGGGCCGCTCCGGCCCCCGGCCGCCGCGGCCCGGCGCGGAAGCGCCCTCCCGGCACGGAAGACCCGGCACCTCCCCCTCGCGGCCGGGTCTTCCGCCGTTCCGGCATCCGACGGCGCCGGCCGGGCCATCGGAGGGCCTTGCCCCCGTCACCCGACGGCGCGGCCCCCGGGTCTGCCGGCTTTCAGGACACCGGCTGCTTCCGGGCCCAGGCCGGGATCTCCAGGATGGTGAGGACGGCGGATGTGGACACCCAGCCGGACGCCGACGTCGTCATCAGGATGTGGTCCCCGGGGGACAGCATGCCGTTGAGCAGCAGGTGGTTGAGGGAGACCGCCATGTCGCAGGCGCCCATGTGGCCGTACTCCTTGCCGAAGTCCCAGGTGGAGCGGGACATCGGCAGGCCCAGCGGCTGCATCTTCGTCTGGTCGATCATGCGGGAGTCGCTGTTCGCGGCCACCACCCAGCGCAGGTCGGCCGCGTTCAGTCCAGCGTCCACCAGTGACCGGTGCACGACGTTCAGCTCGAAGTCGTGGATCATCTCCATGCACTTGTCCAACGGCATCACATGCAGGTTGAAGTAGGACAGCAGCTCCATGGTGCTGGACGCCTTGCGGTCCTCTCCCCGGAAGGGCAGCAGCGACTCCTCGCCGCGGTGCCACTGCTCCAGTTCCGGCAGGGTCCCGGAGTTCACCGCACGCACTGCGGCGAAGCCGCCCTGGCCGCTGAGGAGAACGGCGGCACCGCCGTCGCTGGCGGTGAATCCGGTGCCGAATCCCGTCCAGCGGTCGATGAGGGGGCTGGTGAAGTTCTCCGCGGCGGTCACGAGCGCGTTCTCTGCCCCGGCGGCTCCCGTCAGCTGCCCGACTGCGATTTCGATACCGGCCAGCAGCCCGTTGGAGTGCTGGCGCACGTCCGTGCTCGGCACTCCGCTCGCACCCAGCTCGCGCAGCACGTAGCCGGGGGCGTAGAACCCTTCGGGGCCGTGCTGCACGGCGGTGCAGTGAACGTGGAAGTCGAGGTCGTCGACCTCGACCGCCGACCGGCGGAACGCCTGCCGGGCGGCGGACACCGCCATGTCCAGCGCCGGCAGGTCGTCAGCGATGTACGCGGCGGTGAGCCCGGTCCCGTACTGGACGGAGAACTCGTCGTAGAGCCCTTCCTCGACCGCCTGCTCGACGCTCACCCAGCGGTCCGGGATGTAGGCCCCGACCGTGTCGACATAGACACCGTCCGTCTTCATCTGTCGTGGTTCTCCTCGGGTGTCGTGGCATGTGCGGGATGAGGTGCGGTCACGGTTGTCATGGGCGCAGGATCTCCTCCCTCAGGTGGGTCGCCAGCCGTTCGGGGGTGTCGACATCGAACAGCACGGCGGCGGGCAGTCTCAGGCCCGTGGTCTCGCGCAGCCGGTTGCGCAGTGCGAAGGCGGTGAGCGAGTTCAGGCCGATGTCCCGGAAGGGTCGCGTGGCCTCGACGGCCTCGGGCGAGGGATAGTCGAGCACCGCCGCCACGTCGGTGCGCACCAACTCCATGAGGACGGCGTCGCGTTCGGCGTCGACGAGCGGTGCGAGCCGGCGCCGCAGTGCACTGAGGGCTCCCTCGGGCCCCCGCTGCCCGACCCGCCGCCTGGCCGGTGGTGCGGCGAGCCCGCGCAGGGGCGCGGGCAGGGTGTCGGTGCCGGCCCCGCCGGCGAGGGCGGCCGCGTCCGGGCGGAGCAGGACGGCGGTGGGGGCGTCGAGGGCACACGCGGCGTCGAACAGGTCCAGGCCCGCGGTGTGCGCAAGTCGCCCCACCCCTGCGGGCGCGCGCCACGCCGCACCTCCTTCGATGTCCCAGGGTCCCCATGTCAGCGACATCCCCGGCAGTCCCGCGGCACGGCGTCGCGAGGCGAGGGCGTCGAGGAAGGCGCCCAGGGCGGCCTCGCCGCCCCGTCCGGCAACGCCCAGCGTGCCGGCCGCGGACGAGAGGAAGACCAGGGGGATCGCGGCGGCACCGCTGCCCCCTTCCGTGAGGTCGGCGAGGTTCCGGGCCGCCCGCAGCTCCGTCTCCAGGAGCTCCTCCTCCGCGTCCGCTCCGCCCCCGGGCTCCGGCACCTGCGCCGCGTGCACGGCTACGGTGAGCGGATGACGGTCGGGCACCGACTCGAGCAGCGCGGCAAGGCCCTCCCGGTCGGCCGGATCGCAGTCGGCGAACGTCAACTCGGCACCGAGGGCGGTCAGTTCCGTCTCGAGTCGGGCACGCTCGTCGCTGTTCGCCGGGGCGGCGAGCAGTAGCCGGCGCGCGCCCCGCCGCGCCACCAGATGCCGTACGACCGCGGCGCCGGCCGGCCGGGTGGCACCGGTCACCAGAACCGTGCCTGCCGGGCCGGGAGGCAGGCACGTGGCACCGGCCGCACCCGTGCCGGTCGGCACGGCGGCGAAGCGCGGTACGTGCACGGCTCCATCGACCAGGGCGAGTTGGGGTTCGGGCGTGGCCATCGCGCCGGGCAGGGCACGCCACGAGGCACGGGTGCCGTCCAGGTCGGCCAGGACGAGCCGGCCGGGGTCGACCTGCTGTGCCGAACGGATCAGGCCCCATACGGCGGCGGCCGCCGGGTCCGGAGCCGCGGCGCCGTCGACGGCGGCGAGCGACCCCCGGGTGAGGAACACCAGCCTGGCGTCGGCGAACCGCTCTTCGGACAGCCATTCCCCGACCACTTCGGCCGCCTGCCGGACCAGTTGGGCGGCGGTGGCGTCCTCCGGCCCGGGCACACAGCCGACCAGTACGGCCTCGGGCGGGGCGACCCCGGAGTCCACCGCCTTCAGAAGGCGGCCCAGGGTGTCGTACGCCTCGGTGTAGAGACCGGCCTTCATGAGGGCCGCACGTGCGCCGAGCATATCGGTGCCGACGATCACCCAGCGGGGTCTGGCCTTGGGGGACTCGCACGGCACCTCGGGCCATTGCAGCCGGAGGAGCGGTCCGTGCTGGGCGGTACGGGCGCCGGTGAACCGTGCGGGATCGGCGGGGCGGAGCCGGACCGAGCCGATGGAGGCGACCGCCAGTCCGGTGTCGTCGGCCGCCTGGACGGCGACGGTGTCCGTGCCGGTCCGGGTCAGCCGTACCCGGAGGGCCGTGGCGCCCTCCGCGTGCAGCGCCACCTGGTGCCACGCTTCGGGCACCGGGGGTGGGTCCGTCGGCGCGTCGTCCTGCGCGGGGGCGAGGGCACGCAGGGCGGAGTCCAGCAGGGCCGGGTGCAGGCCGTACCGGGCGCCTTCCGGCCGCTGTTCGGCGGTCAGCGCGACCTCGGCGAACAGCTCGTCACCACGGCGCCACAGACCGACCAGTCCCTCGCCGCCGGGCGTGGGCGTGCCGTCGAAGGCGACCGGCTCCGCCTCGGCGGGCGGCCAGATCTCCAGGTCGAAGGGGGCCGCGCCACCGGCTGAGGACAGCACTCCACGGGCATGGCGGGCCCAGGGTGCGCTGGGCAGGGCGCCCGCGGGCCGGGAGTGGATCCGGATGGGCCGCTCCCCCGAGGCGGCCGGTTCGCCGACGGTCACCCGCAGCCGGAGTTCGTCGCCCTCGGGGAGGATCAGGGGGCCCTCCGCGGTCAGTTCGGCGATGCGGTCGCAGCCGACCCGGTCGCCGGCCTGCACGGCGAGTTCGACGAGCACCGTCCCGGGCACCTCGGCAGCGCCCGCGACCGCCTGGGCGGCCGCCCACGGCCGGTCGGCGCGGGACAGTGCGCCGGTGAGCAACAGCTCGCCCCGCTCGGGCAGTTCGACGGCCGAGTCCAGCAGCGGGTGCCCGTCCCCGCCCGCACCCGCCGGCCCCGCGGCGGGCTCGTCGGCATCGCGCCCCCGAGCGGGGATCATCCAGTAGTGGCTGCGGTGGAAGGCGTACGTGGGCAGCGGCACCCGGCGGGCTCCGGTGGGTGCGAACACGGCGTCCCAGTCGATGGCGACGCCCCGGACGTACAGGTGCGCGAGCAGCGACGTCGGGTCGAGCCCGTCCGGGCCGGTGAGCGACACCAAGTCCGCCTGCGTACCCGGTTCGGCAGGGCTGCCTTCCAGGTCCGCGCCCTCGTCCGGCTCGCTGTCGCCGGTGAGGAGTGCGGCACCGAGGACGACCATCGTGCGGTGTCCGCTGTCGAGCAGCGTACGCAGGGCCTGGCCGGTCCGGCCGGGTCCGCCCGCCAGGTCCGCGGCCCACCGTTCGGCGTCGGTCCCCTCCCCCGCCTCCAGCCAGTCGCCGGACACAGCCGAGCAGAACGGCACGTCAGCGGGGCTGAAACGGACCGTCGGCAGACCCGCGTCGGTGCCGCCGCCGTGGTGGACCGCGAGCCGGGCACCGGTCTCCAGGGGCAGCAGCCCGGCGGCGCAGGCCGCAGCGATCTCGCCGTCCCCCTGTCCTGTCACCGCCGCCGGCTCGACGCCGTACGCGCGCAGTTGTGCGGCCAGGGCGACGGCCACCGCCCAGCCGAGCGGCACGGCGATCCCGGGCCGCCGCTGCCAGTCCGGCTCGGTGCGTCCGGCCAGGACGTCCGCGGGGGTCCAGTCGACCAGTCCCTGCAGCGCTCGTCCGCAGGCCGCGAGCGTCTCGGCGAACACCGGGGCGGATCCGGCCGGCGGGGCGGCGCTCGCGGTCCACCCGGCGTCGGCGGGCGGGAAGGCGAGCACGACGGGCGGCTGTTCGGCGCCCGGCCGGGCGGTGCCGCTGATGACCGGTGTGTCGGGTTCGGTGCCGTCCGCGAGTGCCTTCAGGACGCGCAGTGCGGTGTTGCGGTCGGACACGGTCGGCACCATGCGGTGGTCCAGGGCGGAACGGGTGGTGGCCAGGGACAGTGCCACGTCGTCCAGCCGCGGTGCCGGTTCGTCCGACAGGAGGGCGTGCAGGCGGGCCGCCTGTCCGCGCAGCGCCTCGGGGCTGCGGGCGGACAGCGGCAGCGGGATGCGGCCCGGCAGCAACGGGGCCCCGGTCCGGGTGCCGTCGGCGGCCTGGGCAACGACAGGGGTGTCGGTGCCGCCGATGGCTGTCTCCCCGTCACGGGGCGGCTCTTCGATGATCACGTGGGCGTTGGTGCCGCTGATGCCGAAGGAGGAGACGCCGGCCCGGCGCGGTCGGTCGCCGGGCTGCCACGCCACGTCGTCGCGCAGCAGCTCCACACCGCCCGCCGACCAGTCGACATGCGGGGAGGGCCGTTCGGTGTGCGGGGTACGGGGCAGAACACCGTGCCGCATCGCCATGATCATTTTGATGATGCCGCCCGCACCGGAGGCGGCCTGGGTGTGACCGACGTTCGCCTTCATCGAGCCCAGCCACAGCGGCCGTTCGCGGTCCCTCCCGTAGGTCGAGACCAGCGCCTGGGCCTCGATCGGGTCGCCGAGCGGGGTGCCGGTGCCGTGGGCCTCCACGGCATCCACGTCGGCGGCGGTGAGCCCGGCGGAGGCCAGCACCTGGCGGATCAGCCGCTGCTGGGCCGGGCCGCTGGGGGCGGTCAGCCCGTTGGAGGCGCCGTCCTGGTTGATGCCGCTGCCCGCGATCAGGGCGAGGACGGTGTGGCCGCGCCGCCGGGCGTCGGAGAGGCGTTCCAGCAGCAACAGCCCTACGCCTTCGGCCCAGTTGGTGCCGTCGGCGTCGGCGGAGAACGGCTTGCACCGGCCGTCCGGGGCGAGGGTGCGCTCCCGGCTGAAACCCACATACGGGTCCGGCTGCGACATGACCGCCACACCCCCGGCGAGCGCCAGGTCGCAGGCGCCCGCGCGCAGTTCCTGCGCCGCCAGGTGCAGGGCGACCAGGGAGGAGGAGCAGGCGGTGTCCACCGCGACCGACGGTCCCTCCAGGCCGAACGCGTACGAGACCCGGCCCGCGGCCACGTTGCCCGCCGTGCCCATCTGCATTCCGGACGCGTAGTCGTGGTAGGTCACGCCGGCGAACACGCCGGTGCGGCTGCCCTTGAGGGACGCGGGGGCGATCCCGGCCCGTTCGAACGCCTCCCAGGCGGTCTCCAGCAGCAGCCTCTGCTGCGGGTCCATGGCCAGCGCCTCGCGCGGCGAGATGCCGAACAGCTCGGCGTCGAACTCGCCGGAGTCGTACAGGAATCCGGCCTCGCGGACGTACGTGGTGCCGGGACGGTCGGAGTCCTCGTCGTACAGTGCATCGAGGTCCCAGCCACGGTCGGCCGGGAAGGGCCCCAGCCCCTCGCCGCCCGCTGCGACCAGCCGCCACAGCGCTTCGGGCGAGTCGGCTCCGCCGGGGAAGCGGCAGCCCATGCCGACGATCACCACCGGATCGTCGTCGGGGACGACCGTTCCGGTACGGGCGGGCACGTCGTCCCTGTCGCGCTGCTCGGCATCCACGCCCAGTTCCGTGGCCAGATGACGTATCAGGGCGCCGGAGGTCGGGTGGTCGTAGACGAGGGTGGCGGGCAGGCGCAGGCCCGTCTCCTGGCTGAGCCGGTTGCGCAGATTGACGGCGGCGAGCGAGTCGAAGCCCAGTTCCTTGAACGGCTTGTCGGAACCCACCCGGTCGGAGCTGTCGTAGCCGAGCAGCGCGGCGATCTGCCCGGTGACCAGCTCGGCCACCGCCCGGTGCCGCCTGGCCCGGGGCAGCGAGGCGAGCCGCCGGGCGAATCCGCCGTCCGGGCCGGCTCCTGTGCCCGCGTCGCGGCGTACGGTGACCCGGAGCAGTCCGCGCAGCAGGTAGGGCAGTTCACCGGCTTCGGCCCGGGACCGGAGGGCGCCGGTGTCGAGCCTCATCGCCAGCAGCAGCGCCCGGCCGGAGGCGGTGCCGGCGTCGAAGAGGGACAGGCCGTGTCCGGCGGAGAGCGGGATGACGCCCTGGGCGGCCATACGGGCGGTCCGGGTGCGGTCCAGGGTGGCCGTCATGCCGCCGAATTGCTCCCACGGCCCCCATGCCAGTGAGGTCATCGGCAGTCCGGCGGCGCGGCGATGCTGGGCGAGGGCGTCGAGGAAGGTGTTGGCGGCGGCGTAGTTGGCCTGCCCGGGGTTTCCGAGCAAGCCCGCCGCGGAGGAGAACACCACGAAGGCGGAAAGACTTTGATGGCGCGTCAGCTCATGCAGATGCGCGGCGGCGGCGACTTTGGCGCGGAAGACGGTGTCCAGGCGCTCCGGGGTGAGAGAGGTGAGCAGGCCGTCGTCGAGGACACCGGCCGTGTGGACCACGGCGGTCACCGGGTGCTCCTCCGGCACCGCGGCGAGGAGGGCGGCCAGGGCGGTGCGGTCGGCGACATCGCACGCCTCGACCGCGACCTCGGCGCCGAGCGTGATCAGTTCCTCGCGCAGTTCGGCCGCGCCCGCCGCCGCGAGGCCGGACCGACTGACCAGCAGCAGCCGCCGCACGCCGTGCTCGGTGACCAGGTGCCGGGCGGCCAGGGCTCCGAGACCGCCGGTGCCGCCGGTGATCAGGACAGTGCCGTCCGGTCCGAACGGGGCCGGCGCTTCGCCGGGAGTCGGCGGTCCCTGGGCGGGACCCGGCGCTTCCCGGGCGGGGAACGGCAGTTCTTCGGCGAGTGACGCCGGTTCCCCGGCGGGGCGCGCCGGTTCCAGGGCGGGGCGCGGCGCTTCCTGGTCGGGGCGGAGCACGTCCTGGTCGGGGCGGAGCACGTCCTGGTCGGGGCGGAGCACGTCCTGGTCGGGGCGCGGCGCGCGGACCACGCGGGGTGCCAGCAACAGGTCGCCGCGTACGGCGAGTTGGGGCTCGGCGCACATGAGAGCGGACGGCGGCAGGGCGTCGGCCCTGTCGCGGTCGATGAGCAGGAAGCGCCCGGGGTGCTCCGACTGGGCCGTACGCACCAACCCCTGTACAGGGGCGTATGCGAGGCCGGACACGCTGTCGTCGGGGGCTGCCGCAACGGCGTGGCGGGTGAGCACCGCCAGCCGGGACCCGTCGAGGCGCTCGTCCGCCAGCCACTCCTGGAGGGTGGCCAGTACGCCCGCGGTGGCCTCCTGCGCCGCCGCGGCAAGTCCGTCGCTGTCGTTGAAGCCGTCGGCGGGACCGTCGTTGTCGGAGGAGCCGTCGCTGTCGGCGGAGCGGTCGCTGTCGGCGGAAACGCCGGTGGAGCCGACCGGCAGCAGAACCGTCGCGGGCGGTGCCCCTCCCTCGTCGAGTGAGGCCCGCAGGGCGGCGAGGTCCTTGTGGGCACGGACGGGAAGGCCCAGTTCGGTGAGATGGCCGGCGAGGCTCGCGCCGTCCGGGCCCAGCGCCGCCCAGCCGCCGTCCTCCCGCCCGGCAGCGTCTGCGTCCGACTGACCGGACACGGGCACCCAGTCCAGTACGTACAGCCCGTCGACCGGTCTGCCATCGGCCAGTTCCGCGGCGGGGACGGACGTCAGGGTGACGGTGTCCACGTCGGCCAACGGCCGGCCCTGAGTGTCCGTCAGGGCGAACGAGACCCGGTCCGTACCCGCACCGCCGACCCTCAGCCGGGCGGTCACCGCCCCGGTCGCGTGCACGCTCACCCCGTGCCAGCCGAGGGCCAGGGCGATCCGGCCCTCGTCGGTCTCGGGCGCCGCCGACAGAGCGGTCTGCACGGCGGCGTCGAGCAACGCGGGGTGGAGGCCGAAGGCTCCTGCGTCCTGGCCGCGCAGCTCGTCCGGGACAGCGAGGTCGGCGAACAGGTCGGTGCCGTGGCGCCACAGGGCGCGTACGGCGCGGAAGGCCGTGCCGTAGGAGTGGCCGCGCAACGACAGCAGGTCGTACAGGCCGTTCACATCGGCCGGTTCGGCGTTCTCGGGCGGCCAGATGCCGGTGTCCTGCGCATCTCCGGCAGGCTGTGGGGCTGTGGTCAGGATGCCCTCGGCGTGGCAGCGCCAGGGCTGGTCGCCCTCGTCGTCGTCCGGCCGGGAGTGGACGGCCACCGTCTTCCGTCCCGTGTCGTCGGCGGCGCCGACCAGGATCTGCATCCGCACCGCGCCGCTCCGGGGCAGCGATAGCGGTTCACGCAGGCTCAGTTCTTCCAGGACGGTGCAGCCGGCCTCGTCACCGGCCCGGACGGCGAGTTCGACGAGGACGGATTCGGGCAGCAGCGGGGTGCCCGCCGTCTCACGGTCGGCGAGCCAGGACTGCGACCGTACGGAGAGCCGCCCGGTGAGCAGCATGCCGCCGGCGTCGGCGAGTTCGACCGCGGCCCCCAGCAGCGGGTGCCGGGCGGCGCCGAGGCCCGCGGCTCGGATCCCGGCGGCGCCGGACGGCGTGGCGGGCAGCCAGGCGCGGCGCCGCTGGAAGGCGTAGGTCGGCAGCGGCTCGTGCGGTACGGGCGGGGCGCCGGCCCCGGTGCCTGTTCCGCTGCCGCTGCCGCTGCCATCTGTGCTGATGGTGGCGGTGCCGGTTCCCGTGAGGTGTGTCGTCCAGGCGACGGGTGCTCCCCGCGTGTGCAGCGCGGCGAGAGCGGCCTCGAAGGCCCGTGGCCCGGACTGGTCCTTGTGCTGCGCCGGGACGGCGAGCACGTCGTCCTCCGACGGCAGGCTCTGCGCCGCCAGCGCGGAAAGCGTGCCGTCGGGGCCGAGTTCGAGGCAGCGCGTGACACCGAGGCCGCTCAGGGTGCGGACTCCGTCGGCGAAGCGGACGGGGTGTCTGACGTGCCGCACCCAGTACTCGGAGTCGGTCAGGTCGTCGGGGTCGGCGGGTCGGCCGGTGAGATCCGACACGAGGGCCAGGCGCGGCGGGTGGAACTCCAGCGACTCGGCGACGCGCCGGAAGTCGCGCAGCATCGGTTCCATCAGCGGTGAGTGGAAGGCGTGGCTCACGCGGAGCGCGGTGACCCGGTGGCCCTGCGCCTTCGCCTGCCCCGCGATCTCCTCGATATCTGCGGCGACTCCCGCGATCACCGTGGTCCGCGGCCCGTTGACGGCTGCGATTCCGGCCCGCTCGGTACGCCCTTCCAGCAGTGGCAGCACCTCGTCCTCGGGGAGCTGCAGGGAGACCATGGCGCCGCCCTCCGGGAGCGCCTGCATCAACCGGCCGCGCGCCACCACCAGGCGGCAGGCGTCGTCCAGGGACCACACCCCCGCGACATGCGCAGCCGCCAGTTCGCCGATGGAATGGCCGAGGAGGACGTCGGGGCGTACGCCGAAGGACTCGGCGAGCCGGAACAGGGCGACTTCCAGGGCGAAGAGGGCCGGCTGCGCGTAGGCGGTGCGGTTCAGCAGTTCGGGGTCCTCCCCGAACGCGACCTCTTGGAGCGGCCGTTCGAGGGTGGTGTCGGTCTGCGCGCACACCTCGTCGAAGGCATCCGCGAACACCTCGTACGTGTCGTACATCTCCCGCCCCATGCCAGGGCGTTGGGACCCCTGTCCGGCGAAGAGGAAGGCGGTCCGGCCGGATCCGGATGCGGAGCCCGTGACCAGGCCGGGCCGCGTGCGGCCGGCGGCCAGGGCGTCCAGACCGTCCAGCAGTTCGTCGTGGCCGGTGCCGAGCACCACGGCCCGCTCCTCGAACACGGACCGGGTGGTGAGCAGCGCGGCGGCGGTGCGCGCCGGGTCCGTCCGCGGGCGGGACCGTACGAAGCCGGCGAGCCGACGGGCCTGATCGCGCAGGGCCGCGGGGGTGCGGCCGGTGACCACCCACGGCACCGCCGTGGACGGCAGGCGCAGAGCGGGCGGCACGGAGGCGGGGGCGCCAGGATCGGGGTCCGGCGCCTCGGGGGCCTCCCCGAGAACGACATGCGCGTTGGTGCCCGAGACGCCGAACGCCGACACACCCGCCTGCCGCGGCCGGCCCGCCACCCGCGGCCAGTCGGTGGTCTCATGGACCAACCGGACATCCCCCGCCGCCCAGTCCACACGCGAACTGGGCTCGTCGGCGTGCAGCGTGCGCGGCAACATCCCGTGCCGCATCGCCAGCACCATCTTGATCACACCCGCGACACCCGCAGCCGCCTGCGTATGACCGATGTTCGACTTCACCGACCCCAACC